>JAZNOJ010000108.1:0-32958 GCA_045580735.1 Candidatus Egerieisoma sp. | reverse complement strand
ATATCACTATGCTCATAAATGCTAATTATTTTATTTTATATATATAAATAATATTAATTTTTGTTTATTATTATCAAAAATCACCAAGATTCGCATTTTACAGAATCTTGGTGATTTTTTAGGCTGTTTTTTTACAGCCCCTTTGCTTTTAAAGTTAAAATATTAGTTAAAGAACTCGTTGTAAAGTGCAATAACTGAATTCTTTGCGTCTTTTGCTTCAACACCAAACATTATACTTACCTCAGAAGAGCCTTGGTTAATCATTCTAATATTGATTTTAGCTTTAGCAAAGGCAGCAGTTGCTCCTGCTAAAACACCAACATTTTTAGTCATTCCACGACCAACAAGCATTACAATAGCTTGGTCTTTGTCAACTGTTACACTATCTGCTTCAAGTGCCTTATACTTATCAACGATGCGTTGTAATGTTTCTGGCGGACAATTTTTTTCGCGAATAATGAGCGAAATACTATCGATTCCTGAAGGCATATGCTCAAACGAAACTCCTTCTTCCTCTAAAACACTTAGAAGTTTGCGTCCATAGCCGATTAAACGATTCATCATGTATTTGTATACGTGAATTGTTAAAAAGCCAGTATCTGCAGCAATACCTGCAACAGGAAGGGTAGGCTTCGGAGCAGTTTTATCAGGTACTATAAATGTACCAGGTGCATCAGGATTATTTGTATTTCTGATATTAACAGGTATTCCCTTTTTATAAACAGGTGCGAGAGCTTCTTCGTGTAAAACGCTAAAACCAGCATATGAAAGTTCACGCATTTCTTCGTAAGTAAATAAAGGAATTGGAAATGGATTTTGGATGAGCTTTGGGTTTGCTGCATAAACAAAATCTACATCAGTGAAGTTTTCATAAACATCAGCATTTACGGCAGCTGCCAAAACACCACCTGTAACGTCAGAACCGCCACGTGAAAATGTTACAACCTCACCATCTTCAGAATAACCGAAAAATCCAGGAAAAATCATTATTGTATCACGTTCAGCAAGTTTTGATAGAAGCTCATAAGAGTGTGGTAAAACCTGTGCATTACCAAATTCATTACTCAAAATCATTCCTGCTTCTTTAGGATCAATGTATTCCGCATTTTCGCCTATGCTTTGAAGATAACAGGCCACTAATTTTGCAGAGTTATCTTCACCTGCAGCCTTTAGAAGGTCTAAAAACATACCATAATTGTCAGCATTTGAGGATAATTTTTCCATTCTTGCAAGTAAATCTTTTTTTATGGTACGAACTATATCCTTACCAAGATGTAAATCTTTAGCAATTGAGGCGTAACGATCTATAACAGCATCTAATGCAGACTCTGTATCACCTTTGTCACGACATGTCTCAGCAAGTGCTATCAAAAGATCTGTAACCTTAGTGTCGTTATCATCACGTTTGCCGGGAGCTGATACAACAGCAATTCGTCTTTGACGGTCTGATAAAATAATATTACAAACCTTTTTTATTTGTTTCGCATCTGCAAGAGAACTGCCACCAAATTTAATTACCTTCATTTTATAAAACACCTTCTTAAATATTATTCAGCAATGCTCATTGTGTAAGCAATATTGTATCCAGATTCAGAAGAAGCTAAAGTCTCACAAAGCTTCTTAAGCTCACTTTCTGTGCAATAATCAGTAATAAAGCCTGCGGTAGTGTTATCCGATAATGCATAACCTAAATAAATGGCCTTTTCACCGAATATTGATGAGATTTTAGTCTTTAATGCTTCACAGTCTGAATCGTCGAATTTTGCATCTACACGTACATAAAAACGTTCTTTTTCATCGGAATCCTTAACAATAACTGCCTTGTTGTCAACAAAAGCAGGTAAATTTTGTCTTTCAGGAGCTTCAAGAATTTCTATAATATCACCCAAAATAGCACTTGCTGTAGCAAGCTTACCAGCTCCCTGACCGTAGAATAAAGAATCGCCGGTATATGAGCCACGAACTAAAATTGCATTGTAAACAGAGTTTACAGCTCCCAACATGCTTGTTTTGGATACAAGCTTAGGTTCAACGCTAATTTTGACACCAGCTTTTGTAATTTTGCTTCCGGCAATTAATTTAATTACATATCCACCTACTGCTGCAAGCTCATGGTCTGCGTAAAGTACATTTCTAATGCCTACGCATTTAATATCTTCAAAATTAACAAAGCCGTTATAAGCTATTGAAGAAAGAATTGCAATTTTACGAGCTGCATCAAATCCGTCAACATCTGCTGTAGGATCAGCCTCAGCATAGCCCTTGCTTTGAGCATCCTTTAAAATGTCATCAAATGACATTTTATCTTTGTACATTCCGGTTAACATGTAGTTTGTAGTACCATTTAGTATACCTTGAATTTCATAGATATCATTAGCTGATAAACATAAATTCATAGGACGGATAATTGGAATACCACCACCAACGCTTGCTTCATACAAGAAACGCACATTGTTTTCATATGCCAGCTTTGTAAGCTCACAGCCATATGCAGCAACAACAGCTTTATTAGATGTTACAACATGTTTTCCGGCTCTTAATGCGGCAAAGCATCTGTCTGCAGCCAAGTCAAGTCCGCCGATAGTGACAACAACTAATTTTATAGATTCATCTTCAAAAACATCGGCTGGATCAGTTACTAAATATGGAGCATAGGGAGTTCCATCCATATTTTTTATATCAAGAATTTTAGAAAGCTTAACCTCTTTGTTAAAACGCTTACTAAGTGTCTCTTGTTTATCAAATAATATATCTGCTACGCCGGAGCCAACGACTCCACAGCCTAAAATTGCTATATTAAACATAAAAGTACCTCCTGTGTTGTTTATTTATTGTAAAAAAGCATCGACTTCTGATTTCATTGCTGATACTTCACAGATTCTCTTATGTAAAACAGGTTTTTTATCTAAATCACGAAGAGGAGAAGGAATTTCCCAACCGGTTTTTTCAGAGAGATCTTTGAGAATTTCAAATTCGTTTTTGTTATTTACTGAATCAGTTCCGAAAAGTGATTCAGCAACTGTTTTATTAAATTTGAAAGGACTAGCTGTAGAAACAGCAACTGTTGGAGTGGTATCTGCTGAAGAAATAACATACTTGTCGTATACATCTATACCAACAGCAGTATGAGGATCGATTAAATAATTGAATTCTTCATGAATACTATATATTGTTTTTTTACATTCTTCTTGATTTGAGTATGATGACCAGAAAAATTCTCCTATGTCATTTAAAACATTTTTTTCAACAGAGTATAAGCCATTTGCTTTTAGACCTTTTTGTTGAAGTGATACAGTTTCCGGATTGCATTTTGAAAAGTCATACATCAGTCGCTCTAAATTTGAAGAAATCAAAATATCCATTGCCGGTGAAACAGTTAAAATGAATGGTCTTTTGCTATTATAAATACCAGTGTTTATAAAATCAGAAACAACATTATTGTCATTTGTAGCACATATGATTTTATTAACAGGAAGCCCCATTTTAGTTGCATAGTAGCAAGCTAGAATATTTCCGAAATTACCTGTTGGAACAACAAAGTTGATCTTATCACCTAACGAAACCGATTTATTGTTTACTAAAGCAAAATACGAATAAAAATAATATACAATTTGTGGTAAAAGTCTTCCTATATTTATAGAGTTTGCAGAAGAAAGTGTGTATCCACGCTCTTTTAATATCGCGGCAAATTCTCTATCAGCAAAGATGTTTTTTACACCGGTTTGGGCATCATCAAAATTACCTTCGACTGCAATTACCGATAGATTATTTCCTTCTTGTGTAATCATTTGTGTTTTTTGCATTTCGCTTACACCTTCAGCAGGATAGAAAACCATAATTTTTACGTTTTCTGCATCCTTAAAGCCTGCAAGAGCAGCTTTACCTGTATCTCCAGAGGTGGCAGTCAATATTGCAATTTTATCATGCTTTTGACTCTTTTTTATAGCTATAGACATAAATTCAGGTAATATTTGAAGAGCCATATCCTTAAATGCGGATGTAGGACCATGCCAAAGCTCAAGAACACTAAGAGAATTACTTAAAATTGAAATAGGTGTAGGTTCTTCAGGAAAGCTTCCGTCAGCGTAAGCATTTTTTACACATTTTTCTAATTCCTCAGACGTAAAATCAGTAGCATATTTTGAAAAAATTTCTAATGCCATTGAACAGTAATCCATTGAACAGAATTTACTGAGCTCATTTTCAGTGTAATGAGGAAATTCTACCGGAACAAAAAGTCCGCCATCAGGTGCGATTCCAGTCAAAACAGCATCTGAAAAGCTATATTCTTCAGAATATCCTCTAGTACTTTTAAACATCATAATAAATATCACTCCAAAAATATGAAAGATTTTCTGTTATATACAGAAACACAACGCTAATCATAAACAGTGAGTGTAAAAAAGTCAAGATTTTTTAAGAAATATAGGGATTATATTTGACGAATAGTATAGAATTTGTTAAAATGAGAAAACGTTAAAGAGATGTATAAGTGAAATGATATACAAACATATTATATACCTTTAATTCAAAAAATAAATGGAGGAAATTGAACATGAATAAGACAGAACTCATTTCATCTGTTGCTGAAGCGGCAGGTATATCAAAAAAGGATGCGGCTGCAGCAGTTGAAGCTACATTTGATAGCATTTCAAAAGCTATGGCTAACGGAGAAAAGGTACAGCTTATTGGATTTGGTACTTTTGAGGTTCGCGAAAGAGCAGCAAGAGAAGCTAAAAATCCAAGAACAGGGGAGAAGCTTCAAATAGCAGCATGTAAGGTTCCAGCTTTCAAGGCAGGAAAAGCTCTTAAAGATTCTTTAAAATAATAGGTCTGCGAGATTATTATAAGCCCGGATTATGTCCGGGCTTTAGTATTAAAAAAACTTTTTTTACATACAAATATAAATATAATTGAGTTTGGAGGCATTACGATGTCAGAAAAAACAAATTTATTCAAAAATAAAATAAGAAATGCGAATATAGGTATTATTGGTATTGGTATAAGCAATATGGCACTAATTCGCTTTTTAAATAGATGCGGAGCAACTAATATAACAATTTATGATAAAATGGTAGGTGAACAGATAAATAAAAATATTGAAGTGTTAGAAAAAGAAGGTATTCATTGTAAATGTATAACTGGCGAGGATTATCTTGATAGGCTGATAGGTGCTGAGCATGAGTATATTTTTAAATCTCCTATAATAAGACCGGACATACCACAAATAAAGAAGGCAGTAAAAAACGGAGCAAAACTAACCTCTGAAATGGAGCTTTTTTTTGACTTATGCCCTTGTAAAATTTTTGGCGTCACAGGTAGTGATGGCAAAACAACAACAACAACACTTCTTTATAAGCTTTTATCGAATCATTTTGAAAATTCAAATATTAATGTTTGGTTGGGAGGAAATATTGGACGTCCTTTAATTGATTTGCTAGATGATATTAAGCCCGAGGATTATGCTGTTGTAGAATTAAGCAGCTTTCAATTAATGACAATGAAAAAAAGTCCAGATGTTTCAATTATAACGAATGTAACTCCAAATCATCTCGATGTTCATAAGGATTATGATGAATATATAGAAGCAAAGAAAAATATTTTTAAAAATCAAGTTGCTGATGGTATTGTGGTTCTAAATTCGAAAAATGAAGTTACTGCTGACATTTCAAAAAATTGTTTTGAAGAAGGTAGAAATGTAAGGTTATTTTCTGCTTTTGTAAGTGATGAAGCTAGCTTTTGTGAGAGAGCAAAGGGTAAAGCATACTTGAATGAGGGCAAATTGATATGGAAGTCTTCCTATTATATATATAGTATAGAAATTTCTAAGTTAAGAGTTCCCGGCATTTTTAATGCTGAAAATTTGTTAGCAGCAGTTTCGGCATGTGCAGATATAATAAATAATGACGATATTGAAAAAACCGTGAGGGAGTTTACAGGAGTACAGCACAGATTGGAATTTGTTAGGGAGCTAAATGGAGTTAAATATTATAATAGCTCGATAGATAGTAGCCCTAACAGAAGTATACAAACCTTGTCTGTTTTTGAAAAAAATGTTATTATGATTGCAGGTGGCAAGGATAAAAATATTCCCTATGATGACATTGGACCAGTTATATGTGATAAAGTAAAGGCGTTAATCTTAATTGGACCAACATCAGAAAAAATTGAAGCTTCAGTAAGAAATCAACATAGCTTTGATAAAACAAAAATCAAAATATTCCATCCGGAATCGTATGAGGAGGCTGTAAATATTGCAAGGGAAATTGCCTGTGAGGGTGACTCTGTAGTATTATCTCCTGCAAGTACAAGCTTTGATAGATTTAAAAATTTTGAAGAAAGAGGAAATGTTTTCAAAAGCCTTGTAAATGGATTAATATAATATTTATAAATTCACAGAAAAGAGTATAATCTTCAGTGAATTTTTTATTGACACAGTTGCACCAAAAATATATAATTAATTTGTTTATATTGCCCAAAAAAGCATTAGTGGTAATTATTGTTGTTTTACAACCAATATATATATTACGGAAGGTTGATCGTATGGATAAGAAGAAAAAGAAAATTATTCGTTATTCGATCATCGTAGGAGTGATAGTGGTTGTGGCGGCTGTAGCTCTATTTATGTATGGAAATAGAGACGCGGAAGCTACTCAATATCATTATGAGAACTATGATGAAATGGAATTTAATCCATTTGTAACGAATGAGGAACGCTTGGACAATAGTTTCCTTGAATATGGTAAGGTTCTTTCGAAGTATGCTGATAAAGAATATCCATATTATAAAGGTGAAGCTATTGGTGTTTCTATTGCCGAAATAATTGAAGCATCTCATAAAAGCACAGAGAGTTCAATTAAACAATTGAAGGCAAAGTACAACGTTGAAGAGAATGTAGAACTTACTAAAGAAAGCTTAACAAAGCTACTTGGTGAGGAAAAAGCAGCTGATTTTCTTAGTGATTATACTTCATTGTTGAATGCTGAAGTATTTAAGTTAAATGAGCTTGAGGAGTATAAGGACGGTTTTGTATATACAGATAAGGCTGATAATACAGAAAAGAAAGTCGATACTTCTGAGGATTCATTATTCGTTTCGAGTAATGGTACTACAATCACTTTTGATTTGGAAATTGAAGAATCAGCTTTGTATTCTCTCTATCTAGAATATCTCATGCTTGATGGTCGTGATACAGACATGATCGTCGAATTTAAGATTGATGGAAAGCTTCCATTCCTTGAGGCATCAAATATGGCACTCAAGAGAATGTATGCTTTTTATGGACATGATTATGAAGAAAACAAAGACGTTGTAGGAAACCAAATTCGTCCTAAGTCACAAGAAACATATGGTTGGCAAAGCTGTGTAATGTCTAACCCAGAAGGAATGTATAGAAATCCATATAGATTCTATCTTCAAAAGGGTATACACACAGTTACTCTTACATTTTCAAGAGAACCTGGTGCTATAAAGAATATCGAGTTTATCGCTCCTGTTGTTAATCCTACATATGAGGAATACAAGGAGCTTAATGGCTATTCAGATTCAAGCAAATTTAAAGGTGATGCATCTGTATTAGAGCTTGAGGTACCGGATTTTACAACGAGTATCAGTACAAGAATGGAAACTGATAATAACTACTATACTTCTTCAAATGCTTCAGTAGCTTCTTATGAAGCAACTCTCTTCAATATATTTGGTGGAGATCAATGGGGTAATGGTGGAGATAAAGTAGAATGGAGCTTTACAGTACCTGAGACAGGTTGGTATGAGCTTGGATTCCGTTATAAATCACAAATAACTTACGTATCATCATTTAGAGAAATTAGAATTGATGGTCAGGTTCCTTTTAAAGATTTAGAAGAATACTGCTTTGCATATGCAGATGGATGGATTGCGGATTCATTAAAGGATGAGAAGCAAAATCCATATTTGTTCTATTTTGAAGCAGGTGAGACTCATACATTAACTGTTATAAATAAGGTAGGTCCTTTACGTCATGCTCTTCAAAAGATTGAAGAAACAATGGATTCTGTTTCAACACTTGTAAATAAGGTAGTTAAGATTACAGCTTCTACACGTACATCAAGTGGTGGATATTCAGTTGACGCAAACAGAGACTATGACCTTCAGCTTTATATTCCTAACCTTCAAGCAGATATAAAGAATTATGTATCTGTAATGGACAAATGCTATAATCAAATAATTGAGTTGAATGGTGGAAAGGTTACATCCTATGCATCCGCAGTTAAGGTTGCAAAAGACTTATTTGAGGATTTCGATGAGGACCTTGAAAAAGTAGCTCTTTCACTCAATGATATTACAAATGCACAAACAGGTTTGAGTAATACGATGGTATCAATTAAAGATCAACCAATTGCTGTTGACTATATGGTATGTGCTCCAGAAGGATATTCTTATCCAAATACAAGAAGTAACTCCTTGCAGAACCTTTATGTAGGTGCAGTAAGATTTTTAAATTCATTTAATAATGACCGTTATGAAAATGCCGGTGCACGTGAGGGCCTTGATACTGAGGGTATGACTGAAATTGAGGTTTATGTTGCTAGAGGTCGTGAGCATGTTGATATCATGAGAAATATGGTAAGTGAACAGTTTACACCTGAATATGGAATTAAGGTAAACATAAACATGGTTGCAGGTACTTCAGAGGGCTTGATAATGCCTCGTTATGTTGCTGGTACAGCACCTGATGTAGCTATTTCAATTACTCCAGGAAACGTTTTTGAATTTGCTATTCGTGGAGCTCTTGTTCCATTGAATCAATTCGAAACATCAGAATATAATGGTGCTAAGGTTGTAGGCTTTGAAGATTTGTGGAAGGACACAAATAATGACTATGGTTTACAATCATATCATGATGAAGCCTTTGTTCCATATCTTTACCAAGATAATTATTATGGATTCCCAGAAACACAGAACTGGAGTGCATTGTTCTACAGAACTGATATTTTTGAAGAATTAGGAATTGAACCACCTGATACATGGACAGATGTTTATGATATTCTTCCTTCACTTAACAATAGTGGTTATGATTTCTGTTATAACTATAGTGTTGCAGGATATACACCTTTCCTTTATCAATACGGTGGAGATTTCTACGATGTAAATGGTATGAATTCAGCGCTTAATACAACAGCAGCATATGATTCATTTATGGAATTTGCTGATCTTTATCTACAATATAATTTCGTATATGCAGCTAACTTCTATATGAGATTTAAATCAGGAGAAATGCCTGTTGGTATAGCAGATATTACCTTCTATCAACAGCTCAATTATTCAGCTCCTGAGCTTACAGGTAAATGGGCTATGCTTCCTGTACCTGGTCATGTAAGAGTAAATGAAGAGACTGGTGAGGAATATGTTGATAGATCTACGAGTGGTCTTGGTACATGCTGTATAATTGTTAGACAAGAAGAAGAGTCAATGCAAAATTATGAAGAATCATGGGCATTCCTACAATGGTGGCTCTCAAATGATGTTCAAGCTGAATACGGCAGAGAGGTTGAAGCTACATTTGGTGTAGCATCAAGATGGAACCCTGCTAATATGGTTGCTTTACAATCACTTCCATACACACAAGAGGAATTGGATGTAATTAATGAACAATGGGTATGGCTTAATGAATCACCGAACTCAATGGGTGGTTATTATACATCAAGATATTTGCTTACAGCTCTTAACCAAACAGTTATTCAAGGTCTCAGCGGAAGAATTGCTCTTGAGGATGCTGTAAAGGAAATCAATAAAGAAATGAAACGTAAACAGACCGAATTTGGTATACCTGAAGATGGTTCTATTTACTTTGCCACACCAAAAACAGAAGGATAAGAGGAGGGATGATTTGTGAGTAAAAAAGACGAAAAAAATACAAAAAAATCAAAATCAGAAGCAAATACCCCTGCAGTTCCGAAGAAGCGTTTCTTTAATGTAGAAAAACGTTTTGGTTACACTCTTCATGAGATGTGGCGTTATAAAATGTCATATGCATTAATAGCACCTTTCTTTATACTGTTTATAACATTTACATTGCTTCCATTGTTAGCATCTACAGCATTAAGCTTTACTTATTGGAATATCTTTGAAGATCCAGTATTTAATGGTCTTGACAACTATGTATATTTGTTCGTAGATGATGCCCTTTTCTTAAAGGCTTTAACAAATACATTAACATATGCTGTAATAGTAGGACCTGTGTCATATATAGCATCGTACTTCTTTGCATGGTTTATTAATCAGGTTCCTGATAAAATCAGACCGTTATACGTATTAGCATTCTATGCTCCTGCTTTGTCAAGCGGTGTTGCTATGGCAGTTGTTTGGGCAGTAATGTTCTCTAACGATAGTACAGGTTACTTGAACTCAGTATTACTTAATCTCGGAATTGTAAATGAACCAATTCAATGGTTGCAGGATGTAAATTATATTATGCCGGTAATTATTATAGTTGCGTTGTGGTCAAGTTTGAGTACGCAGTTCCTTTCATTCGTTGCCGCATTCCGTGGTGTAGACAGAGAGCTTTATGATGCTGCATCAGTTGATGGTGTTACATCAAGATTCCAAAAGCTCCTATATGTAGATGTACCACAAACAATGCCTCAGATGCTTTTCTCAGCTATTATCACTATTACGAGTTCTTTTTCAGTCGGAGCAACAATTGTTGCACATCCAAGTCCGGAGGATGCGGCGCTTACAATTATGCTTCACCTTAGTGACTATTCAGGAACAAGATTTGAGGTTGGTTATGCTTCCGCCATTGCCGTAGTACTTTCATTAATGATTTTAGGTATAGGTCGTGTGGCATTTAGAGTTTTAGGAGATAAGGAGTGATAATATGTTTCAAGTAGACGTTGATTATTTAAAGAAAGCAAAAAAACGCAAAGATCACGGTAAAGCTGTCATATTAGTATTCCTTACATTAGCTGGAGCAGTTTCATTACTCCCATTAATATATCTCGTATGTACAGCATTTAAGCCACCGGAGGAATTATTCCTTTATCCTCCAACATTCTTTGTTCAAAATCCTACATTACAAAACTTTAAGGATTTGACAGCAATTACAGCAAATAGTGCAGTACCTTTTTCTAGATACTTATTTAATACTGTTTTAATTACAGTAGCATATATTTTCTGTTTGGTTTGGCTTTTGACTATGGCATCTTACCCATTGTCAAAGCATAAATTCCCAGGAAGTAAGGGTCTTATGAGTCTTGTTACAACATCTATGATGTTTATTGCAGCAGCAGCAAGTATTCCTTCATATTTGATTGTTACTTCATTAGGAATTGACAATACTTATTTTGTTTATATTATTCCAGGTCTTGCTAATACAACTTGTTTGTTCCTCATGAAGCAATTCCTAGATACAGTTCCAAATGATATTTTTGAAGCAGGAAAGATAGATGGTGCATCTGAATGGAAGTTATATACAAAGATTGCTATTCCGCTTTTAAAGAACGCGCAAGCTACAGTTATTATCTTAACATTCGGTACAATTTGGACAGATGCAGCAACTTCAACAACATATATCTATAAAGAACAGCTAAGAACACTCGGTTTCTTTATGGGTACAATCGGTGGCGGTATCGCCAGAACTGGTGCCAGTGCAGCCTCGGGTTTAATTATGACACTTCCAAGTATCATAATCTTTATTATCAACCAGAGTAGAATTCAGGATACAATGGCGCATTCAGGTATTAAATAAGGAGGTTAAAGGCACATGAGATCTAAAAAATTTATTAGTCTTCTTCTGTTGTTTTCTTTGATCTTCTCGTTGGGTGTAACTGCAAATGCAAAAACCCCATATACGAACTATTACATACAGGAGAAAGAAAAAACAGCTAAACCTATTCCTGCAGCGTATGAAGTTAGTACAGTTATTGACTTCCAAACTAAGGAAGAGGGTAAGCTAAAAAATCCTGAAGATATGTTCATTGACGAGGACGGAAAGATTTATATAGCAGATACGGGAAATGACAGAATTGTCGTATATGATGCAAATTATAAATTTCTTTTTGAAATCAGTAGTGAAGGATCATTTAAAGATGGCGATTTGTCAGCATTAAGTGCACCGTCAGGTGTATATGTAGACCCTAATGACGGGGCGATAATTGTTGCTGACTCGGGTAATGGTCGTCTTGTTGAATTTACTAAATATGGTAATTTACGTTATTCTTACTCAAGACCAGAGAGCGAAATTTTATCAAAAGATTTTTCTTACAGACCTACAAAGGTTACAAAGGACTCAAGAGGTTTTATGTATGTAACTAATGAGGGTGACAGTAATGGTATCATGCAGCTCAGCTCGAACGGTGAATTTGTAAGCTACTATGGAACAAACAAGGTTAGTCTTTCTTTCTGGGAGACAATTTCAAAGCTTCTTTGGAGTAGAGAAGATAGACTTGGTAAGGTTGTAACACTTCCATACACATTTACAAATATTTATTCTAGTGCTGATGGATATATGTATGCTACAACAACTACTGAGGCACCTCCTCAGGTTCGTAAGATTAATATTGGTGGTTCAGACGTACTTTACGGAAGCTATGATTTCCGTGACGGAAGTATTTTATCTAATATTTCTAAGGTTACACAGATTTTCTGTGATGTTACAGTTGATAAATACAACAACATGCTTATTATCGATAGACAATATGGACGTATTTATGAGTATGATGAAAGAGGAAATAACCTTTTCACATTTGGTACTGAAGGTACAGCATATGGTCAGCTAACATATCCTGTAAGCCTTGAAACAGATAATAATGGTAATGTTTATGTATTAAATAAAACTACTGCAAATATTACTGTATTCAAACCTACAGAATTTGCAAATCTTGTTCATGAAGCAAATATGTATTACAGCGAGGGTCGTTATAATGAGTCGATGGCTGTATGGGAAAAAGTAAAAGAAAAGAGTAATTATTATACACTTGCACTTGTTAATATGGGTAACATTTTAATGAGAGAAGATTATAATGATGAAGCGTATGATTTGTTCTACGAGGCTGAAAACGCAACTTATGCATCCGATGCCTTTGAAGAAATCAGAGCAGCTTTCTTAAGAGATCATTTCTCAACAATCATTATAGTTGTAGTATTACTTCTTGTTCTTTGGGTAGTTGTTGTTTCTGTACAAAAAGCACGTAGAAAAAAATACGGTATTAAGCCTGAAAAGAAGAATGTATATACTATAGTGAAAAACTTCTTTAAAAGAGTATGTGGTATTATTCGTCACCCAGTTGATGGCTTTGAAGAAATTAGATATGAAAATCAAGGCTCATATGGTGATATGGCAGTTATAATGTTCTTATTTGCTGTAATTACTGC
This sequence comes from Candidatus Egerieisoma sp., assembly GCA_045580735.1. Classification (GTDB taxonomy): domain Bacteria; phylum Bacillota; class Clostridia; order UBA1212; family UBA1255; genus Egerieisoma. The sequence goes on along the minus strand of JAZNOJ010000108.1, from coordinate 19,605 downwards.
AGTGTCTCAATATGCAGTAAGCTTCATATACAGAAATGGTGAATCATTAGATACTGTTAAACCATTTAATACATTTTTAATTGCATTCCTGCCTTGGGTTGTAATTTGTATTGTAAACTATGGTGTAACAACTATCATGTATGGTGAAGGTAGATTTAGAGACGTAGTAATCGGCGGTGCATACTGTCATGGTCCGCTTATGCTTCTTACATTACCACTTGCATTAGCAACACACGTTCTTACATTAACAGAACAATCAATTTACAATATAGTTCAAATATTGGTTTATATTTTGACAGTATTCCTTGTTTACTTCTGCATTAAGGGTATTCATGGTTTCCATCCTGTTAAAGGATTTGTTGTTTTCATACTGACTGCAGTCGGAGTTGTAGCAGTTGCATTGCTATTCATCATTGTTTATGGACTTGCGGCACAGATGTTTGACTTCATTATACAATTTGTAAAGGAGTTGAGTTATCTTGTTTAAGAAAAAAGCTAAAGAAGAAGAACAAAAAAATGATACCCCTATTTATGAATCAACAGCACGTAAGAGAGCAAAATTGATTATAAAGATAGCAGTACCTGTTGTACTTGTTGCCATATTTGCATTTATAATTTTTAGAGTTGCTACAAGTGAAGGTCGCCAGGTTGTATTTAGTAAAGATGGAGTTTCAGGAAATTTAGAGGTGTCATCTACACTTACCTCAAAGGGTGTAAATGGTATAATTTTATCTGATCAAGGAATGACAGTAGTAGCTGAAAACGATGACTTAATGTTAAGCTTTTCTAACAAGGAAAATTTGTTCATAGTAACAGATAAAAAGACAGGCGAAACTTTTAGATCATACCCAGAAGCTATTTACGAAACTACATTAGGAGAAAATGAAGTATCTGATTTAAATATCTATGATAAAACATCAGAGACAGGACAATTTATTACATCACCTGTATTCGTTGGTTATACAAAATCTGGTATGGATGGTGGTTTCGTACTCGGTGTAAACCAAATGAAGCATACAAAAACAGTATATTTCATTGAAAATGGTGTAAGACTTAGATATGAGATGCTTGAGCTTGAACTAGAATTTTCAGTTGAAATTACAATTGAAGGAAACGAGCTCGTATATAGAATTCCTAAAAACGGAATTATAGAAAGAGAAGGTCTCGAAGGTGAAGAACAGGATAGACGTCCTTTATTAGCATCATTGAGTGTGCTTCCTTATTTAGGATCACACAGAAGTGGACAGGAAGGCTGTTTTGTAACACCTGATGGTACTGGAGCACTCACATATTTTGATACTGCCAGAATTACAAACTATAATGAATATTCAAAGAAGGTATATGGTTCAGATTTAACTTTTGATACAACTGATAAGCCTGTATTTGGTGATAATGTTCTTACAATCGGTGCATATGGAATCATTGAGAATTTTGATGAAGAGGGTTCTAATATTAATAAAGCTGCAAACTCAATGATGACTTCATTCATTGCAGAAGGTGATTCTAACGCTGAATTAAAGATTGCAAATCCGGGAATCAGAAATTTACCATTCTACAGTATATATTTCCAATATAATTATCGTGATTACTATAAGCTACAAATCTCTGATGGTGGTACACAATACGATATGATTGTTAAAGATATGCAGCTTGGTGATGTTGAGCAAAGAATTAGAATTTCTGTTTCTGCCGAGGATGATTATTCATACGTTGATACAGCAAAGATTATCAGAGAAAATCTTTTAAAACAATGGAAGAATCGTTATGGTATTGATTTAAAATCCGGTGATGCTGGTAATGCAGCTACATTAAACCTAAAAATGTTTATGGGTGCATCAAACGTATCAGGTGGAGTTCTTGATCAGGTTAAAGTAATGACTGATTTTGAAGATGTCAAAAATATTTATGGTCAATTAAAAGAATTAGCACCAAATTTAAGACTTTCACTTTTAGGATGGCAAAAGGGTGGCTACTATTGGAATGCTACATCTAAGCTCAAAGTTGATAGTGCTTTTGGTGGTAAGGATGGACTTATAGAATTAAATAAATGGGCAAAGGAACAAGGTATTCAGTTATCACTTGATAATAATACTTTGGTTGTATATGGTTCTCCCGTAAATGGTGCATCATTTAGAGATTCAATTGTTAAACAAGCAAACACATTCTATTTGAATTATTTCATTAATGATACTTCTGGTGTATATAGAAAAACTGATTTCTACGTAATGGGACCAAGCTATTACAACACAGATGTGTTATCAGAAACAATTGAAAATTTAAAGAAGTATAATGCTAGCGGTGTAGATTTAAGACATCTTGGGGATATGCTTTACTCAGATTATAATGAAGAAAATCCATTATTCAGAGTTCAAACTATGAATCTTTATACAAAATGGTTACAAGAATATGGAAAGAATTTTGAGAATGTAGCTGTTTATACAGGTAATGCATATGCGATTCCATTTGTTGATACAGTTATGGATATGCCTATTGAAAAGTCATATCATATTGTATTAGATGAAGATATTCCTTTAACTCAAATTATTTACCATGGATTTGTTGACTATTATTCGGCTCCTATAAATAATCAGGATAATGAAGAATTTTATTTACTTCGTTCAATCGAGTATGGTTCATTATTATCATATGAGGTTACAGAAGAGAAAACCAGTGACCTAAGATATACTTATTACAATGGATTATATCGTTCAGAATTTGCAAATTTGAAGGATGAAATTGTTGCTCGTTATAATGCAATTAATGAAGCAGTTAAGGATTATTCATCATTAGAAATTGTAAATCATTACAGAGTTGATGATAATTATGATGTATTCTGTACAGAATATTCAGACGGAACCTGCGTATATGTATGCTATGAGACTGAGGGCGTTGAATTAACTGATAGCGTCAATGGTCAAGAGTTATCATTTAGCCGTAGGGGATATGAAATTAAGAAGGGAGGAGAATAATACATGGCACAAGTAAAAGCTAAGAAAAAATTAGCCCATAAGCGTACTCTCGGAAGTATTATTTCCTTTGAAAGAAGAAAGACGGTTGAAGGTTGGGGATTCTCTCTTCCATGGTTGATTGGATTTATAGCATTCGTTGTAATACCATTAGTTTTATCAATCAAGACCAGTTTTTATGTGTCACCATTAACAGACCTTTATGGTTTTGAAGGAAACAGTAAGTGGGTAGGAATTGACAATTATGTTGAAATCATACAGGACCCTCAGTTTGGTCAGGCAATGATTAATTCGTTCCTAGAGGCTTTGTGGCAGGTACCGATTATAGTATTCTTCGCCTTGTTTGTAGCGGTACTTCTTAAACAAAAATTCCCAGGAAGAACTACATTCAGAGTAATATTCTTTATTCCTGTTATTCTTGCCGGCGTTATAATGAGTTACTTGTTTGGTGAGGGTGTAGGAAGCATAAGCGTATTTGGCTCTTTAGTTAGCTCAGATGCAGGTATCTTTTCTTCCTTTGCCGGTAATATTACACAGTATATAGGTGACATAATGTGGAGCAGTAGTGTTGAAATCCTTATATTCCTTGCAGCACTTCAAAGTGTACCTGATATACTTTACGAGGTTGTTGAAATCGACGGTGCTACAGCGTGGGAATCATTTTGGCATGTAACACTTCCTTATATTTCACCATTCGTAATACTTAACTGTATTTATGCACTTGTTGACTCATTTGTTAAATACGATAACCCTATAATGAATTTGATGACTACAATGACAGAAAGTGGAGACTATGGTATGGCTTCAGCTCTTAGCTGGATGTATATGCTTCTTGCTTTAGTCACAATTCTCATATTCGTATTATTTACTAGGAGGTGGCTCAAGTGACAAAAGCAGTTAATAAAATTTCAGCTTTTTTCCAAGGCTTTATTGATAAATACAGAAATCTTGGCTATAAAGCAAAGAAAAAAATTACTTTTGTAATTGGTCGTATATTCTTATATTATGTATTGATTGAGCTAGCATACTTGTTTATTCTTCCATTCATATACATTATAACAACATCAATGATGTCATATCAGGATTACTTGGATCCTACTGTAGAATGGATTCCTACAGCCTTTGAGTATCAAAACTTTATTGATGCTTGGGTGGGCCTAGATTATCCAATCGCATTTTTAAATTCACTTGTAACATCATTGGGAAGTGCAATTTTACAGGCTGTTTCGTGTGCCATTATAGGTTATGCACTAGGAAGATTTAAGTTTAAGGGAAAGACAATAATATTCTTCTTTGTAATATTAGTGCTTTTGATTCCTCCGCAAACAACTATATTGTCTTCATATGGCGTGTGGTCAACCTTAGGTCTCACTAATACATATGGTCCGATTTTGATTCCATGTTTATTTGGTCTCGGCTTAAGAGGAGCTTTGTTTGCTTTAATTTATATGTACTTCTTCCAAAGAATACCAGATGCCATGGACGATGCGGCTCGTATTGACGGAGCTGGACCTTTTAGAGTATTTATACAGATTATGTTGCCATTGGTAAAATCTGCTATATCAATCGTATTTATATTCTCTTTTGTATGGCATTGGAATGATAACTACGAAGCACCAATGTATATGTATAAGCAGAATATGCTTACACTTCAGCCAAAACTTGAAAATATTCGTACAGCATATGCTGAGGTTATGGGATACAGCGGTGAAGCATCAGACTTTGATAAAGCTATGACAGAGCCAATGCTTTTTGCAGGATGTTTATTGGTTATGTTCCCGGTACTTATAGTTTATATTGCAGGACAGAACAAATTAGCATCAGGTATTGAGCGTCTCGGTGTAATTGAGTAATGGAGGTTTTTAACATGGTTAAAAAATTAAGAAGTATATTACTTATAGTATTAACAATTGCATTAGTATTTTCTTTTGCAGGTTGCTCCAAGAAAGGTTCTTCCGATGATAAGACTTCAACTTCAGGTGGCTCAAATCCAATGCCACCTGAGCTAATAGGCAGTGTAACATTGTCATCATATAATGCTGAATATACTGCATTAGATCCTTATTCTAATGACGAAAATCTTTATAATGATACAGACGCATTCCTTTTTACACAGTCATATGCACTTCAATATCCGGGTGTTGATGTTCAGCTTGATTCAACATTGAATTATAATGACTATTTCGCAACACTTGATGAGAGAATTGAAAGTGGAAATATAGGTGATGTAGTTCTTATTAGCTCAGATAAGCTTCCTGAGTATGTTGAAAAGGGTTGGATAGTTGATTTGAGCTCTGAAGCTAATGGAGTTATTGACTATACTGACAGTGATTTTGGTAAGCTTTATCCAGCAGATGTTTATATGGAGTCAGCATACGAGTCAGCAACATATGATGGTCGTTTGTATATGTGTCCTGTAGAATATAATAATCAGGTTGTAATTTTAAATCTTGATTTACTTAAGGCTGCTGGAATTGAAAATCCGGTTCCGGAGGATTCTTGGACATGGGCAGAGCTTCAGGAATATGCTGAAAAGTTAAAGGCTATTAATGTTGAAACACCAGTTTTAATGAATTATAACGATTATTCGATATGGGGATCATTCGCAATGGGATTTGGCGGTGCTCTTTATAATGAAGTTGACTTTGCCAACAAATCTATTGAGCTAAATCTCACCGATCCTGATGTAATAGAGGGTATAAGATATTTTGCAGATAATTTCTTAAGAACTGGCTTAGTTGATTCAAAAACAACTGCTGAAGTAAAGGGAGAAGAGCTTTCAAAATACGGTATTATAGTAGCAGATCATGCTGATGTTGTTAGATGGGGTCAAGCACTCTCAGCAACTGAAGAAAACGATAATCGCTTTGATTGGGAATTTGCTCATTTTCCTGGTTTTGAAGATAAGAACGGAATAAAATATAACAATATAGGTGTTAAGACATTAGGTCTTGCAGTAATTAACAGAGAAGTTATAAAGGGAAATCAAGACACACAGCTTGATTTAACTGATGAGCAAATTAAAGAACAACAAGAGGAAATCGCTAATAATATTAGAATTGCAAAATCATTAGCATTATATGCAATGGTTCCTGAGGCAGCAATTGAGTATGCTGGTGAAGAGGGACTTAAGGTTCCTGCTTTAAAGAGTGTGAATTCGATGAAGTTTTGGAGAGAGTATCCGGTTTCAGGAAAAAATACTGCAGTATTTTCACTTTATTCACAGTATGATTACCCTGCAACATTAACATCCTTTATGAATTGGAACGCTTCAAAGGAAATTAAAGATAACATTTCAAGAGTATTTGAAAAATATGTTTCAGATACTTCAGTTACTCATATTGATGACTTATTACAGGTTCTTCAGGACGCAGCTAATGCATCTTGAAAAACTAAAATTAAAAATCATTTTAAATAATTTGTTAAGTTGTTTCTTTGCACCCGTTTTAGCGGGTGCAAACTATTGACAAATAAAATGCATATGATAATATAAACTTGTTTGATTGCAATAGAAAATATAATAATTTAGGAGGTCAAAAGAATGAAAAAGTATATTAAAAGCGTAAGTGTAATTCTTCTCGTTTTATTAATGACATTTTCTATCGTGGCATGTAAGGGTACACCACCTGTTGTTACTCAGGAAAAGCTTGATGAAGCTATCGAGTCCGGAGTAGTTGAAGGAGATGTAACATTTACATATCACCTTGGTGGAGGTCACACAAAGAACGACGAGGCAGCTGCAGAGAGATTTGTAACTGCTTTTGAAAAGAAGTACAAGGATGTAAGTGTTGAGCGTGATTTTACAGCAATTTCAGATGCCAGAATTTCTTCTGCTGAAATAGGAGATGTATTCTATTTTTCAGAGGATAAGGCTTATAAATATGCTGTAACAGACCAAGCTCTTCTTCCACTTGATGCATTTATCGATAAGTTTGGAATTAATCAAGCTGACGTTTACAGTGGTATTTATTCATTAGGACTTATTGATGGTCAATTATATTTCGTAGCTCGTGACTACAATCACATTGCTTTGATTTATAATAAGACTGCTGTAGCTGAGGTAGGCTTAACATCATCTATTAAAGAAACATGGACATGGACAGAATTCCAGCAGATAGCTGAACAGCTTTGTAATGAGAGCTATTATGCTATGGATCTTAACCTTAGCTGGTCACCTGTTTATACAGCTTTCTTTGAAGCTTATGCAGGAAGAACTGCATGGTGCAGCACTTCAGACAAGAAAATCACATTCATAGATGAAGATGGTAAAATCCTCCAAGCTATTGATGAAGCTCTTGAGCTTGCTAGAAAAGACTATGTTAAGCTTTTAGGTATTAATGATTCTTCAGAAGCTTTAAGTGGAAAGGATCCAATCTTCTCAACTGTTGTTTATCCATCAGCTCAAGCTATGGCTAAGACATATGACACACAAGGTATTGAATGGGATCTTATAAACATGCCTTTGTTTGAAATTCCTTCATTTGGTTGTGGTTCATCAGGTGTTGGTGTTTATAAGAGAACACAAAACGTAACAGCAGCAGCTGCTCTTGCATTATTCTTCTTTACACCAGAGGGACAGGAAGCATTTAACTCAGGTTCAGGCGGTTCAGTACCTCTTCTAAAATCACTTGATGATAATGGCTTTGATGCTTGGAAGTTTACAGACGATCCTAACTGGGGAGCAAAGAACTGGGATGCATTCGTATTTATGGCTGATACAGCTTCTACACCTGGTCAGGTAAACTGCCGTATGCCTATCGACATTGCTGAAATTATCGATGGACAGATTTCAACAATTCTTAAGAACGATCTTGCCGGTACAACTGACTACACAGATGGTTTCTCAGCTCTTGAAACACAGTGTAACGAACTTTGGAGCAAGCTTGTGTAATACACATTGTCTATTTGCAAACAAGAATTATATTAAATGGCACACCAATTGGTGTGCCATTTTTATGTATTAAAAAAATCTTGATACATTTAACAAAAAAAAGATAATGGGTGAAATAATAGGAGATAATACCTTGGTAATCATATAATTTTTCGAGGAGATATTGTAAGAAGAAAGTATACCACATACCTGCATATGAGCACTTAGACCAGACCAAGCACAAAAAGCGCATAAAATGTATGGGTAAAAATTGTTAGAGGAAATTAATTTATCTAAACGAAGTAGGCCTCCTGTCAATTCACTAAATGTATAAATTAATGAAAAAAATATTCCGTTTGATGGAAATAATTTCCCTAATAAAGATAGTATAGTGGCAAAGAAAATCATGACAGCACCGACATATAAGGCAGTATTTAAAGCGTTAATAATCGAGTTAAATATATTAATATCAAAGCTTTTATTTTGATGTGAAGCTGTTACATTATTATGTATAAAAGAATCAATTGGTTGATTTCTTTTTAATGTAGTATGTAATATTACTGCTATTATTAGTGTTGATAAAATGATGCTAACCCAAATTTTTAAGCCTAAAATTGAGCAATTTAAGTACCTCTTTCCAATTATTAGTATAACAAAAAAAGGACTTGGATTATTCGTAAAGGTAGATATTATAGAAGCGGCTTGTTTAGAAATTAAATTATTTGTGTATAAGTCACCACATATTTTTGCACCAGCAGGATAGCCAATTATTGATGAAACAAAGCTTTCTATAATTATAGATGAATCTATTTTAAATATTTTTTTAGTAAGCTTTATAAAAGGCTTTGAAAAAATTTTTGCAATGTTACTTTTAGAATAAATTGATGATAAAACAAAAAAGGGAAATATTACAGGAAAAATATTATGAATAAAAAATAAAAAAGCATTTTTACTTTCGATAATAAATGTATCAGAAAAGACGATAAAAAGAATATATACTAAAAATGATATTAAACCAAATAAAAAAGAAATAATCATTTTGCACCTCAAATGCCTGAAATTTTATATATTTATATTTATGTTAAATATGGACAATTATCACGCTTAAGTGTAAAATAACAAAGGCGATTTTAATGATGAAAATAAGAAAGGAAGAATAATATGCCAATTAAAATACCTAATGATTTACCTGCAACTGAGACGCTTCAAAAGGAGCATGTATTTGTTATGCATGAAAATATGGCATTTCATCAAGATATTCGACCATTAAAAATAGCTATAATGAATTTAATGCCAACAAAAATAGTAACCGAAACTCAAATTTTAAGATTGTTAAGCAATTCTCCACTTCAGGTAGAGCCGACTTTTTTGCACCCTGCAACACATAAATCTAAAAATACCCCAATGAGCCACTTGAATGCTTTTTATTTGACTCCTGAGGATGTTCAAAATGAAAAGTACGATGGTTTAATAATTACAGGAGCACCTGTAGAACAAATGCCTTTTGAGGAGGTTGGATATTGGGACGAATTGTGTAAATTTATGGAGTGGTCAAGGAAAAATGTTACTACAACATTTCATATTTGTTGGGGAGCTCAGGCAGGCTTGTATTATCATTACGGTATAAATAAATATCAAATGGATAAAAAGCTTTTTGGTGTATTTGAGCACAAGTCACACAATAGGATAGCACGACTATTAAGGGGCTTTGATGATAGCTTTTATGTACCTCATTCCAGATATACAGGAGTGAGAACGCAGGACGTTGAGAAGGTATCAGAGCTTGATATTTTAGCAACCTCTAATGATGCAGGCTTATGTATATGTGCTTCACATGACAGAAGACAAATATACATGATGGGACATCTGGAATATGACAGAGATACTCTTAAAACTGAATATGAAAGAGATAAGGCAAAAGGCTTAGATACAGCAATACCTCAAAATTATTTTCCTAACGATGACCCAACCCAAAAACCATATTTTAAATGGAAAAGTCATGCATATTTATTATATGCGAATTGGCTTAATTATTATGTTTATCAGGCTACGCCATACGATATACAAGATATTAATGTAGAATATAAGCCGCAAAGAAAAGGTGATGATTTTACAGAAGTATTGAGTCATAAAAATTAGGGATTAAACACAGCTAAAGCGGCTTGGCTGTCTTGTGTTTTTTTTGTCTTCAATGTATAATAAATAAGCGGTTCGCCGACAATTATAGTTATGGAGCTTTATTACAGATGCGCTTGAAACCTGGAAAAACATATATAAAAAAAGAAAGAAAAATTGGTTTTATAATAGCTTTCGTTATAGTTTTTGCTGTAATGATGACGGTTGTAGTTATTGAGCTCCTGCCATGGGGTGTGCCTGAACTAGGATATACAGAGCAAAATGGTATTGGCAGATCTTTTATGTATCCGTTTGTTTTTACTGACTCTATTAATGACTTATATATAATGGATGAAAATTCTAATGTTAGAATGATAGATAATAATGCGGAATCTGTTGTTCATGATTCTGCTGATGATAGAATTTATTATCTTAAAAATAATATATTGTATGAGTATAATATAAAGGAAAACAATAGATTTTCATTATGTAAAAATGTATCTGAATTTTCAATTTTAGGAAATAAAAGAGGCATAATATGTAAGGATGAGTTAGGACGAATCATTATGTATATGTTTAAGGGCAAAGAAATAAAGGTTTTAAGTCAAGAACCTTATACAGAAGCTTCATATGCAGTATCGCAAGAGGGTGTTTTGTATTCAAATGGTAATAAGCTTTATTATTGCAATTATTTAGGCAAAATATATACCATTTCTGAAAATTTTAATTCATCAAAACCATTTTATATATCAGAGAATAATGATATTTGTTATTTTGACAACAATACAATGCATATTTCTGATAATGAAGGGAATATTAAATGTAGCTTTGTAAATTCAGAGCCTGTATTATTTAGACAGGAAACAATTTTAATACAACCTACTACAGAAGAAAAAACCGGGACAGATGCAGTTCCCTTTAAATATTTCTTGAGTGATATAGCAATGGTTTTGGATTCCGAAGAAAACAGCAGTATTTATAGTGCAGGTGCCCTTAAATACTTCAATGGAAAAGATTTGAAGGATATATCAGAGAATATATACAGAGTAATTTATTATTCACAGGAAGAGGATTTCTTGATTTATAATGTTTTAAATGGTAATAAAGCTGATATTTATTTAACTGTAAAAGGCAAAAAACCAACAAAACAAATTGAGTGTAAGCCAGATAGTGTATTTCTGTTTGATGAAAGATCTAATTATCTTTATATAAAAGAAAATGGTAAATTAAGACGATATGATATATTTGATGTAGATTATAAAATCACTGAAATAGCGAACGATGTTGAAACTATGTATGATTATCTAAACAAACCTTTTATTGCATATACAGATAAAAAACAAGAAAATTTATATCTAATTGAAAAGGATAAGGTAGAAACAATCAATATTTTAGGTGAATCCAGATTATACGGAAGAAGCCATGAAAATTATTTATTATGCAACCTAAAAGAAAATGGCCTTATGACACTTGATTATGTATTAGAAGGAAAAATGACAAGGATTGCTGACAATGTTGGCGCAAATATATTTTTCGATAGAGATTTTGATAACATTATATTCAACGAGAATTCTAAATTATATTTATGGAAATCTAATGCTAAAACCTTAATAGGTAATTATGCAGGTGTTAAAGCGGTGAAAATAATATGACAATTAAGAATATATCACTTATGAAAATATTGAGTATGCTTTTATGTGCTGCTTTAATATTAAGTATGTGTGGTTGCAAAAACATGAATCTGCTATCAAAGCCTACATTTAGTATTCCTACGGAGGATAAAACTGTAGCAGTGCCAACAGAAGGCAATGTTACAATCAATCCACCGATAAATGAAAACACTGAAGGAAGTGTAGCAGCTACAGCTTCACCGACAAACAATACTTCAGATGTTATTATTTTCAACGATTTGAATTTAGAAAATATTGTCAGAAATATAATAGGAAAAAATATCGGAAGCATATTACGAAGCGATGTGGAAGGTATTACAAAATTGTCTGCTCGGGTAAGAGGAATTTCTAATATTGAAGCACTAAAATATTTTACAAATTTAGAAGAATTGGATTTATATGGAAACAGAGTTTCTGATATATCTCCTTTGTCTGGTCTTGCTTTATTAAAAAAACTCAATTTAGGTAAGAATTATAATGTCATTACATCTCAGGGCAATACAGGTAACGGTGGTCTTGATTTGTCGCCTTTAAAAAGCATGAGTATGCTAGAGGAGCTAGATTTATCTGATAATATGATAAACGATATTAGTGGTTTATCTTCATTGAATAAATTAAAAACATTAGTGCTAAAAAATAACAGAATATCAGATGTGTCACCATTGGTTGGTTGTTCATCAATGATTTATTTAGATATATCTGATAATTATGGCTTGAATCCTGATAATACTGAAAGAGGAATTTCGGATTTATCACCGTTATACAATATAAATACACTAGAGGTAATATTGTGCACAGGCAATTTACTTTCGGATTTAAATGGAATAGAAAAAATGAAATCAATTAGATATGTTGATTTTTCTAGGAATTATATTCAATCCTTAGAAAATCTATCCCAAATACAAAATTTAGAAAATTTAGTTGTTTCACAAAATTTTATTACTTTGCTAGAACCATTAAAAGACAATAAAGTCATAAAACAACTTGATGTTTCTTCAAATATGATTACAGATTTTAGTGTTATAAATACAATGAGTGCACTTAAAGAGCTTGTTTGGGAAAATAATAATATAACGGATTATTCACCAATAGAAGAATTTGAAAATAAAAATATTGAAGCAGGGGATATAGATGAATAAGGATAATATAAACGAAAAACAAATACAGTGGTTTCCTGGACATATGGCTAGAGCCAGAAGAATATTAGAAGAAAATCTAAAGCTTGTTGATGTAGTTATTGAAATAGTAGATGCTAGAATTCCATTTTCCAGTAGAAATCCGGAAATAGATAGATTGCTAAAGCAAAAGCCTAGAGTAATAATAGGTAATAAAAAGGATTTATCAGATTCAAAAATGAATGGATTTTGGAAAAACTATTATGCATCAAAAGGTATAAAGGTGTATTATACCGATTGCAAGAGCGGCAATGGTGTAAAGGATGTTGTGGCGGCAGTAAAAGAAGCCATGACAGAAAAATTTAAAAGATTCGAGGAAAAGGGAAGAAAGCCGCCCGTGATAAGAGCTATGACAGTAGGTATTCCAAATGTCGGAAAATCTTCATTGATAAATAAAATTGTCGGTAAAAATGTGGCTGTGACGGGAGATAAGCCCGGAGTTACGAGAAATAAGCAATGGCTTCGAATTAATCCTGAAATAATCCTACTAGATACACCAGGACTTTTATGGCCAAAATTTGAAGATAAAAGATGTGCATACAGATTAGCTGCTACAGGAGCAATAAAAAATGATGTACTGGATGTTCAAGACATAGCGATATTTTTATTAGATTACTTAACTAATAACTATCCTGAATCAGTTAAAGAAAAGTATGGAATTGAAAAAGAGAGCATAAAGCTACCGACAGATTATCTCGAAATATGTGGAAAACGCAGAGGCTGTCTTGTAAAAGGTGGAGAGGTAGATACCTACAGAGCAGCAGGACTTGTATTAGACGATTTTAGAGGTGGAAAATTAGGCAAGATAACGTTGGATGGAAGAGAAATGCTAGAGCCCTTTGATGCTGAAAAGGATTCGATAAAGACTCTTGAAAGAGAAATCGCACAGGAGGCTTTAAATGACTGAGGAACGTTTTTTTGAGCTATGTAGATATGAAAGACAGCTAGAAAGCGAAGGCTATACATTGATTGCTGGTGTGGACGAGGCTGGCAGAGGTCCGTTGGCAGGTCCTGTTTCGGCGGCATGTGTAATTTATAGGGTTAATGGTCCTTTTGTTAAAGGTGCGGATGACTCGAAGAAAATTTCAGAAAAAAAACGCGAGCTGCTTTTTGAAGAAATAAAAGCAAGCTGCATGGGTTATGGGATATGCTTTATTGATAACAATAGAATCGATGAGATAAACATACTACAAGCTACCTTTGAAGCAATGAGGAGAGCTATAGAAAAAGCTATCAAAATGGCTGGTGGGGAAAGACCGCAAATGCTTCTTGTTGATCATGTACATATTCCTGATATAGATATTCCACAGATGTCAATTACTCATGGTGATGCACAAAGTGTATCAATAGCATCAGCATCTATCCTTGCGAAGGTTGCCAGAGATAAGCTTATGCGTGAATATGATGAAAAATTTCCGGAGTATTTGTTTGCAAAGCATAAAGGGTACGGAACAAAAGCACATTATGAGGCTATAGAAAAGTATGGGGCATGCGAAATCCATAGAAGAACATTTTTAAAAGGCAGGATTTAAAATGAAGGTTAAAAATGCAAAATTTGTAATATCGGCAGTTTCTCCGAAGCAGTATCCGGATAGCAATTTGCTAGAGGTTGCTTTTGCAGGAAGGTCGAATGTAGGTAAATCATCACTTATCAATGCTCTTGTTGGAAGAAGACGACTTGCATATAGTGGCTCAAGACAAGGAATGACAAGACAGATAAATTATTATAATTTAGACGATGAGCTACACTTTGTTGATCTTCCCGGTTATGGCTTTGCAGCGGTGTCAAAGGGAGAAAAAAATTTATGGGGTAAGGTAATTACGGATTATCTCAATGTAAGACCTCAACTATATCTTGTATTATTATTGCTAGACATTAGACATAAACCGTCAAAGGATGACGAAAATATGTATAAATGGATATTGTCGTCAGGGATTGACTATCTTGTGGTTGCTACTAAAACAGATAAATTAAGCAGAATGCAAGTGAAAAATCATGCAGAGGTTATAAGAAATACTTTACAAATACCACCAGAAAAGGATATTATATGCGTATCTGCTGAAAAACGCACAGGCATTGATACCTTGTGGGAAGCGATAGACAGATACATAGTAGAAGACGAGGAGGAAATAGAAAATGAGTAAGACCTCATTCATTACAAAGCAACAAGCAGAGGCAATTTGCAAGGATTATCCAACACCATTTCATATTTATAATGAGGATGGCATTAGAACAGTAATAAGAAATTTAAATAAAGCGTTTTCGTGGAATGAGGGATATAAGGAGTATTTTGCTGTAAAAGCATGCCCGAATCCGTTTTTAATAAAGATTATGCAAGAGGAAGGCTGTGGCGTAGACTGTTCATCTTATACAGAGCTAATGCTGGCAGAAAGCCTAGGCTTTAAAGGCGACGGAATAATGTTTTCCTCAAACGCAACACCTGCAGTGGATTTTGAATACGCAAGACAGCTAGAGGCTATAGTAAATCTTGATGATTTTACACATATAGATTTTTTGGCTGAGCATGGTGGAATACCAGAAGAAATATGTCTTAGATACAACCCGGGAGGATTTTTTACAATAGGAAATAGCATAATGGGAAATCCGGGAGATGCAAAATATGGTATGACTCCTGAGCAAATGGTAGAAGGCATCAAGAAACTTATGAAAATGGGTGCAAAGCGCTTTGGTATTCATGCCTTTTTGGCAAGTAATATGATAGAAAAAGATTATTATCCTACTCTTGCAGGAAAGCTTTTTGAAGAAGCAGTAAGATTAAACAAAGAAACCGGAGCAGAAATAAGCTTCGTAAATTTATCTGGAGGAATAGGTATTCCATATAAGCCAGAGGACGAGCCTGCAGACATAGCATATATTGGTGCTGGCGTGGAAAAAGCGTATAACGAGATAATTGTTCCATCTGCAATCAAAAAATTAAAAATTAAGACTGAGCTCGGAAGATTCATCACAGGACCTTATGGAATGTTAGTTACAAGAGTTCTACATGAAAAAAATACATTTAAGCATTATATTGGAACAGATGCATGTGCTGCGAATTTAATGCGTCCTGCAATGTATGGTGCTTATCATCATATTGTTGTGCTTGGAAAAGAAGACGAAGCATGTACTGAAACATATGATATAACGGGTGGCTTGTGTGAAAATAATGATAAATTTGCAATTGACAGAAAATTACCCAAGATTCAAATAGGAGATTTGCTTGCGATTCTTGATTCGGGTGCGCACGGCTTTGCGATGGGATACAATTACAACGGAAAGCTAAGAAGTGCAGAGTTGTTGTTAAAAACAGATGGAAGTGTAGAGCTAATTAGACGAGCAGAAACACCTAAGGATTATTTTGCAACATTTGATTTTTCAGATATAATAAAACTCAAATGATGGTATTTTATTAAATCAATTAGATAAAAAGATACAAATTTATTTTAGAAAGAAGGCAATTTATTATGGCAAACATTACAAAAATTCAGGAAATTGCATTGAGAGTTAAGGAGCTTCGCGAAATTTCTGATGTAAGTGTGGAGGAAATGGCAAATCAGCTTGGTATGACAGTTGAAAAATATTTATCATACGAAAATGCAGAAAAGGATTTTCCGGTCAGTGTGCTATATGAAATTGCAGCATATATGCGAGTCGATATGACAGAAATATTAACGGGGGTATCTCCAAGGCTTGCTAACTGCTCGTTAGTAAGAAAGGGAGAGGGTATTGCGGTAGATAGATATCAAGGATATGATTTTGAGAGTATTGCCTACAAATTTATTGGTAGAAAAATAGAACCCATGATAGTTACCGTTGATGCTGAAACAGAAAATGAGCCGCCAAAGCTAGTTGCACATACAGGCCAGGAATTTAATTTTGTACTTGAAGGAACTGTAAGAGTGGTTTTTGGTGAAAGAGAGTTCATATTAAATGAAGGCGATTGCCTTTACTTCAATCCTATGGTGCCACATTCGCAGAACGCTGTGGGCGGCAAGAAAGCCAAGTTTTTGACTGTTATTTTACTGTAATTTATCGGAGGAAATAAAATGGATTATATTTTAAATAAATATCTTCCTCGTATTAAATTTGATTCATATGAGGATTTTAAACAGAATTTTAAAATAAATGTACCTGAGGACTTTAATTTTGGGTATGATGTTGTAGATGCTTGGGCAGAGGCAGAGCCTGAAAAAAGAGCTCTTGTATGGTGTAATGATCACGGTGAGGAAAAGATTTTTACATTTACTGATGTTAAGAAAATCAGTAATAAAATGTGTAACTATTTTAAATCAATTGGACTAAAAAAAGGCGATAAGGTTCTTCTTATTATGAAACGTCGCTGGGAATATTGGATTACTGTAACTGCACTTCATAAAATGGGAGTTGTAATTATTCCAGCCACATTCCAGCTTACAGAAAAGGATCTTGTTTACAGAATAAATGCTGCAGGCGTTAAAATGATGATTTGTGCACAGGACGACAATATTATTTCTCATGTTGAAAATTCAATCGATGATTGTCCTTCTTTGCAATATAAGGCGCTTGTTATGAATGAGGGCGAGAAGAGAGATGGTTGGATAAATTATACTGAAGCATTTGAAAATCAAAGCGATGTATTTGATAGACCTCAAGGAGAAGATTTTGTTTCAGCAAATGATTTGATGATAATCTACTTTACAAGTGGTACAACAGGTATGCCTAAAATGGTTCAGCATGTTCAATCATATCCATTGGGACATATTTTAACGGCTAAATATTGGCAGCAGGTTGAGGAAAATGGACTCCATTTGACTGTTGCAGACTCAGGCTGGGCTAAATTTTCATGGGGAAAAATTTACGGTCAATGGATAAGTGGTTCAGCAAATTTAGGTTATGATATGGACAAATTCGATCCTGATAAGTTACTTAAGGTGATTGAAAAATATAAAATTACAACATTCTGTGCACCAGCTACAATGTACAGATTTATGATTAAAGAGGATGTAACAAAATATGATTTATCATCAATTCATCATTGCTGCATGGCGGGAGAACCTTTGAATCCAGCCGTATTTGAGCAATGGGAAAAATTAACAGGTCATAAGCTATATGAGGGCTTTGGTCAAACTGAAACGCCAGTGCTGATGGCAAATTTTGAATGGCTTAATATCAAACCAGGTTCTACAGGTAAGCCATCTGCATTATATGATATTCATATTGTAAATGAAGAAGGTAAGGATTGTGAAATTGGTGAAGAGGGCGAAATAGTTATTAAGAACGCAAAGGCTAACCGACCGGTAGGACTTACTATAGGATATTATAATGATGATAAAGCAAACGAAAAGCTTTATGCAGGCGGTGATTTCCATACAGGAGATAACGCATGGTACGATGAAGATGGGCATATATGGTTTATAGGAAGAGTTGATGATGTTATAAAATGTTCTGGCTATAGAATAGGACCATTCGAGGTTGAAAGTGCGCTTATGACACATCCATCTGTATTGGAATGTGCAATTACTGCTGCTCCTGACCCTGTCAGAGGACAAGTAGTTAAAGCGACCATTGTACTTGCAAGGGGATATGAGGCATCTGAGGAGCTTAAAAAGGAGCTTCAAAACCATGTAAAGAAGGTTACAGCGCCGTACAAATATCCACGAATTGTGGAATTCGTAAAAGAGCTTCCTAAAACAACGAGTGGCAAGATTCGTCGTGCTGCTATTAGAGCAGAGGATAGCAAATAAAATAAATAATATATGATAATTAAGCGACGCTATGGCAAATGCTGTGGCGTTGTGTAATATTATATGATATTTTTTAAAATATATTTGGAGGAAATTTTATGGTAACAGTTAAAGCTTTAAACTCTCTTGCGAAGGTGTATCCTGACAGGGAGTTAAGTTTATCTGATTTAAAGGACAAGGGAAGTATGCTCAAAAATGAAGTTTATTCATTTCAAGTAGCATATAAGACGAATGAGATATTTCATAGAAATGTTATAATTGATTTTGATGCACCCGAGGAAATTAAGGACAAAATATCACTTCGCTACATAGATTATGTGCCTTGTGATTTGACAATGTTTGATTTTGCAATAGACACATCTGATCATCCTGAATTAGGAATGTTTCCAGATGTTTTAAAGCCAATTCCAGAGATAATATGGGCATATAAAAATTCATGGAGAAGTCTTTTTGTAACAATTGATGGCAGTAAGGACGATATAAAGCCAGGAAAGTACACAATTTCCGTAAGCGTTAAAATAGATAAGCCTTATATAGCAGATTTTGAAATAGAGGTTTTGGATGCAAGTCTTCCAAAACAAGATATTGCTGTTACTAACTGGTTTCATTCAGATTGTCTTTGTAATTATTATAAAGTGGAATTTGATAGTGAGGAGTATTGGCGCATTACAGAAAATTTTGCAAAAACAGCAGTGGAATATGGCACAAATATGCTTTTGACACCTATTTTTACACCACCACTTGATACACTCGTAGGTGGAGAAAGACGAACTATACAGCTTGTGGACGTTTACAAAGATGGAGATAAATATACATTCGGCTTTGAAAAATTAGCAAAATGGATTGACATGTGTAAGCGTATAGGCGTTGAAAAGATAGAAATTTCACATTTATTTACTCAATGGGGATGTAAGTATGCCGCAAAGGTTATGGCATATGAAAACGGTGAATATAAGCGTATTTTCGGTTGGGACACAAATGGACATGGAGAGGAGTATCTTGGCTTTTTGGATCAACTAATGCCGTGTCTTGTAGATGAGCTTAAGCGTCTTGAAGTGTTTGAAATATCATATTTTCATATTTCA
>JAZNOJ010000107.1:0-8892 GCA_045580735.1 Candidatus Egerieisoma sp. | reverse complement strand
AGTGTGCAGGCGTGGCTTTCTTGCTTCTTAAGACAATAACGGGAGTTCCGTCTTTTGCCACACGCATCTGCCATCCATCATAAAACTTGTTGTCCAAGTCCGGTGCTTTAATGCCGGAGAAAATTCTGTCAAAACTTTTGAGGATTCCTTTAAAGGTAAATCTTGTCATAGTATTTGTCCTTTCATATTTTTTTGTATTGTTTTCATCGTAGCCACACTATTACAATCATAGGCATCACCTCCTTTTGGGCATAAGAAAAGCCCTCATAGGATTCCTCCTACAAAGGCTTAAGAATTATTCGATTGTTGTCAAGTATATCATATCACAACAACCACACTGTAAAATAGTGTAATTGTCTGTAAAGATTTAACGGAAAACCTTTGACTCAACGTTTCGTAGTGGGGAAAGGCAGGCTTTTAGCCTTTCCCACACTCGTGAACGTACGGAACGGAAGTGACTATATATAATAGGTTTTCCGTTCTTTGAAGAAAACTGCGTTTTTACAGTTTTCCGTAAATCAGTAATTTGAGATAGATTTTTTATGAAAATGCACCTTGCTTTTTGAAACAATAATCAAAATTCAACTTGATTAACCATTCCCATTATAACGATATCATAATTATTAACTAACATTCAATCACATTTACTCTCATCTTTTAAATTTTAGAAACTTTTTTACTTGTTCTATTTTATAATAACATAAAAATAATGATGACAAACAGTGGCATTCTGTTACAAGTTTTAGTGTTGTCCATGCAAAAGAGGTTGCGGCTATAATTGTAACCACAACCTCTCTATTATAACGATAGCACATATTTGATATACATTCAACTACACTTTACTACACACTTTTTGAAAAATATATAATAACAGGCAATGGTGGTTTGTAGCAAGTGTCATATCACATTATAACTATATCATAAAAGGTAACTGTATTTCACTGTATTTTACTCTATTCTTTCAGTATAATGATAACACATTTTCTTTCGGAATTAAAGGGCACTTTTGGGCACACTTTATCGGCGAACCCTTTTAAGTCATTTGCGACGGACATAACCAAATAGTATTTGAGGCTTTTACTCTTTTTGACATACATCCTCACCATATACAACTCCCAATGCAGAACCACAGTCCCATTTGACATGAATCGTACCAATATCATCCACAAAAACAACTGTCCCCATTTCTCCGGGGTGGAGTACTGTATTGTAATGGTCGTCCATTTTCACAAGTTTTACTCTTGTACCAACAGGGAATTCCGTGCGTAATTTTGCTAAACTTTTTTTACTTATTATTTTCATACTACATCCTCCATGATTTTAGTTGTAATATATATCACTCTTAAAGAGGTAAAAGTCAAGAGCTAATTTGAAAATAAACACATATAAAATCAGTTTATTACTAACAAATCATATGAAACAACTTGAAAGTTTTAGAATTATATGATATAATACAAAATGTCGAATTATATGTTTATGTGGGAGACGATAAAATGATTGATAATTACACAGAAAAATGGATAAGTGTAGAAGATGCTGCTGACCACCTTGGCGTAACTAAAGATACCATAAGAAATTGGATTAGAAAAACAGATATTCCTGCACATAAGATTGGTAAACTGTGGAAATTTAAACTCTCTGAACTGGATGAATGGGTTAAGAGCGGAAAAAGTGCTATAGATTAACCTATTTAAAAGTGTAAAAAAGATTAGGAGAGAAAGCAATGAACGGTTTATCTTTATTTGCCAATGTTGGCATTGCCGAAACTTATTTGTGTGATGTAGGCATTGATATAACAGTAGCTAATGAATTATTACAGCCTCGTGCTGATTTCTATAAACATCTATATCCGAATTGTAATATGATTTGTGGGGATATTACCGATATCTCTATATACAACAAAATAATAAGCCTGGCTAAACAATCTAATGTAGAATTCATAATTGCAACACCTCCATGTCAAGGTATGAGTATTGCCGGGCAGATGGATCCGGAAGATTCAAGAAACTACTTAATAACATATGTTGTTGATGCCATAAAGGACTTAAACCCTAAATTTGTTTTTATGGAAAATGTCTTTATGCAACTGCAAACCACAATAAACTACAACGGAAGAAGAATTTTAATTCCTGATTTGATAGATGAAATATTCAGTGATGATTATTTCATTGAAAAGAAGGTTATTGACACTAAATACTACGGGGTTGCTCAGCAAAGGAAGCGAGCCATTATACTTTTGTCTCGTAAAGACGTTCAGCACTGGCACTTCCCCGAGTATGAGGAGAATATTGTTACCTTGCAAGATGTCATTGGTGATTTACCATCTTTAGACCCATTAGTACGAGAAAAAGAGTACCGGTATGTTTTTCCTCAATACGAAGAAAAATTAAAAAAAGGATTGGAAGTCTCGAAGTGGCATTTCCCTAAAGACCATGTGTGGAGAAATATAGAGGTAATGATGCATACGCCTACAGGATGCAGCGCTCGACAGAATCCTGTGTACTTTCCAAAGAAAAAAGATGGAACTATGGTGGGTGGTGCTCCAAGAACATATATGCGAATGGATTGGGATAAAGCTGCACCAACTATAACAAGTTATAATCACACAATTTCTTCATTTCAAAATGTGCACCCTGGAAGATTAGACCCAGAAACGGGACTTTATTCTGACGCAAGAGTTTTAACAATATTTGAGTTGATGAGAGTAATGAGTTTGCCAGATAATTGGAATATTCCTGAGTGGGCATCACCTCAATTAATAAGAACTGTTATAGGGGAAGGCGTCCCGCCTCTTGCTGTGAAAAAAATTGTTGCCGCATTACAAATAAGAAAGGAGAAAGATTGATGAGGGCTTTATCTTTGTTTGCAAATGTAGGCATTGCAGAAACATATTTAAACGAAATTGGTCTTGACGTTGTTGTTGCAAATGAATTAGAACCTGACAGAGCAAACTTTTATCAACATCTTTATCCTAATTGTAATATGATTTGCGGGGATATTACTAACTCAGATATATATAACGAAGTTATCAATCAAGCTCGTTTGTCAAAAGTAGAATTTATTATAGCAACACCCCCGTGTCAAGGTATGAGCATTGCGGGACACAACAGCCCATATGACGAGCGAAATAGTTTGGTTAAATATGCTATAGATGCAGTATTGGATTTAAATCCCAAATATGTTTTTTTAGAGAATGTTCCGCAGCAATTAGATACTCCTATAAAGTACCGTGGAAAAGAAATGTTGATTCCTAAATATATTGAAACTCGATTAGGTAAAAAATATAATTTCAACAGTGAAGTTATAACCAATTCCATGTATTATGGAGTTCCACAAATGAGGCGGCGAGCAATTTTTCTGTTAGTCAGAAAAGATATACCGTTTCAATGGGAATTTCCAATTAAAGAAGACCCCATTACCCTCGAAGAAGCATTTGAAGGAATTCCTGACTTATGGCCCGAAATACGGGAAAAAGAATTCAGAAATAAGTTGCCTAAAAACTCAAAAGAAGCACTATCATTCCATAAATGGCATAGACCTCCTTGCCATGTATGGCGAAATGTTGAATGTATGTTACACACTTCGACAGGTAATACCGCATTTGATAACGAATTCTATTACCCCAAAAAGAAAGATGGAAATAGAGTGAAAGGATATGAAACCACATATCATAGATTATTTTGGGACAAACCCTCTTCTACAATAACAAAGTGGAACGGCATAATGGGTTCTCAAAACAATGTGCATCCGGGACGATTGTGGAAATATGATGATGAAGGCGAGGCTCTATATACGAACCCAAGAGTCCTAACAATTTACGAGTTGCTCATTGTATCATCGTTACCGACTGATTGGAATATTCCTGATTGGGCAAACGAACAATTGATACGTTTTGTTATAGGCGAAGGGATCCCTCCTCTCATGGTTAAAAAAATTATTGAATCTGTAATGGATTTTGAAAGGAGATAACAATGGCTCGGAATTTAGATAAAATTCAATTACCAACAAATATTACGGATATTGCTATGCTGGCAGTATTGTTGCGTGCTGTAAAAAACAATGAACCATTAACCACTCAAGATAGCAAACCAATATTTGAAGAAGCAAAAAAGGACGGTAAGCGTAAAAAGAAAAGCAATGGAGATACTCATACGGAAAAGGCGTTGTATACTTATGGTTTAATTAAGTATGTTGCCAATTCAAAGAATTGTTTTGTTGTTACCCCGTTAGGTGATGAATTGCTCTCAATTTATGACGATGATGGGAATCTTACTTGCGATGAAAATACATTTGTGAAAACAACATTAAAAGTGTTTGCTGCATGGTACGCTGATAACAAAGGTCGCAATATTCATCCTGGTCAAATAATATTAAAACTGCTTTATGATAAAGATATAGAAGGCTATTTGACGGAACATGAAATAGCACATTTTGTATATAATCCGCTATTTAAAAGTGACGAGCAGTTTGATGAGATTAAAGATTTCATCCTTTCATTTAGAAAGACATCTTTAGCATCTCCGTATACAAAAACAACAAAATCATATATATTTTTACCATCATTAGTAAATAACTGGCATATTCTTGAGAAAGAATCTGTAGAAATCCTTCAACTTTTGTCCGATGGTTCTGTTATTCTTGCGGATAATGCACTTGATGAGGTTGATGCAGAGGCGGCGTTTGATGATGGTGAAGATACAATTGATACGGAAGAGGACTCTGAAAATGTACTTGAAGAACCCAATACAGAGGCGCTTTCTGAAGATAATATGTATAAAACTATAACTAAGTACAGGCTTACTGAACAAGTAAAAAAAATCATCGAAGAAAGCATAAAATCTTATTCACAGAACACTATATCAATTGCCTCAACACAAAATATGTATACTCCCAAATGGTTTGCAGAAAAAGCACGTGAGTACCCCGAATTAGATGCTGAAGCTCAAGAAAATTTAACTGATTTTCAGACAAAATTCTCGCCTGCAATTTTGTCTTCTCTTACCGGCAAAGATATTCTTAATACAATTTTTCTCAATGGTGATAATTCCGAAAATCTTTGTCGTGTTATGGAATATGACGCAAAGAACAGAGAGCTTTTCGGAAGTATTGCGGGCGGAAATGCTCACAAATATGGTTTATTCTTTTCAAGTGAAGGTTGTTGGATGACAGGGACTGGAAGAAATCCGCAAAAGATAACCGAAGAAGAAGCAATTGAAATAGGAACGAAAATGCGTGACTATTTGCTTGCTGGAGTTAAAGCCATAGAAGAATATGGTAAAATAGAAACGATAGACGATTATAAGAGTTTACATTCTACATTGAAAGAAGTTACAGCAGGTCATGTAGAAAGAGCATGGTTTATGAAATATTTCTATATGCTTTTCCCTGACTTACTTGCATCTGATTATTCTGATGCAGCACAAAGAACGGTTTTATCTGCAATAGGAATTGAACAGGAGACGTATCCTTTTGTTCGCATGGGTCAAATCAAATTATTTACTGATAAATGCGGAATTTCAAATGTTATGTTTAATAAGGTATTTTGGGAGAATTTTAGTGCTGCAACAAGTACTGCCCTGGTATCTCCTACGCATTCAAGCACACCTGTTTGTGCAGAACCTGTAAGAGATGATTTATCCGTGGATGAATTGGGAGAAATTCTCGCTAAAATGTATAATTCAGCATCAAATAAGCCTGCTGGTATACATATGTTTGGAATAAAATACGGTAAAGTCATAGAGGAAAATAACTATGCGATTACATCTATTGTAACTGCTTCGGGATTGCCGGCATCATACAAAGAAGAAGTTCGTAAAGGAATAAAAATATACGATTCTATTTTTAATAATGAATTTGGTATTTGTTTTACCGATGAAAGCGTTGCCGTTACTGAACCAAAAAATTGTGAAGAAAAATGCAATGAAAGTTTTGCACTTTTAAAATTACCAAATAACACTCGCAGAACACACCCCTTCAATCAAATACTTTATGGTGCACCGGGGACAGGAAAAACCTATGCAACAGCTCAGTATGCTCTATCTATAATTGAAGACACACCCATTGCCAAAATTTCTAAAGAACCACGCAAAGATATAATGTCAAGATATAATGGGTTTATTGAGTCAGAACGTATTGTTTTTACAACATTCCATCAAAATTATGGTTATGAAGATTTTATTCAAGGTATTCGTCCTGATACAACAAAAGGCGGGATGAATTTCAAAACCGTCGATGGTGTGTTTAAGAAAATTTCTTGGCAAGCAATGCAAAATCCAGAAAAAGATTATGTTATTATAATCGATGAGATTAACCGAGCAAATATATCCAAAGTCTTTGGAGAACTAATAACATTAATTGAAGATGATAAACGTTGGGGTGAAGAAAATGCGGTATCTGTAACCCTGCCCTCTGGCGAACCATTTGCTGTTCCTAATAATTTATATATCCTCGGAACAATGAACTCTGCCGATAAATCAATATCACTTATTGACACAGCACTTAGACGTAGATTTAAATTCGTAGAATTTGAACCTGACTTGAGCTTGATTACGGATGTTAAATTAAGAACCGTTCTCGAAAAACTCAATAACGGAATATCAGAGGAATTACATAGCACAGATTTGTTGGTTGGACATTCTTATTTTATCAATAAAACAACAGACGACATTTGTGATATTATGAACCATAGTATAATACCATTGTTGTACGAATATTTCTTTGATAAAAGCAACAAGGTTGAAGCTCATCTAAAAGCGTCTTTAGAAGAGTTAGATATTGAGATTTTGTCAGGTTCTATGGGCAGGATTAACATCAAAAAGAAGGATGAGCAATAATGTCAGTGACATTAAATTATTTTGAGGAAAGTGTCATAAAAAACAAAAACCTCCCAATTGAGTGGCAAGACCAAAGTTCTCTTGACGAACTCGAAGATTTTTTGCAACTCAATTGGGAAGAACGTTCAATTTTTTATGATGATGGTAAACTTTCAAGTAAGCAACAATTCATAAAATTTCTCAGCCAAAAAAATATTCGTTCTAAGAATTACATAGGTACCATTGCGTTCAAGGGACATCAATTAAATATATTCCCAAAGGTTTTCAAAGAATTCAAAGGGGATTATGACACTGATGGGCTCGATATAAAATACCTTATGCATAACCTTATTCAATGGCTGAAATATTGCAATAGAGTTGAATATCCCTTCATAAGCATATCCAGCAATCTTGAAGATTGCGAGGACTTGCGTGAATTGTTTACAACTTTATATTTGCATTACGTAAAACGAGCTTTGGAACAAGTCCCGTTTTATCGGTATGAAGAAAAGAATGACGATACTTCTGTAATTAGGGGACACATCAACTTCAAAGATTATATAAATCACAAAATCCCAAACGGATTATATGACAAGTTTAATTGTTCTTTTTCGGAATTTGAGTTTGACAACATTGTCAATAGAATTATTAAGTATACTTGTAGAGGATTAAGTGATACCACCAAATCTTCTGAAAACAAAAAAATTATTCGTCAAATTCTTATTAGGCTTAATGAAGTTTCCGATGTTAGATGCGTTCCTTCAGATTGTGATGGCATTCGATTAAGCAAACTACACCGGCAGTATTCGGTTTTGCTAAGTATGAGCAAAATGTTTCTGCTTAATCAGACATCAACTTATCAAATTGATAATCAAGAATCTTTCTGCTTTTTGTTCCCGACAGAATTGCTATTCGAAGGATTTATTGGTGGTTTCATAAAGGAAGTTCTGGGTAAAAATGCTACTGTAAAATTCCAGGCAAGTGATATGACATTAGTTGATGATTTACAATATGGTGGGAAATCACTTGGAAAGATATTTACAATGAGACACGATATTCTTGTAAAACACAAAGAAAAAGGGCTATTTATTTTGGATACCAAATATAAAGAATTATCACGATTTGAGAGTGTGGAAAACGAGGCTGAACTTCGCCAAATGATAAATAAAGAAATTAGTCAAAACGATGTATATCAAATGATTTCATATGCTGTTAAGCGCGGCGTCTCAGACGTATATTTGTTGTATCCATTATATCGATTTGAGGATTGTGAACCATATTTCCCTATAAGTATAGTTAACCAAGCTTCTGGCGAAACAATTAAAGTCCATATGGTGAGATTACCTTTTGTTTTTGAAGATGATATAGAATCCGTGAAAGCCAATCTCGCAATGACAATTGATAAAATATTTGATGAAGTATAAGCTGGACTTTCTCAAAATTGTATGGTATAGTGTCGTGCTACAAGGAGGTGCAGCACTATGCTACAATTAAAACAAAAAAACAAGAAAAAAACAAACGACCGTGTTACTGGGAATGCTATCGGTGATGCGGTCGTTTTCTTTATTGAAGGAGGTGTATTATGAGAAAATTGCTTGAAGAGTTTTGGTATGGCAATATATTTCCACAAGAGCAATATGCTGCTCAACATCCAGAAATAAAACCACTACTGCGACTTATGGACAAGAATCGAACAAGCCTAACAGAAACATTAACGGAAGCACAGAAGGAAGTCCTGCAAAAATATGATGATGCAGTTTCGGAAATGAACAGCATTTTGGAAAGGGAAATATTTATATATTCCTTCCGGCTCGGTGGAAGATTTGCTGTTGAAACGCTATCGGATATTGAATATAAATAAATTAACGATAGAAATAAAAACAGTAAAAGTGCACCCGTGAGTTATAAATAGGTTCATTGTATTTTTTTATAAGTCATATGCCACAAACGGAAAGCACGCTCAAAAGGGCGTGTTTTTTGTTTGTGTGTAGAGAACGGCAGTGGACTTGAACCCTAAGAGGGCACGAAACGTTAAGCAAAACAGTCCGGTGGACTGTTTTGTAGGTGAGTGGTGCGCAGT
>JAZNOJ010000106.1:0-15861 GCA_045580735.1 Candidatus Egerieisoma sp. | reverse complement strand
GTTTACTTTTCTAAGTTCATCCGCTGTCTCAGGGCGGTTTGTTTGTGCCGTTTCCGTGACAGCTCGCCTATTATATCGCTTTGTTTTTTACTTGTCAACACCTTTTTTTACTTTTTTTGAAAAAATTTTTTGTTGTTATTTTTTCCACAATATGATGTATTTCGTCCTCTTTTGAACCACAACAACATCGGCATTGACAAGTAAATTTTCCTCTATTTTTTCCTTATTCTAAAAAATTTCTCCATCTAATAAAATATTTTCTCTCTTTTTTATTATTTTATACTTTCCGTAAAATCATTCTTAGATCATACTATTTTCTAATAATAAAAGTCTTTTAATATCTCACTTTCTATTTCAAATACACTTTCCATATTTATGCACGTGCCATC
This sequence comes from Candidatus Egerieisoma sp., assembly GCA_045580735.1. Taxonomy (GTDB): domain Bacteria; phylum Bacillota; class Clostridia; order UBA1212; family UBA1255; genus Egerieisoma. Next base: position 15,472 of record JAZNOJ010000106.1, on the reverse strand, counting down.
GAACATATATATGCATTGTTCGTGTTCGTCTATTTTAACAATTGTACCTGTCACGCTTTCGTATTTACCGCCTGATTTTCTGTCATCTGGTTTAAAATATATTATCTTTACTGTGGGTTCTTCGTTTATATTTTCTTTGATTATATTTAATTTTTCATTCAAACGCTCTAATTCGCCCTCATCAAGATTTATTTTTCTTGTTGTTTCTCTTGCTTCCTCAAGCACCATTTCTTCGTATCCTGTGATTGCAGCAAAGGGTGCAAAGCGGGCAGCACGATCCATCATAGTTGGCCGTGGATGTTTTTTTGAAACATGGGGCTCAAGATTTACTATGTCTTCATATGGAAATTTTTCTGTCATACTCAAGCTTCCTTATTTTAATATTTTGTCAAGCTCATCAAGCATTATTTTATGGTCAAATATAACATTTTCACAGTGAAATTTACCTTTAAAACATTTTACTACAGCTCTTGGATAGCATTTTTTTAAATATTTCCCTGATTTTTTTGCTATCATCTCATTTATAGATGTGCCGTGAAAATAAAAAACTTTTGTGTCTGTCGTTGGTATATTCTTTTCCAATTTAAAATTCGCTATACCATCAATACTGTTTTTTATCGTTTCATCCGACATATTGTCAAGCACTTGTATAAATTCATCAAAATTTTCTTTAGAAATGATATTTCCAACTGCTTTCTTTAATGTTTTTTCATCTCTTTGCTGAGTCTTATGCGTGACATTTAAATAGAATTTAGTCATAAATTTTTTGACCATGCTGTTTACGGCTACAAGAGGCGAACCATCAAAAATAATATTTTCAAAATGCAATTTTTGATTTTGCCACAAAACTGCCGCCAAAACGCCTCCCATAGACATTCCATATATGGCAAAAATTTCTTTACCATAATTTGAAATTACATATTCTTCAATTTCTTTTGCCTCTTTTTCAAATGAAATAAAATCTTCTTTAATTTCCGATGTATGACCTGATATTACCGGTACTATTATGTGAAAATCATTTTTGTAATAATCAATATATTTGTCCCACACCTGCCACGGAAGCTGAAAACCATGTATAAATATTATTATTTTTTTACTTTTATCTCCAAATTCAAAAAATTTCATTATTTCCTCTTATATTATAAAATCTACTTACATCTTCTTTATAGGGTGTCTAATGACAGTTTTCCATTTTTCAGGTTGGATTTTTCTTGCATCTGACATATATATTTCATGATGTAATCTTTCTTTATTCATGTCATTTACATAACCATTTTCCTGCAAATATTCTTCCATCAAAGCTACAGTTTTTGGTTCATCGTCAAATGGTCCAACATGCATTATTTGAACACACATTCCCTCGTCAATTGTTAAAAATTCTACAGAGGAACAGTCGATTTTTTTCTTTTTGTTTGCCGTTTCTTTTGCCCAATCTAAGTCTTTTTTTGTAATAAAATCAGGTAGTCGAATTACAGAAATCCAATTAAATGCCGATTTATCACTAAGGTCGACTCCGTCTATGCCCTCCTGCCACCAAAAGCCTTCAAGTGGCGGCACTACATATTCAAAAAAGCCTTCTATTTTATAATCTGTTTTGTAACTCATTTTCAATGTATATGCGACTGCATACAACATACCTATTGCTTGCTGATATGCACCATCCTTTTCGTTAGGGTCACCCTTTCCTCTTACTGCAATATAATTTGCTTTTGGCACCTCAACAATTTCAGGCTTACTTTTTGCCATGTAAAATTCTTTGTATTCCTTTTTAAAATCAAATGCCATGTTAGCCTCCATAAAGTCATATTTTGTAAATAAAATACCTTTAATCTATAACCAAATTTTCCATAGATTTTTTCTTTATAACAAATTCTCCAAGCTTGTTTGCCCATTTTTCGGTAAAAAAAGCAAAATACGAAATCTGCTTTTCTTTTCTATTTATTTGTAATTGTGGCAAAAAACCCCATAATGTTGAAGGTATGCCAATTACCAACAAATATAATGGTCCTAAAATCAATGATTGTATTGTGTGTCCATACTCATGTACTAGTAATCTCGATTGCAACTCTTCCTTCGAATATTCTTTGCTCAATTTTTCGTAAAAATATGGCTCCTTCGTAACAAATACAAACAACCCTAATGAGACGCTTGATTTACCCTTCCAGTTAGTTATAATTGCCCCATTATAAAAAAAATGTTCGTCTTTTATATGTAACAAAAAAACTATAAATCCTAATAATGTCTGCAAAATCCCCCATGTTAATTGTATTATTGGAAATAAAATACTTTTCATATATCCCACCTAATTATCTGTAATTCACTACGCCTTGTGTCCGCCTATACTTTCATTTCTTTCTTTTGCCGTTGCAGATTCTTGGAAACTCGTTCCTTTTAAAATTGCATTAGCTCCAAATTTTCTTTTTATATCAATCATCGCCTTTTGTTTACGTTTTTCTTTAGCTTCCAATGCTGCTTTCTTTTCAATTTCTGCCAAATCATCAAACAAGGACAATTGTGCTGCATAATCCGATTCATTCAATTCATTTTCGTTTGCTAATCGATTTGCCGTAACAGTAAGCCTTCTTGTCAAAAGGTTCTTATCCACAATATTCTCAAATAGCTCCAGCGTTTTTTCTGTAATCATTTTCGTAGACGATGTATATTTATCCATATTTGCCGTTCCTCTGGCATGCTTCGGAATTTTTCTTCCGTATCTGTCTATGGTAATCTCGCCTTTGTACTCATTTCGTATTGTGGGATTAGTTAAATTTTCAATATCATATCCTACCATAAGCACAATTTGGTCTGTAACCAAACCTTTTTCGACAAGCTCTAATGAAAGCTTATCAAGCATTTCTATCAAAACAATTCGTGTTTCTTCAAAGGTATATGGGCGGCCTAAAACTTGACCTGCACTTGTGCTGGTAAACTCTGGTTTATACGCCTTGATGCTTGCTATATCAACGCTCTCATATCCCCATGCCTGATCGATCAAAAAAGCTGCATTTTTACCAAATTCTTTATAAAGTATATCTTCGCTATTTATAGAACATCTGGCAACATCACCCATCGTAAACAATCCCAGCTTATTCAGTCTCCTGGCTATGGCACTTCCCACCATCCAAAAGTCTGTTAAGTCTCTGTGAGTCCAAAGTGTTCGCCTGTACGACATCATATCCAGCTGCGCTATTCGCACTCCATCCTTATCTGGCTGTATATGCTTTGCTGTAATATCAAGTGCCACCTTACAAAGATACATATTTTCGGCAATCCCTGCCGTTGCTGTAACGCCAAACTTTTGCAAAACATCTTTTATAAGCATTGTCGCAAAATCATGTGCATTCAAATTATATGTTTTAAGATACGATGTAGCATCAATAAAAACCTCATCAATGCTATACGGATAAATATCCTCTATAGAAACATATTTTAAATAAGCTGCAACAATTTTTGTACTGTATTCACGATAAAGCGCCATTTGAGGCGGTGCTACAATATAATCTATAGCAAGCTGTGGATTATTTTTCAATTCATTATCATCATACGATTTACCTATAAAATCCTTGATACCAAATTTTAGCTTCCTATGCGCATTTGCAATTTTCACTTGTTCTACTACTTCAAACAGCCTGGCTCTGCCAGATATACCATGAGCCTTTAAGCTTGGTGTAACTGCTAAGCATATAGTTTTTTCTGTTTTAGAAGCATCTGCAACCACAAGATTTGTAGCTAGTGGCTCAAGTCCCCTCTCCACACATTCTACCGATGCATAAAACGATTTTAAATCAATTGCTATATATGTTTTCTTATCTGCCATCGCTTTACCACCTGCTTAAAAATAATATTTTAAAATGTAAAACATACTATATTTTCTTCTAGAATATCATTTTTTATTTACAAATTTTTTCACACCAAAAATTATTTTACTCTATACATAAAAAAATGCAAGGCTACCCTTGCATTTTAAATACTCTTTTTTATATTTTATCAATCTGCATCTACCTAAAAATGTATACTACTGCAAAATTACATTTAAATTCCTTTAATAAAGCTGTTGTCAATAGCAGGACAACTATTAAACAAACAGATAAGAATATGAATTCTGGTAATACCAAAACACACCGACGCTAAACCTTCTTCCACGTCCTTCTATTAAATAAAATCAATACGGGCAGTATTTCAAGTCTGCCTAGCATCATTATCAGTGTTAAAATAATTTTTGAAAAGTAATTATATCCTGCAAAGCATGAATAAGGTCCTACTGCCTCGAAGCCTGGTCCAACATTAGAAATACACGCAAGCACTGATGAGAAATTGCTGAAGAAACCATGTGTTACCTCATAATCCCCTGTATCTGACACAATTTGAACCGTTGTTCCATTTACCGAGTCAAATGATAACAAAAAGACAACTCCAAGCAAAATGAAAAAATAGAGCGTTATAAATGCAAACACATCATTAATTGTTTTTTCTTCAAGTATTTTACCTTCGAATTTTGTTTTTGGTACATATCGTGGATTTATAAGCTTACGCACATTTACGTATGCACCCTTTATTGCTATTACAATTCTTGACACCTTAAGACCGCCAGCCGTCGAACCTGCCATAGCACCGGAAAACATTATTAAAACGAGCGTGGTTTTAGCAAGCATCGGCCATGTATCATAGTTTGTTGTAGAAAAGCCCGCTGTCGTTATAAGTGATGATACCTGAAACAAAGAATGTCGAAAGGCTTCTTCTGTAGTATACATTTGTTGAAAATTACTCATAAGACTCAAAAATACAATTCCAACTGCAGCAACAATAATTAAAGTATAACTCCTAAACTCCTCACTTCTAAATATATCTTTTATTCTTCCTATCAAAATCAAATAATAAAAGCTAAAATTTATACCGAAGAAAATCAAGAATATAGAAACCACATATTGTGCATATGGGGTAAAATATTCCATACTATTTGGTGCAAAGCTAAATCCACCAGTTCCAGCACATCCAAATGTAGAAATAAATGCTTGAAACACCTTATCATTTTGATAATAAGAAGCAACCTCAACCCCCAAGTCATTACACATAGCATCATAATCAAGCAACGGGCCACAGCACAAAATAATTATTTGAAGAGCTGTTATTCCTAAATAAATTAAGTACAAAATTCTTGTTGTCACCTTCATTTTAGATACAATCTTACCAACCTGTGGACCAGGGCTCTCTGCTCTAAGAAGATGCATTGATGAACCATCGTTGCTTTCAGGTATAAAAATCAGCACGAAAACAAGTATGCCCATACCGCCTATCCAATGAGAAAAGCTTCTCCAAAACAATGAAGAATGAGATAACAAGGATATATCAGTAATTATACTTGCTCCCGTAGTTGAAAAACCTGACATTATTTCAAAACAAGCATCAACATAATTTGGAATTTCCCCATTAATGACAAAGGGGATAGCTCCAAAAAGAGTCATTATAATCCAAACCAATGCAGTAAGAGCAAAGCCCTCCTTTTGATAAAGATTATTTCTTGATGGCTTTGGTATTTGAAGCAATAATCCAATTATTGATAAAGCTAAAATTGGAATTAAAAATGCCATAAAATTTCTAAATGACTCTTTGTAAATAAAAACAATTATAAGAGGTGCCAACATAAGCAGCGCCTCCAAAATCATAATTTTACCTAACATTCTACCTAATTTCTTATATTCCATAACAAGTCCACCTTATTCTATCACATCATTAAGATCATCAAAATTCTTGTGGGTTGTCACAACAACAACATTGTCTCCTAGATGGATTTCTGAATTACCATTAGGTATAATTACCTCGTTTTTTCGTATAATACACGCAATTAAACAATTCTTTTTCATATTTAATTCCCTAAGTGGCTTATCATAAAAGGCTTCCTTTTTTGTTGCTGCAAATTCTAAAGCCTCCACCTGATTATTAACAAGCTGATATAAAGTTACAAGTCTACTGCCAACCGTATTCGCAAGCGCTCGAATGTAGCTACTAATTCTACCTGCAACAACATGCTTAGGTGACACTGTATTATTAATACCAAGCTCATCTAACATTCCATAAAGGTCATCACTCTTTATTTGAGTAATAGTCTTTTTAACCTTTTTCTTATTAGCAAACATTGATACAATCATATTTTCCTCATCAATGTTTGTAAGTGCCACAAAAGCATCCATTGCCTCAATACCCTCCTCAATCAAGACATCATGCTGTGTTCCGTTAGCACAAATCACTGTCGCACGAGGTAAGAGTTCAGCCAATTCTTCTGCTTTTTTAGGATCATTTTCTAATATTTTTACATTATATTTCTTTTTTGACAGAGCATCAGCAAGGTAATATCCTATACGTCCCCCACCGACAATCATAATATTCTTAAACGGTGATTTTACCAATTTTGCCTCTGATAAAAAATCACCCAGCGATCTTGCATCAGCAGTAAAGTGAATTCTATCTCCCTCTTGAATCTTAAAGCTACCTCCGGGAATAATCACTTCCTCACCACGCTGTACTGCACAAATCAGTACCTTTATTGTAAGCTTTTGTCCAAGAGTAATCAACGTTTCACCTATCAATGAACATCCTTTTTCGGCAACAACCTCAACTAGCGAAACCTTTCCCTTTGCGAAATGTTCTATTTCACTGACAGACGGCAGGTTAATGATATTAAAAATTTCATTTGCCATCTCCTGTTCCGGATTAACAATCATTGCAATACCGAGGTCATCCTTCATGTCAATTATCTGTTTTCTGTAATCCGGATTACGCACACGAGCAATTGTATTTTTTGCACCATTTTTTTTAGCAACTAAACAAGCAAATACATTGAGCTCATCACTATTTGTCAAAGCTATCGCAAGATCTGCTTCTTCTATTTTAGCTTCTTTTTGAATGTCTAGACAAGCTCCATTGCCTACAACGCCATAGACGTCGTATTTTTCTATTAGGGCTTCTATTCTTGTTTTGTCCTCATCAATAATAGTAATGGTATGACCCTCTCCAGAAAGATTTCTGAGAATCGTTTTTCCAATTTTACCAAGACCGATAATAACAATATTCATTCTTTTTTCTCCCTTCATCTAAAAGCCAAAGCTTTTTTTAAGAGTCATTTTTCTTTTTTGCCAGAAAAAATTCTTTGAATAGCAACTGTAGAAAGCATAATTATACCAATAATTACAAAAATAACAAGCATACCTATACCCATATATTTGAGCATTTCAATTGCTCTGCCAGGTTCAAAATCTATAACTGAAAGCTCCTCACGTATCTTTTCAGCGTATTTAGAAAAATCAATTCCTTTTGCAAATAACATCATTTTTAATTCCTCCTATTAACCAAACATATTGAGGATAATACCTCCTGCAATAACAGAGGCAATTTGTCCCGAAACATTTACTCCAATAGAATGCATAAGCAAGAAATTCTGAGGGTCCTCCTGCAATCCCATCTTATGAACGATACGTCCTGACATTGGGAAAGCAGAAATTCCTGCTGCACCAATCATAGGATTTACTTTATTTTTCATAAAAAGATTAAGGAATTTTGCAAAAAGGACACCACCTGCAGTATCTACGATAAATGCAACAAGTCCCAAGCCCATTATAAGAAGTGTCTGAGGACGTAAAAACATCTCATCTGTCATATTAAACGCAACTGAAATGCCGAGGAATATGGTTATAAGATTAGCTAATACCTTTTGCGCTGTTTCTGAAAGCTGGTTAAGGACACCACATTCACGAATAAGATTACCAAACATCAAAAATCCAATTAACGCTGTAGCCTGAGGAATAATAGCTGAAACAACAACTGTGATAATAATCGGGAATAGAATACGTGTAAGCTTTGAAACATTATTTTCCTCATAAGGCATACGAATCATTCTTTCCTTCTTAGTAGTCAATAATTTGATTACAGGAGGCTGAATCACAGGTACAAGGGCCATATATGAATAAGCTGCAACTGTGATTGGTCCTATAAATTCAGAATTTAGCGCATTTGCAACAGCGATTGAGGTTGGTCCGTCAGCAGCACCAATAATGGCTATAGAAGCGGCATCATTGTCTTTAAAGAAGATTGATGCCATACAAAGTGTGAAGAATATTCCAAATTGTGCTGCAGCACCAAATATCATTAATTTTGGATTCGTGAGCAATGGTCCAAAATCAATCATTGCACCTATACCAATAAATAATAGTAATGGAAACAGTTCGTTTGCTATACCTGCCTCATAAAGCTCCTTTATAGGACCTGCAAGTGCATCTGAAAACGGTATATTGACAAGTATGGTACCAAAACCCATAGGTAATAATAATGTTGGTTCCATTTCCTTAGCGATAGCAAGATAAATAAGTAATCCTCCAATACATAGCATTATTATCTCACCAAGTCCAAAATTCAGTAAATTACTGTAAAGAATATCCATTCCTTTCACCTCTAATATTAATTATTTTGTTTTTGAGAACCTGTAGGATTCTCTATACTGTATCCAATGTTTACAAGATGATCTGCCATTCTTTCAAGTCCAACTATAACAGATGAATAATATGGACTTACATCCACACTGCAGTTACCTTCAGCAAGTCTAGCAAAATGCTCAGCTATAAGATTCTTTTTCATAGTATCTACACCTTCCTCGAGCTTTGTAAGCTTAGGTAGCTTTTCTTTATGAATCGTTTCAAACGTTTCCTTAGAAATAGCAAACATTTCCATAACATTTTCACGCATTTCCATAATTCCACCTAATGCCTGTTTGCTAAATGCTATCTTACGATTAATCATTTCAACTCCTATTTCATGGAAATTTTCAGCATGGTCACCGATACGTTCAAGATCGTTTAAAACGTGGAAATACGAACCAATTATTTTCTCATCACTTTCTTCTACATCAGCAGAAAGCTTTATAAGATATTTTGTCAATTCGCTATTTGTAAAGTCAATTATTTCCTCATTTTTACGAATTAATTTTCCATGTTCTGCTGAACCTGTATCAATAGCAACAAAAGCCAGTCTAGAATTTTCTTCAACCAACGAAATCATATATTCTATTTCCTTCTTAACCTGCACAAGCGCTATAGTTGGCGTAGAAAGTAGTCTTTCGTCCACAAATTTGAGTACCAAATTTTCTTCTTCTTTCTTGTCCTCCTTAATAACAGCACAGGAATAATTCACAAGTTGCTTAACAAATGGAAGTAGTAAGCATGTGGTGGTCACATTAAAAATAACATGGAATAAAGAGACTCTCATTTGAAGTGACATAGGATCTTCTCCGGGAAATACAGATATCAAGAAATTCACTACAGGTTCCTGGAATATCCAAATAATCGCAGTAAATAAAGCTGTTCCAATTACATTAAATGTAAAATGTATAAGTGCCACTCTCTTTGAATTGGCATTTGCTCCAACAGAAGCAAGTAACGCTGTCACACATGTGCCAATATTAGCACCTAAAACAATAAACAATGCAAGTCCAAGCGGAAGAATACCTGCACCCACCATCGTAATAACAACACCAGTCGAAGCCGAAGAGCTTTGAATTAACGCTGTGAAAATAATACCCACTAATATTAAGAGCAGTGGAGAATCAATTTTTTGAAATATTTCAGTAAACATATCCTCTACAAGTGGATTGCCAAATGCTTGCTCGCTACTCATAATATTTAATCCAACAAAAATAAGACCTAAACCAGAGAAAAGACTACCAGCAAGCTTTACTTTTTCTTTCTTAGCAAAGCCCATCATTACTCCTATAAATGCAAGCAAATACATTATCATATTAAAGTAGTCATTTTTCAATGCTACTAAAACACCTGTAATAGTTGTTCCGATATTTGCCCCCATAATTATAGGAGTTGCCTGCATAAGCGTCATAACACCTGCATTTACAAGACCAATAACCATAACAGAGGTTGCAGATGAGCTTTGAATAATTGCGGTTACACCAGCACCAATTCCGACTCCTGAAAAACGATTGTTACTGATTTTTTCAAGTAACCTCTTCATTCCAAGGCCAGCACTTTTCTCCAAAGCATCACCCATAAAATTCATACCGACGATAAATACACCTACGCCAGCAAGAAGCCATATCAAGCTTTGCGTCAATTGTATAACTTCATCTGTTGATAACATATATATTATCCTCTCTCTTTCACATATTAAACTATTAATCAGTAGTATTCTTTCTAACACTTCTTTGTAATAAAAGAACACAAATTCAGTTCGAAATCATCTGATTCCGTCCGATTATATCTTTTTTTTGGTTAAGAGCCAGTTAAGAGTAAATTTATTCACGCTCCGGGTTCATCCTATATCCGACACCAAGCTCATTTATTATATAGTTTGCTTCTCCGGGCTGTGCTCCGAATTTCCTACGTATATTTGCCATATTAACCTGTAACTTTTTAATACTACCCCCATGAGCATTTTCTCCCCAAATTGCTTTAATTATGGCGGCATAAGTCATCATCTTGCCACAATTTTCCGAAAGAAATGCAACAATGTTATATTCTGTTTGAGTAAGCTTTATTTCTTCTCCACTTATAAGCACCTGTCTTGCATCATAATCAATTTCTAATCCCTTCATTTTAAATCGCCCACCAGGCAATCTGCCTTCGTCAGAGCTGAAACGATTATTACGCAAGGCTGATCTTATTCTAGCTAAAAGCTCTGCAGAACTAAATGGCTTGGTAACATAATCATTTGCACCCTTATCTAGAGCTGTTACCTTGTCCTTATCATCAGCTCTAGCAGACAAAACTATAATAGGCTTTAAAGAATCCTTGCGAACATAATCTATTAGATTCATACCATCCATATCTGGAAGTCCTAAATCTAATATAATGAGATCTGGCAAATAGGAATCAAATATATTTTTTGCCATAGAACAAGAATTGGCAAGTAATGACTGATATCCCGATGTTTCAAGTATAGTACTTACAATATTTCGAATATTTGCATCATCTTCTACAACGAGAATTTTATATTTGTTTTTAATCAAAGTCCTTTTCTTCCGTATCTAATGTAAATCGGAAGACTGCACCTCCTGCCTTTATATTCTCTGCCTTTATATCTCCCCCATGAGCCTTGATAATGGTTTCACAAACCGACAAGCCGATACCCGTATTTCTACGCTGTCCATCGGCAGGATTGTCACTTGTTGTATAATATCCGGTAAAAATCTTGTTCAGACGATCATTCGCAATACCACAGCCATTGTCTTTTATTTCAAAAATAGCACGTTGACCAAGAGTAAAAACTCTTAAGGTAAGTCTAGTCATTCCAGTTGCGTGCTGTACAGCATTTTCAAGAATATTGACTATAACCTGCTCTATTAAAATAGCATCCATGGGGATAATAATTAACTCCCCTGGAATTTCTATTTCCACCTTCTGCGTTGGGTATCTTTTTTTAAATTTTAAAACAACCGCATCAATTAATTCTTCTAAGACTGTTGGTGTTTTAAGAATTTTAACCGTACCACTATCAATGCGTGTAATAGAAAGAAGATTTTCAACCATACGAATAAGCCACTCAGAATCCTCTTTAATGCCTATGACAATCTTTTCTTTTTGTTCCTCATTCATTATCACCTTATTATCCAAAAGAGTTGTACTTGAAGCATAGATGGTTGTTAGTGGTGTTCGTAAGTCATGTGACACAGCTCTAAGCAAATTAGCACGCATACGCTCGCGTTCACTTTCTGCTTTTATTGCCTCATGGCGCTTCAATTTCGTTACAAGTGCACTAGTTAATATTGAGATAATTATCATAATTATTCCTGAAATAAGATTACCCGGAATAACAAAGTTCAATGCAAAATAGGGAAATGTAAAAGCATAGTTAACTGCGATTGTACCCAAAAAAGCTGCAACAATACCATAAACATAACCTTTCGTTAATAAAGAAATCAATAAAACTGCAAAAACAAATATCGTTGTAATATGCTCTTGTACATCAAAAAAATATTGAAATAATAAGCTAACGCCAAAAGCTGCTATAAGCAGAAAAATCGTTATTAAACTATCCTTTGCATAAGTAAATATTTGTTTCACTATAATCTCCTTGTTGTTATTAGGAAAAGTACATAACTGTTTTTGACTATGTTTTCATTTTTGGGAATAAACCTTCATTCCCACCCCATGATCATATACTAAAATATCACTAGGCATGCGCAAAAATTTAAATGTAACAAGTAAATCACCTGCAGCCCCTGACAGATTTGTAATTTGTATTATATATACAATCCAAAACCATTCATATGGAACAAACGCATTTACAATAGCAATAACAATTCCCCATAGTACAACTGGAGCTAATGCAATAAAAATATATGATTTTTTTTCATAATAATCCTCACTTCCTGCATATGCATACATTCCGGTAAAGCCATACTTCACTTTTTTTGTACCACACATTTTCATAGCAACGCCATGTACAAGCTCATGAAGAACCATATATATAATTATTAGAACAGACAAAACTAGAAATTTGATTGCATATGTTAGTAAAGATTTTTCTGTATCAAAAATAGAGAAAAAAGGAACAAAACAATTCATAACGATAACCATCACGAAAGCAATGGCAACTGCTAATAAATTCACAATTAATGCTGACTTTTTATCTTTTTGAAGGTCTATATCAAATATTTGATGATAACCCTCGGGCAGATTTTCAAATGATTTCATACTATCTCCTTGTCCATATAATAAACTAAACAGGCATATATTAGCATAGCGCATTTTAGTTTTCAATAATCTTTATCAAATTTTTAGTTTAAACCTACAAAAAAGATTTTCGTTTAATAACGTCTTTTACAAGCATTGACAATCGTAGTATCCTAGGGGTAAAAATCATATTTACATTTTCCAAATCAGCTTATATATTAAAGATAAAATTTCTATTTATAATAATTCAAATTGATTCTTTTTAAATTTTAATATTCCTTCATTGCGCATTTTGCATAGTTCATTTGACATTGCACTTCTGTCTACAGACAAGAAATCTGCAAGCTGCTGTCGGTTAAAAGGAATGGCAAAGCTTAAGCTATTTTGTCTTCTAGCTTCTTCATATAAATATGATAATAATTTTTCCCGAGTAGAACGTTTAGACAGATGACCAAGCTTTTGCTCAAGTTTTCGATTTTTTTCAGAAATTGCAAAAAACATATTCTGCACAACCATAGAATGAAAACGACATGCCGAAGAACAAGTTGTAATAATCCTCCTTACATTAAAAAAAACAACCACACTATCCTCTACGGCAATTATGTCGTTAAGAAGCGCTCCACTATCTGGAGCAACATATGCTTCTCCAAACATTTCACCAATAGTAATATCTCCCAAAATGCTCCGATTGCCCCAATAATCGTCTACTTGAATGTGAAGCTTACCATCAAGCAAAACAATAATATCAGTAAGATGCTCTCCTTGATGAAGTACAAACTCACCTTTTTTATAAGTGGAAAATTTTGCATTAAGACATGAAAGCATGGACATGATTTCTTCATCACCAACTCCAGCAAACAATTGTGTTCTCTTCAAAATTGCAATATATTTATACATAAAAAGTCTCTTTCTGTTGTAAAAACAACTGTATCGTTATAAATGTTGTACTATAATATAACCGTAAAGTCAATATATATGTAAATAAGTTAGAAGAAAGTAAAATATTATACAAGGAGAATTATTATGCTAAGAAAAATAATTAAAATTAACGAAGAAAAATGCAACGGCTGTGGTAAATGCGTAAATGCTTGTCACGAAGGTGCAATCGAAATGATAAATGGTAAAGCAAAGCTTATTCGTGAGGATTATTGTGACGGTCTTGGGGATTGTTTACCAGCATGTCCTGTTGATGCTATCACCTTTGAAGAAAGAGAAGCAGCACAATATAACGAGAAAGCAGTTATTGAAGCAAAAGCCAAAAAGCAAAATATATTAGCCTGCGGTTGCCCGGGAACCCAATCAAAATCAATAAATCACGACGATTCAAATATAGAAACAACAAACGCATTTAACGCAAGCATGTTGTCACAATGGCCTGTACAAATCAAATTAGTTCCAACAAATGCATCATATTTTGAAGGAGCAAATCTGCTAGTTGCAGCAGATTGCACAGCGTATGCATATGGAAACTTCCATAATGAATTCATACGCAAGCATATCACACTTATTGGATGCCCAAAACTTGATAATATTGATTACACTGACAAGCTTACCGCTATTATATCAAATAATAATATAAAAAGTGTAACTGTAGTTCGCATGGAAGTACCTTGCTGCGGAGGCATTGAAGCAGCAGTAAAAAAAGCACTACTTGCAAGTGGCAAATTTATTCCATGGAGAATAGTTACTATTTCAACAGATGGTAAAATATTAGATTAGAATATAAGACTGCATTTCCATTTATTAATAGAGATGCAGTCTTTTTATGCAAATAATATATAAAAGCAAGAAAATTTCGAATAAAAAATATATATCAAAGGACAAAAAGGTAATATTCCAAAAAGCTGTCCATATATAATAATTTGTTAAAAAAGCTGCGATTGCTGTGCTCGAACCAGCGGGATCATGATTAACAATTAAGCACTCTACTGAAAAATAAACAAATTACAGCCCCTTTTTTAGTATTGTATGCTTTATTTTATCATATCAATCCCACGCTGGAGCGTATCCGCAGAAATAGCTCCGGTTGCCTGTGCAACAAGGTGTCCTTCTGCATCGATAAAGTATGTGGTAGGCAAAGAATATACGTTGTAGGTCATTGCCGCATCGGAATCTGTATCATAGAACACCGGAAAAGTATATCTTTTCTCTGAAATAAACGACTTTGCGCTGCTGAGTGTTTCGCGACCACCGGTCATATTGACCATCAAGAAATGGATCTCATCGCCAAGCTCCAGATATTTTTCGTGAAAGTCAGGCATCTCGCTTTGGCAAGGGCCACACCAGCTCGCCCAGAAATTCAACACGATCGGCTTACCAATGTAATCCGACAGATTGACTTTGTTGCCCGACACATCATAAACAGTGAAATCGGGAGCTTTGGTCAGTTGCTGCTTTGCATCGTCTGTGTCTGATTTATCATTTTGGTTTTCGTGATCATTGTTTTCTTGATTGCCTTGAATTATTAGCCCATCGGGAGCATCGTCCTTGCTAAGCTGCGTATAAAGCACCGAAGCACCGCCAATCAGAAGAACAAACACCAACACAAGTATAATTATATTTTTCCTCTTACTCATAATTCCTCCTTATCCGAAAAGACTCAGAAACCATCCGAGCATTCCCGTTGCCATCAAAATACCGATTGCAACAAGCAGACTGCCGCTGACGATATTGATGACCTTATAGTTTTTCTTGATCCAGTTGAATGCCGATTTCAGATAATCGATCAGCACCGCGCTGAGAACGAACGGGATGCCAAGTCCCAGTGAATATGCCAAAAGCATCAGCATTCCCTCTACGATATG
>JAZNOJ010000105.1:0-24207 GCA_045580735.1 Candidatus Egerieisoma sp. | reverse complement strand
ATAGAAGGCAAACCGATACACGGTTGTGCTCAAAGTTAGTTGATTAAAAAATAATCGCCCAATTTGCACACAGGGGCGGTTATTTTTTTGTGTTTTTAATATAATTAACAACTAAAATTAGTTCAATTATTCTAAGTAATAATGAAAATAATTCAAAGTCAGTCATATTAATCACCTCCTTATCCGTTAGATTAAGCCTCTATTGCAGGCTTGACTGTAGGACTTGGAGCACAACCGCCTACCCGTTATGGTTTGACTATAAAGGATATTTTATCAAAATAAATATTATGAAGTCTGTCGAAAAGTGACGTAAAATTAAAAAATCATTTAAAATATAAATGTCGAAAGATAAATTTAAGAGAATTTATTTAGAAATGAATGTACGAGTGAAGAATTATGAGCAAAATATGAAAGATAGTGTGAAAATTAATTGACATCAAAAAAATATGAGTGTAGTATAATTATAGGAGGCAAACCGATAGACGGTTGTGCTCAAAAAAAGTTGTTATAAAAATAACTGCCCAATTTGCACACAGGGGCGGTTATTTTTTTGTGTTTTTAATATAATTAACAACTAAAATTAGTTCAATTATTCTAAGTAATAATGAAAATAATTCAAAGTCAGTCATATTAATCACCTCCTTATCCACAAGAGTGAGTCAATATTTCAGACTCGTCTGTAGGACTTGGAGCACAACCGCCTAACCGTTATGGTTTGCCTGTAAAAGATATTTTACCAAAAGAAATTATATGAAGTCTGTCGAAAATTGACGGGGAAAATTAAAAATCATTTAATATAAAATCTTTAAAAATAAATTTAAGAGAGTTTATTTAGAAGTGAATGTAAGGGAGAAAAATAAGCAAGGTTTTGTAATTTTGCACTTTAAAATATCGGAAATTTGTGATATATTATACGAGTCCTTTGGAGGATGAAAAATTAATATGTCAATAACTGCTACCGAGTAGTAGAATGTGAAAAGCATTCATGAGCATATCGTTAGGTCTTAGAAGATATGTTTGTGGGTGCTTTTTTTAAAAAAAAAGAGGAGAAATGAAAGTGAAATTAACAAAATATTTTACAAAAACGGAGATTATAATATGGAGTATATCTGTATTTTTGGTTTTATCATCTTTTATTGTATTTGACAGAGAGAACCTTTTAACATTAGCATCATCATTAATTGGTGTAACATCACTTATTTTTTGTGCAAAAGGTAATCCTATAGGGCAAGTATTAATGATAATTTTCAGTGTAATTTACGCTGTTATCTCATTAAGCTTTTCATATTATGGTGAGCTTATAACATATGCGGGTATGACGCTTCCTATGGCGGTGCTTGCACTGGTTTCATGGATTAAAAATCCATACGAAGGTAAAAAGTCAGAAGTAAGAGTAAATTCTGTTAGTAAAAAAGATATTACATTCATGATTATTATGACTGTAATGGTGACGGTATTATTTTTCTTTATATTGAAATATTTTAATACTGCAAACATTATACCAAGTACAATATCTGTAACAACAAGCTTTGTTGCGGTATATTTGACTTTCAAAAGGAGTCCTTATTTTGCGTTAGCATATGCGGCAAATGATATAGTATTGGTAATACTGTGGATGATGGCAAGTATGTTGGAAACAAAATATATTTGTGTAACAGTATGCTTTGCGGTTTTCTTTATAAATGATATTTATGGCTTTTATAATTGGCAAAGGATGAAAAAACGACAGGAAAATATTTCCTAGAGTATATTTGTGCAATATAAGCATTAGTGGTAGAATACTATTAAAAAAGAGGAATTTTGAACAAATAAGGGGTTGTAAATAGATGAAGCTTGTACATCTTTCTGACTTACACATAGGAAAACGTGTAAATGAATTTTCTATGCTTGAAGATCAAAAATATATATTAAAAAAAATCCTAGGCATAATAGATAACGAAAAACCTGATGGAATCATTATAGCAGGAGATGTTTATGATAAATCGGTACCGTCAGCGGAGGCGGTGCAGCTTCTAGACGATTTTGTATGTGAAATTGCCGAAAGAAAAATTCCAGCTTTCATAATAAGTGGAAACCATGATAGTCCAGAGCGTCTAGCCTTTGGAGGAAGACTTATGGATATGAGTGGTATTCACATAAGCCCTGTGTATAATGGCACTATCATATGTCATAAAATTTTTGACGAGCATGGAAGTGTAAATATATATATGCTTCCATTCATAAAACCTGCAAATGTGCGTAGATTTTTCCCGGGAAATGAAATTGAAAGTTATACAGATGCTGTAAAAATTGCAATAGATAATATGAATATTAACGAAAAAGAAAGAAATATAATCGTTACACACCAGTTTGTTACAGGCGCAACGAGAAGTGAATCGGAGGATATTTCAGTAGGTGGCAGTGATAATGTAGATGTGAGTGTTTTTGAAAAATTTGATTATGTGGCATTGGGGCATATTCATGGACCGCAGAAAATAGGGAGTGATACGGTGCGTTATTGTGGTACACCCTTAAAATATTCTTTCTCAGAAGCACTGCACAAAAAGGCAGTAACTGTAGTGGAGCTTGCAGAAAAAGGAAATGTTGAGATTCGCATGGTGCCACTTGTGCCTAAAAGAGATATGAGAGAAATTAAAGGTACATATAGTGAAATAACACTTAAAGAAAATTATGAAGGTTCAAATGTTGATGATTATGTTCATATTATTCTTACGGATGAAGAGGATGTTATTGATGCTATAAATAAGTTAAGAGTAATTTATCCAAATATTATGCACTTATCATACGAAAATAAAAGAACTAAAAACAATCAAAGTGTTGGCGTGGCAAAAAATGTAGAAATAAAATCACCGTATGATTTGTTTTCTGAATTTTATGAAACACAAAATAATAAGCCCATGAGCGAAGCGCAAAGTTTGTTCATAAAAGAAATGATAGAAGATATTTGGGAGGGTGAAAAATGAGACCATTGAAGCTTAAAATGTCTGCCTTTGGGCCATATGCAGGAGTAACTGAAATTGATCTGGAAAAATTAGGCAAAAATGGAATTT
This sequence comes from Candidatus Egerieisoma sp., assembly GCA_045580735.1. Taxonomy (GTDB): domain Bacteria; phylum Bacillota; class Clostridia; order UBA1212; family UBA1255; genus Egerieisoma. Next base: position 21,157 of record JAZNOJ010000105.1, on the reverse strand, counting down.
ATCTTATCACAGGAGATACAGGAGCAGGTAAAACAACTATATTTGATGCAATTACGTATGCTCTTTTTGGAGAGCCAAGTGGAGAAAACAGAAAGTCGTCAATGCTTCGTTCAAAATATGCAAATCCGGAAACTCCCACAGAGGTAGAGCTTGTTTTTGTGGATTCAGATAAGGAATATGTTATAAAAAGGAACCCTGATTATGTAAGACCGACTAAAAAGGGCGCAGGTATGACTATGCAAAAGGCAGAGGTTACACTAATAAATCCTGATGGTAAGGTACTTACACGAACAAAGGAAGTAGAAAGTGCAATACGTGAAATAATAGGTGTGGATAGAAACCAATTTTCCCAAATAGCTATGATTTCACAAGGTGAATTTTTAAAGCTGTTGTTAGCTGATACAAAAGATAGACAGAAGATATTTCGAGATATATTCAAAACAGATTATTATCGTATTTTACAAGATAAATTAAAAATTCAGTCAGGAGCATTGTCTAAAAAATATGATGAAATCAAATCGAACGTCAAGCAGTATATAAATGATATCTTATGCGATGAAAATGATGTGCTTTCTATTGAAATTGATAAAGCAAAATTAGGAAATATGATGACTAGTGACATCATTGAGGTTGTAAATAAAATTGTTGAAAAGGATATGAAGACCCTTAATAAGATTGAGGCGGATTCTGAGAAAATATTTAAGGAAATTGAGAAACTCAATCAAGCTTTAGAAAAAGAAAAAGAATATGTAAAGAGTGCTGAAGAGCTTGCTAGGGCAAAGCAGGAGCAGAAAACTCAAATTTTAATTCTTGAGCAAATAAGAAAAAAACTAGTAGAATTGGAGAAGATAAAACCCGATATTGAAAATAGACAAAGACAGGTAACAGAAATAGAAATGCAATATTCTGATTATGATATTCTTTTAGAAAAGAAAAAAAAGGAATCAAGTCTTAAGCAAAATATTAATCATATTATAGAAGAGAACAATGAAAATAAAAATGAAATCGAGAATTTGAATAAAAAACTAGAATCATATAAGGAAGAAATTGTAGCGGGTTCAAGCTTGGGAGAGGAAAAACAGAAATTAATTAATAGTAAAGAGCAATTAGAAAATAAAAAGAATGGTACACAGGCTTTAATAGAACGGTTAGAAAATTATAAATTGTTAGAAAAGGAGCTTGAAAAGGCGCAGAAAAAATACATAGATGCAGCAAGTGTTTCAGAAGATATGTTAAACAAATATAATGTTCTTAATAAATTGTACTTAGATTCACAAGCAGGTATATTAGCAGAAACACTTGCAGAGGGACAGCCGTGTCCTGTTTGTGGTTCTTTATTGCATCCGCAAAAAGCTGTTAAGCCAATAGAAGCACCTTCGGAAGCTGAATTGAAAAAGGCAAGAAAAGAGGCTGATAAAAGAGCAAAGGAAACTGAGGAGGCAAGTCGTGAAGCGAGTAAAAGCTCGGGGCGCGTAGCATCAGAAAAGGAAAGCTTGCTTGAAGCAATTTCAAATGCAATTGGAGCTGTTGAATTTGATGTGGCTTATGGAGAGGTGTTAGAATTATTAAAAATAACCGAAAAAGACTTGGATGAAATAAAATGTAAAATTCAAGAAACAGAAAAACGCATAAAATGTAGGGAATTAATTGAAGAAGAGATAAGGAATATTGAAGAGGAGGCTAAAAAGCTAAGTGGTACAATATCAGAATTAGAAAAAGAAATTTCTGCAGGTAGCGCAAAGCTTGGTGAGTATAAAAAGCAACTTGATGAATTATCTCAAAAGTTAATATATGAAACTAAGGAAGAAGCCCAAAAGTATGTATTGATGATGAACAAGGAAATTGACTCTTATAAGTTGGTAGCAAAAATGGAAGAAAACGAGAATATAAAAACTCAAAAGATATTAGGAGAGTTAGATGGTAAATTAAAGGAGTTAGAAAAACAGCTTGAAAAAAGAAAGAAAATAGATGAAAAGCATATAAAGGAAGAGAAAGATATTCTTGATAATAAAAAAGAGGAAAATAATCGACAGTGTAAAATTGTGTCTGATAGAATTTCAGCTAATAAGAGATTTTTGAAAAATGTAGGTCATAAATTATCAGAGCTTTCTGAGGTAGAAGAAAAATTAGTATGGATGAAAGATCTTTCAGATACTGCTAATGGAGATATAAAGGGTAGAGAAAAGGTTATGCTAGAAACATATATTCAAGGAACATTTTTCGATAGAATTATTAATCGTGCAAATACTAGATTTATGATTATGTCCTCGGGACAATATGAGCTTATAAGGCGTAGGGAAGCGGCAAATAAGCAAAGTCAGAGTGGATTGGATTTGGATGTTGTTGATCATTATAATGGTTCTGTGAGAGATGTTAGGACTTTGTCAGGTGGAGAAAGCTTTAAGGCTTCATTATCATTGGCATTAGGACTTTCAGACGAAATTCAATCAAATGCAGGTGGAATTAGTATAGATACAATGTTTGTTGATGAGGGCTTTGGCTCTTTAGATGAAGAATCCTTGCAACAAGCAATTAGAGCACTTTCCTCACTTTCAGAGGGGAATCGTCTTGTGGGAATTATTTCTCATGTTTCTGAGCTGAAGGAAAAAATTGAGAAGCAGATAATTGTTACAAAAGAAAAATCAGGTGGAAGTAAAGCGACTGTTATTGTAGGATAGATAATAAAGAGATAGGAAAAGGAATTTATACCTCCTAGGTAGACGAGAAAATTAGTTAAAGTCCACTTGGGAGGTTTATTTATAAGTGCAATACTTGTCGCAGTAATAAAGTAAAAAAGTGATGTATATAGACATATTAATAATGAGAATTTTCATGAATAAATATATTTAAATGAATTGTTTTTGTGTGAAGCTGACACGAAGTGCATTTGATAAAACGGATGGAAAAATCAATAAAATGAAAAAATAAACTGATAAAACAGAATATTTTTCTTGCAAATAAATAAGCGGTGTGATAGTATGAAAGGGATAGTAGGGGTAGTGTACCTATTTATCAACACACGATTATAAATGTTAGCATGAAACGATTTTGTTTGTGCAATTGAAATTAAAAATTAAGTATAGCGATGTATGAATTATCGCTGACTTTTAGCATTGCTTATTAATGCAAGGGGGTTTTTTAATGAAATTAAAGAAAAGAATTTATTTATTAACGCCGCTTTTGGTGCTTGTTTGCGTGATTGCAGCAGGTGTGTTTATCAAGGCGCCTGCAAAGGTTGAGGCAGAACCTTACCTCATAGAAAAAGGTACATATGAAGCAGTAAAGCTTATTGATGTAATAGATAATGAAAAATCTAGTAACTATGAAGATGCGTTAGGAGCACAATTTGATTTAGTTGAATTCGACACTGTTTTGTTTGACTATGATGGTGACGAGTGGAATCAATTTTGGAGTATAATCACTAAGCCTTGGGGATCTAGCTATTTTTCATTTAGATCATATGGTGAAATAAGCAAAAATGTAAATAAGGAATATATGAATGCAAATTATGATAAGGGTGTTAACTCAGGTGGAACGCCTGTAAAACAGGGTATACTAAAAGATGAATTGAATAATGGGCTTCCGGTGTTTTCAAATATCAGTTTAACTAATCTTATGGGTGGTATTGATACCTGGGGCGAAAGAATGGGAAATATACTTTTTGGTCAACAGACGGAATTTGGATACACAACAAAAATTGACGCTATCAAAGAAGGTTTGGAGATATATAGTGATGTAGAAGTTACTGACGGTAAAGCTGAAATAGATGCTGCTGCAGGAAGGATTCGTGAAAATATCTTTCCTTCAAAATTCCAATTTGTGTATAACAATGATGATGGTTATTATACATACAATAGTACGGTAAATCATGCACAATATAACCCTAATACTCAAAAAGTTGAATTATATGCAGATACATTGGGTGCGACAAATGGTACCAAAAGCCAAATTTCGTTACTTGCAGAAGAGTTGGCAAACCGTGAGACTTATGATTATGTGTCATTTGACGCCACGGAAGGAGATTGGGCATTGCTAGAAGGTTCATCTACAAACTGTAAAGTAAGCCCAGGCACAGCTACTGAGTACTTTACTCCTTCTATGAGATTTACATTTTTTAAAAAGCCTACAGGTAAACAAACGAATGATGAAACTGTAGAGGATCTTCCACAAAAAAATATCGAATATATCTATGTTAATTTTATAATTAATTATAATGGTATTCCACATGCAGGATCAGATAATATAATAAAATTCATTTTAACTGAGACTGATGTAGGGTTAGAAGATGGTAAACCTATTGGAGAGGAACAGAACAATAAATATACGCAAGAAGGTACAACTTATGATTATTTTGAATATAGTTATGACTATACAGAAAAATTATACGAAGACCCAAATACTGGAAAATTTAAAGCAGAAGTTGAATTAAAAATTCCTGTAGAAGATGATGATTTAGAAAATCTTGATAGCATTGAGCAAATTGCAATTGTTCCATTTAATGGAAACGAAGATTTATACAAATCCGCTCAAGGTGAATATTTGTATTTTTATTTAAAGGATTTCGGTATTGGCTATAATGTAAATGGAAGAAATGGCGGAAAAACAGATAACAATTCAATAAGCTCCTTTTTACCATTCCAAAAGATAGAAGACTCATATGAAGGTGAATATGCAGGAAAGAAAGATTTAGCTAGTTACTTAGCAGCATGGTCTGGACAAATTTCAAATACAGATAGTAAAGTTGCAAATAGAGCAGTTGTTAATAAGTATCACGAAAACGGATTAGATGCTATTGAAGCAAATAGTTTCGGCAAAACGGCTCCGCATTTCGGTATGTCTATGAATATTGATTTTATTATCCCGGACGATGGAAAAACCGATATTGGAGAGGATATAATTTTTGAATTCACTGGTGATGATGACTTGTGGGTTTTTGTTGATAATCAGCTTGTTTTGGATATGGGTGGTCAGCATCATCCACAAAATGGAAAAATAAATTTTACTGAATGTCAAGTTATTTATAATAAAGCACCAATTGACGGTGTAACATATGATTATCCAAAGGACATCACTTTTTATGATAATTCACCTGATCAGACAGCACCTTCCCTAAATGGTGATGATGATAATAATAAATTGGGGGACGAATCATATTTTGAAACTAATAATAATGGTAAAGGATACAGTTATATTGAATACAATCAGCCAATGACCACTTCCAAAGCAGAAAATGGTGAAACTGATTTAGAAGAAATTTTCACACCTGGTAAGCACACTGTTAAGGTTTTCTATTTAGAGCGTGCTTCGGGTTCATCTAACTGTTTTATACGATTCAACCTACCTCAAATTCCAACCGCTGATGTTATTGTAAGTAATGAAATAAAAGTATCAGAAGACTCAGATGTGAATGATATTACAGAAGATTTAAATGGTGATGGCATTTTAGATGAAAATGTATCTATATTTAATGATAACGGAAAGCTTTCTTATAAATATAATGAACAAATTACATCAGATGGTCTTGTGGCTTTTGATTACATAGCTGAATATCTTGTACCTTCTGAATATGATATTGATGGAACTGTTTTGCCTGTATACACAGGTAAATATAATCTTTACAAAACGGATGATCCTACAAAGGTCTATGTTGAGAATCTTAATATAGAAATAATAAAACAGGAAGATGTAACTAAAGAAGTAGATGCAACTGGTGATGGAAGTACAGAAAACAAGAATTATACGAAATATATTGTCCGTTTTTCTGTGCCAGTGGGATATTATGCTAAAATAGCTCTTCCCGAAAGTAGCATAGTAAATTATATAAATCAGGAAAGTCCGAAATATAGCGACGTAGGATTATCACCTTTATATAGATATGATGATACCAATTTTGTGGTTAAAGCAACATATTATAGTGAGGGTACAGACGGTAAGCTTGTAGATAAAGAAGAAAGTAGCACACACGAATCTGAGATTAACAATGTTGTTTCCGAAAATTCAATAGGAGAATATAAACCTACGGTCTTCTTAACAGGTGACAACAAAAACGAAGCCTCTGTATTGCGAACTGATTTTACAAACTATATAGCTATGGACTTATACGACCTTGAAATTGAAAAGAAATTCAAAGATGGCGACCCGATTCCTGTTGGTCAAAGCATTGTATTCAAGGTTGAAGGTGGTAATATAGATCCTAGTAATCCATTGTATGTAAATATGCTAATAGAAGATCTTGGCAATGGAGAAAATCCAAACACTGTTACAGTAAAAGATTTACCAAAGGGTAATTATACAATAACAGAGGTTACAGATTGGTCATGGAGATATGAATGTTATAACGTACTTGTACAGCGTGATAACAATACAACAGCTACAGGCAATGGAACTATAATAGGCGTAAGTCCAATACCAGAGTCTAATGGTTAATAAAGGAGGTTTTTGCAATGAATTTAAAGAAAAGAATATATTTATTAACTCCAGTTTTAGTTCTTTGTTGTGTATTAGCTGCAGGATTTTTCGTTAAAGAAACAGCGCCTGTTGAAGCTGCAACAATAGAAAAATTGAATAAATTCACTCCGACGAAACTTAAAGATATCCTTGACATAGAAGAAACAATGTCTGAAAAAGATTGGGCGGAATCTAATTATCAGTATAAGGATGCTGCTGAGAGATTCGATATAAAAGAATTCGATGTTAATTTGTTTGACTATGATGGACGCGAGTGGAATGCGTTCAGTGCATATAGGTTTAATAAACAAAATGATGCTAATGCGATTTTTGCTTTTAAAAATGGTAATACAAGAAGCTTTTCAGCGTACCCGTATTATGATGGAAATACATACCCATTGTACGATCTTTGGGCAGGTGTAAATGCTGGTGGTACAAGTGCAAAGCAAGGGATACTTGATTCGGCTTTAGATAGTTACGGAATGCCACAGTTTAATGAGAGTGTAATTGGCGGTCTTGGTGCTGGCTTTAGAGAACATTTACTTTTTAATCCAAATACTAATTGGAATAGTTATCCTGGACAACATCAAATATCGGGTAGCAATGGTGCAAGTGAATGGTATTGGCAAAATTATAAATTTAATGATCACAACTTTGATTTTAACCAAATTCGTTTAGGAACATATACAGGTAAATTCCAATTTGTTTATGATAATCAAACAGGATATTACACATATAATAGTGCGCAAAGTCATGCGCAGTTCAACACTGCAAGTATAGACTCTAATGATGTGCAACACGGTAAAGTTGAGCTTTATTCAGAAACATTAGGTGCAACTAACGGAACAGTAGACCAAACGAAGAATATAGGCGATGTTGGTGATAATAATTTTTATAATAGCAGTGTTAGTTTTTCAAATGCAAATAGATTTGAATTTCAGCAGTATAAAACAGGCAACGGTGGAAGTGGAAACGGAAGTATTTCAATAGGTAGTAATGAAAAGTTTGATAATAATTATGGTTATTGTAAATTTGCTATATCTACAACCTCAAGTGACCCACATATTGAGCCTGGTCTTGGATTGACAAAATTTACGCTTCCTATCGAAATCAATGATGAAGATCAAAATGAAGACAATAATTGCTCTGATTATATAGATAAAGGCAAGTTAGAATATGTTTATGTGAAGTTTAGATGTTATACAAATCAGACTAATATTAATTATAATACTTCTTTTAGATTGATTTACAGTAATTTAGATAATAAACCACATTCAAACCAGGTTTATTACGAGGGTGAACAAGGGAGTGTATATACACTAGATAATGATGAATCTGGAGCAAAATATGTTAGATACGATTATGATTATACTCTTAAATCGAATAATACAGAATGGATAGAAATAAAGATTCCTGTTGATGGTGTGAATTTTGATATTCAACAAATTATTATATGTCCAGTATTTTTTCCAAATATTAAAATAAATAATATTGGAAAAGAATTTATTGATGTTAGTAGTGTATGGAGTCAAGGTATAATTTTTGAATTAATGGAGTTCGGCCTTGGATACAACTATGTAGGAAAAAATAAAGATAGTGGACGTGACGCAGCTGCGGGAAGTTCATTTTTACCATTTGAGAGAATTGAAAATTCATACCCTGGTGAAACTGTAGAAAGTGGTACTATAGATTCTGTAGATGAGCGTATGGATGCATGGTTGGATAATAACGCGTTGACAAACACAGCGGGCACTACTGCGCATAGAGCTGTAGTAAATAGATATAACGAAAACGGTCTTACAGCTATTGAGAAAAGCGATGGAAATACTGGTGCGCACTTTGGTATGTCAATGGAAGTGGATTTCTTCATTCCAAATGATAGATTAACGGAAGACGATGAAGATATAAAGTTTATATTTACTGGTGACGATGATCTTTGGGTATTCATTGACGATCAGTTAATACTGGACTTAGGAGGATGCCATACACAAGAAAGTGGATCAATAAATGTATCAGAACGACAAGTTTGGTATACTGCTAAACCTGTAATTGGTGTAACGGCTACTATACCAACTGAAACTACTAGCGCTAATGATGCAAAGGGTGCGAGTTTTGGAGACAAATTGGATACTAAATTCAAGCAAAGCGCGTATGATGAAATCTTTGCTCCAGGTGAGCATACTATGAAGATTTTCTATATGGAAAGAGAATCTGGTGCCTCTAACTGCTTTATTAGCTTTAACCTACCACAGCTTCCTGAGGGTGGAATAACAGTAAGCGCTGAAGCTAAAATGAAGGATGGCTCAAATGTTCCTGCAGATTTTAACAATGATAATATAAATGATGATAAAATTGTTGTTAAAAATGAAGGTGGAGATATTGCTTATTACAATGATTCTGCAGCAGCACCAAATGCTCTTGTGTCATACGTCTACACAGCAGCATACAAGGTACTCGAAACTAATAAACCTTTGTATAGTGGAGAATACCAATTGTATAAAACATCAGACCCTGAAAATACTACTGTATCAGGTTTGAAATTAAAAGAACTTATGGAACCGACACTTAGTGGCAATTATTATAATTATAAAGTTCAGTTTACAGTACCTGCTGGATATACGGCGACGATTATTTTACCTGATGATACCGTAATAAATAGTGTTTCTGAGGCAAAACCGACTGATGACAATATAGTCCCGGGAATAACATATTCAAATACCACGATTGACCCATCGTTAAAGTATGTTCTTCAAGGTGGCGATGATTATAAGGATACAACAGCCAAAAAGGAAACAATTACCCGTTTGGATTATGCTTATGCTCAAAATGATTTCACAGGTTTTTCAATGTCTACTTTGGTAGTAGGTGCTGATGCTAGTGATGTAGCGGTGCTTAGAAATGACTTTATAAACTACTACGAAAGGGAGATTATCACTGTAAAATTCAACAAAAATATTGTTCTTAGTAATGCTAACAAGGATTTAAATGCTGATAATAACCTAAATAGTAATGAAGAATTAAATTATTCAATACCAGAGGGAGCTTCTTTGAAGAATGACTTTGAAGGCATGCTGTTTAAATTCAAGATACAATATAAGGATTTAGATGGTACATATGTCACATCTGCATTAAAGTACATTGTTAGAGATTCTGAAGGCACTCAAGTAGGTGGAGATTATTATACATCTTCAAACGGTGAGTTTTACATGGAAGATGATTATGTCATCGAAATGGAATTGCCGGAAAATGGACAAGGACAGGTTGAAATAATAGTTGAAGAGTTGACTGGAAATGAAAATCTTCCGGGAAATTATACTTATGATTCTACGGTGATATCTTCTTATAACGGAAATAATGAAGATGGTGAGGATATAAACGGTGATTTAGATGCATCATATCCTACAATGGACCTTACAGCCAACGAGAATTACAGATACGAGTTTACGAACAAATACATTTGGAACATTGACTTCATAACAAAGCCTGATGATAAGGGCGTAAATATGGATATCGATGAGGATGTAAAGGTTATATTTGAAAACAAATTAGGTGAGGAAAACTGGCTCGATGGTGAAGGCTCTGTGGACAATGATTTTAGTGTTAGCAGTCGTAAATCATACCCGGAGAATAATGGAAACTAAGTGCTAGCTAAATTAATATGTAGCTTAGAGGTGACTTGGATTAAATATCCAGGTCACCTTTTTAGTTTCTATACTATTAAATTTCCATATAACTATTTCCCTCTAATAGTCAAAAAGTTAAATACGCGCTTAAAAAATTATGTTTATTGAAAAGGAAAATATCAAATGGACATTAATTGCATAAGACAGAAATTTGTAATATAATCACGTTAATTAGTGAAAAAGAAAAATAAACCGATATTAAACATAATATAGATAAGTAGTATAGATATTTCAGGAGGATTTTATGAAGCTTATATTTTGTTTGGCAAAAGATAATAGTATGATGTTTTTTGGGAAAAGACAAAGTAAGGATGAACTACTTCGAGAGTGGCTTTTGGATTACACAGCAGGCTCAAAGCTGTGGATGAGTGAATATTCAGCAAATCAATTTGATGAAAAAGCAAATATTTCAATAGATGATAATTATATTATACACGCAGGATTGGAGGATTATTGCCTTATAGAGGATAAAGCTTATAATATTTCCGAGGCAAATGAAATTGTACTTTGTAAGTGGAATCGTGCGTATCCCGGAGATAAATTTTTAAATATAGATTTGAAAAATGAAGGCTTTAATATTATTGATAAGCTGGATATAAAGGGTAAATCACATGAAAAGATTACAATAGAAATATACAAAAGGATGGTTTAAAATGCGTTTGTTAGTAAAAAAATACAATATTATTTTGTTTATATTACTAATAGTATTGAGCTTTTCAGCCTGCGGAGAAAAATTTACGAATGGTAAAGAAATCGAAGCAAATAAATCGTTATTTAATAATATAACACCGACCATATTTGAATGTGATTCAACAGAGAAATTTGAAAAGGAAACTTTAGAGCCAAACACAAGCTCTACTCAAGCAGTTGCGCCATGTGAAACTCCGAGCGCAGAAAAGGAAACGAACGAAAGCAGTGAGAAAACCCCCGAGCCAGCCGCTGATCAATATGAAGATGTTGGTAATGGAGAAGTAATTTCTATTAATCCTGAGAGTTTACCCGATTATTCAGGTATTCCATATACAGTTGTTAATAACAACGTTCCTAATTTTATTTCAGCTGAACTCTCTATAGTAGGCTACGAGAAATATGGTCCGCTTGATGAGCTAGGAAGATGCTCTGTAGCTATTGCTTCATGTGGACGTGAGATAATGCCGTATGAAAATGAGGAAAGAGGCAGTATACAAAGCATAAAGCCTACAGGATGGGTTCAGGCAAGCTATGAAGGTATTTCGGGTGGATATTTGTGGAATCGGTGTCATTTAATAGGCTGGCAGCTATCATCAGAAAATGCGAATAGGCAGAATTTAATTACAGGTACAAGATATATGAACGTAGAAGGCATGTTGACCTTTGAAAATATGGTAGCTGATTACATAAAAGAAACAAATAATCATGTAGCTTATCGCGTAACTCCTATTTTTGTTGGAAATAATTTAGTATGTAGTGGAGTGCAAATTGAGGCATATTCAATCGAGGATCATGGAGAAGGTATATGTTTAAACGTATATTGCTACAATGTGCAGCCTGGAATAATCATTAATTATGCAACCGGAGAAAGCAAAGCAAAATAGGACTATTATCAATTAAAGTATTTGATTACGTTTTTTATATTTCTGCCTTTTAAGTGTTTTAAATGACTTAGGAAGCAGCTTTAAAAATGTTCATAGAAAATCGAGATTTTTATAAAAAATATATGTAAAGTTCAATCTAAGCATATTATAAAAAATTTTGTTAGTTGAAAAAGTCTTTAATAGCAGAATACTAGCTTTTATAATAATGATGTGATAGAATATTAATCGCAAAGATGAATTTCCAATGGATGACATAAAACAGTCATTTTATATAAAATATAATATAATCGAAAGGACATTTAGTATGGACAAATTAAGAAATAAGCAAGGCTTTATATGCGATATGGATGGTGTCATATATCATGGAAATCGTATTTTACCAGGTGTAAAAGAATTTGTAGAATGGCTGTATAAAGAAAATAAAAAATTTCTTTTTCTCACAAATGGAAGTGGATATTCACCTAAGGAATTACAGTTACGCCTTAAAAGAATGGGACTTGATGTAGATGAGAGTCATTTTTATACAAGTGCATTAGCAACGGCAAAGTTCGTGAGTAGTCAAAAGCCAGGCTGTAGTGCATATGTAATTGGTGAGCCGGGACTTTTAAATGCGATATATGATGTGGATATAGCATTGAATGATGTTGATCCGGATTATGTAATTGTTGGTGAAACAAGTAATTATAACTACGATAAAATTTGTAAGGCTATAAAGCTAGTTGAAAAAGGTGCAAAGCTCATTGGTACAAATACTGACCTTTCAGCACCATTAGATGTAGGCATCGTCCCTGCTTGTCGTGCACTTATTTCACCTATTGAGATGGTAACAGGAAAGCAGGCATATTATGTCGGAAAGCCTAATCCACTTATGATGAGAACCGGACTTCAAATGCTGGGGGTTCATTCACAGGACGCAGCTATGATAGGTGACAGAATGGATACAGATATTATAGCAGGTATTGAAACAGGTCTTGATACTGTACTCGTGCTTTCTGGTATTACATCACGTGAAACAATGCTCGATTATCCATATTGTCCAAGAATAGTGCTTGACGGAGTAGGACAGATTCCACCACAATAAATTCAATTATTCGATATACAAAATGCATAATATTTTAATGTCTTATGAAGTGTTTTGCTAATCTGAAAAGAAAATTTATTCATTTATAAGTGTGAATAAAAGAATAAATAAAGGATAGCGAGCATAGAAATAGTTATCCTATTTAGAATTTGTGTTTGTGTGTATATTTTGCTGAAAAATAATACAATTTGTTTTTTAGCAGAGGGATAACGTGATAGATATTTGATTAATAACAATCTTGGCGGTAGGTGCTCTTACAACAATTTATAGGGAGATAATGTGATAGATATGATTAAGGACAAACCTATTATCGGTATATTACCCTCCATAGAACCGTCTAACAGCATGACGAAGGTTAATTATGGTTACACAGCAGGAATAATAAGACATGGTGGTATACCATTTATTTTTAGCTTTGTGAATGAAAAGGGTGACATGAAGACACTTGTAGATATGTGCGATGGTATATTGCTTATCGGTGGTGTAGATCCAGATCCAAGTATTTACGGAGAAACGATACTAAATGAAACTGTTGAAATTAGTTCTGAAAGAGATGCATTAGAATTTCCGGTTTTGAAGATGGCATTGGAAAAAGACATACCAATACTTGGTATTTGCAGGGGAATACAAGCTTTAAATGTAGGTCTTGGTGGAACGCTTTATCAGGATTTGCCAACACAGCTTAAGACAAATGGTAATGATAGTGCCACCATTGTTCACGCCCAAAAGGACGCTTATCCAACAGGAGGTCATACTATTAATATAAAAAAAGATACACCATTATATGAAATGTTTGACTCAGAGGAAGCTTTTGTAAATACGCATCACCATCAAGCTATAAAGGATTTAGCATCATGTCTTGAGGTGATGGCAACGACATCTGATGGTATAATTGAAGCTGTGTATATGAAGGAAAAGCCATATGTGTTTGGAGTGCAATGGCATCCTGAGCTTATATGGGAAAAGCATTCTGACAGTGATAAAATATTTGAATATTTTATAGATAGTGTTAAAAGGAAAATGCATTAGATATTTAATTAATCAGCGAGATAATCGTGATTTTGTGAATTTTCAAATATCAGATATACTTATGTTGTAAATCACATAGAATAGTTTATTAAAAGAAAAATTTTAATGATATACTTGACCTCTAATATATGAAGTGGCTTCGATATATTAGAGGTTTATAATATGCTGTATTTTTAATTATAATAAAATTGGTTGAATTTGTTTTCCGTCTAATGCGTAGGAAACAGTTTCATTCACAAGAGAAAAGTCAGCAACGAGTGAAAACGGTTTTTTTACGCTGTCGTCTTGCCTAAATGGAACGAAGTAGTAGTTTTTCATAGATAGTAAGGTGCCAATATTTTTTGCATTTCCAGATAAACCGTCATTCGTTGAAACAGCAATTACAATAGGACGATTGTTTCTTAAATGCGATTTACAGGCCATTAATACGGGGGTATCTGTAATAGAATTAGCAAGCTTTGAAATGGTATTACCTGTGCATGGTGCAACAACGACAACATCTAAAAGCTTTTTCGGTCCAATTGGTTCGGCTTCTTTTATCGTGCATATTGGCTCATGTCCTGTTATCCTAACCAATGTGTCATAAAGCTCCTCTCTTGTCATGAAGCGTGTTGAGGTTTCAGATGAAATATAAGATAATATTGGATATACGATTGCACCACGTTTTACTAAATTGTCAGCGATTGCCCCTACATTTCTGTGAGTACAAAAAGAACCGGTTACTGCTAGCCCTACTCGAAGGCCGTCGAAACATTCAAACATAAAATCAACTCCTTTTGTTGTTATTTTCGTTAAGTATATTAAAAATGACTTTTTGGATGATATTTGCGGCAGACATTGGTGCAACTTTTCCTGGAAGAGAAAGTGCGTGATGTGTTTTTATATTTTTTTTGTGTGCATATTCAAAATCAACACCGCCTGGCATGGAAGCAAGGTCTATTATGACAGCATCAGGAGAAATCACATCTATTAGCTCAGAGGTGAAAATCATGGCAGGAACCGTGTTATATATTAAACGCATAGAGGGCAAAATGTCTTTAAGACTAACATAATCTGTATAAGATAGGTTGTTAGATTCACATATAGCAAAATCTTTATTTTTTCTAGCAGCTACCGTAACTTTTGCACCTACATTTTTCAATAAGTGTGATAATGTTAAACCTACTCTGCCGTTGCCACAAATAATTGTGTTGGAACCGTGAATTGTGTAAGGCAGCTCTTCCATTGCTATTTGTAATGCTCCTTCTGCAGTTGGTATGCTATTTAAAATAGCTAAGTCATCACGCTCTAATAGGTCGTGGTATTGAAAAGAAAGTAAATTACTTTGCTTTACAATTTCACTTGGGATTTTACCACCTATAACGATGCCTTTGAAATTTGTCCTTTCAAGCATCTCTGATATAAAGCTGATGTATATTGTCTCACTATTAAAGGGTGCGTTTAGTTTTTGTTGATTATCAATTGAAAATGGAATTGGGAATATTAATATTTCAGACACCGAAAGGGCTTCGGCTAGAGTATTGCAAGTGTGTAAACACTGATCTGATAATTTTTGTGGAATTTTATTTAAACCAAAAAAATGAACCTCGTGGCCTTTTTCATAAAGAAGCTTTCCTAATATGGCACTTCTCATATCGCCACCTATTATTGAAAATTTATATTTATCATAGTTTCTCATTTACGCTCTGCCTTAAAAAACAATACAATTTATTTTATGAAGAAAATGCACGTACTGTTACTACGAATAAAAAGTGACAATGGTGTTTTTTACCCTGAAAAATAAATATATGAATATAGATTTTTGACAAAACTAAAATGTTTTTAGATTAGATATTTGGTAATCAAGTAATATTTGTAGTAGATTTATCACGTATTGTCGTTTGCTTATAAAATTCAGTAGGAAATTAGAGCGTATTTCTATAGCTAGCTTCAAGGGGACTTTCAAGCGCAGAGAAAAAGAGCTTGAAACATAATCGCAAGATAGTTAATCGATTGACAATTAATTGATTTACTATTATACTATGCCGGTAAAAGTTAAGCGATTAACAAAATATTATATTTTTTAAAAGGAGTTAAGCGAGGATAATGAAGAAACCATGTAAAGAAATGCCTCCCTTTGCAAAAGAAAACAAGGGTGCAGAGCTTCAATGGCGTTTGAGGAACATTTCTTATGAGAGAATGCTTGTGATAAATGAAATGCTTGCAGAATATGGATTGCATTATTCGCATCCACCAATACTAGGGATGATTAAGTATTGTAAAGATTCTACGCAAAAGGAGCTTGCAGATAATATGAATACATCTCCCGCGGCGATGTCAGCTACGCTTAAGAGACTGCAAAAGGCAGGTTATGTAGAAAAAATGCCATGTCAAGAGGATACGAGGATAAATAAAATTGCCCTAACACCTAAAGGCGAAAGAATTCATAGTGACACCTTCGGAAAGACAATGGAAATAGACAAAAGTATGTTAAAGGATTTTGAAACAGAAGAAATCGAACAGCTTTTTGGTTTTTTAGAAAGGATACATAATAATATAAAAAATAGATGAAAGGAAAATTATAGGAATGATAAAAAGATTAATAGCATATTTCAAAAACTACAGATTGCCTGCTATATTAAGTCCTGTGTTAATGTTTTTTGAAGTTTTAGGTGATGTTGCCATGCCTGTTTTAATGGCAAAAATTATAAATTATATATCAGATACAAATAAAACATATACCACAGAAGATATTTATTATATATTAAAAATAGGTGGAATTATGGTGCTTGTTGCACTAGGCGCAATGTTTTGCGGTGCATTTGC
Source organism: Candidatus Egerieisoma sp. (assembly GCA_045580735.1). Classification (GTDB taxonomy): domain Bacteria; phylum Bacillota; class Clostridia; order UBA1212; family UBA1255; genus Egerieisoma. The sequence continues at coordinate 4,538 of JAZNOJ010000105.1, read as the reverse complement.
CAGTCGTATGGCGTCAGTTGCAGCTATGGGGGCAGGTGCAGAATTAAGAGAGGATTTATTTAAAAAGGTACAGACATTTTCGTTTTCCAATATAGATTATTTTAGTGTGCCTTCTCTTATTACGAGAATGACAACAGATGTAAATAATTTACAACAAACAGGAATGATGTGCTTAAGGATGTTGGTTCGCTCACCTTTTATGCTGATATTTGCACTTATTATGGCGCTTTCAATACATAGAGGTCTTGCTTGTGTTTTTTTAATAGCAATTCCTATACTTGCAACGGCAATTACAATTATTATGAAGGTTGTTCATCCAAGATTCGTTAAATTTCAAGAAAAAATTGATGATTTGAATATGTCTGTTCAGGAGAATCTCACAAATATACGCGTTGTTAAGTCCTTTGTTCGTGAAGATTATGAAAAAGAAAAATTCAAAAAGTCTAATGATACATTGACTAAAACAGGAATAAATGCAGTTAAAATTGTTATTATGAATATGCCGATTATGCAGCTTATAATGTATATATGTATATTGTCCATAATATTTTTTGGTGGAAGATTAGTAGTAGATTCTACTCTTGGAACAATTGGAAAAGGTATGGGACTTGAGGCAGGGGATTTACTGAGCCTTATAACATATGTCAGCCAGATATTAATGTCTCTTATGATGCTTTCAATGCTGTTTTTACAATTTACAAGAGCTAGAGCTTCAGGGCAGCGTGTGCTTGAGGTTTTAGACACAAAGGTAGATATTGTATCTAAGGAAAACGCAGTAAAAGAGATAAAAAGCGGTTCTATTGATTTTGAAAATGTATGCTTTAAGTATAATTTTGGAGCTAAAGCAGATACACTTCATAATATTAATTTTTCAATAAAATCAGGTGAAACGATAGGCATAATAGGTTCTACGGGTTCGTCAAAAACAACTCTGGTCCAGCTTATTCCAAGACTTTACGATGTAACTCAAGGCTGTGTAAAGGTTGGCGGAGTGGATGTTAGAGATTATGCTTTAGAACCATTACACGATGCTGTGGCAATGGTTTTGCAAAAAAATACTCTCTTTTCAGGAAACTTGAGAGATAATATGAAGTGGGGCAATCCTGATGCTACAGATGAAGAAATAATAGAAGCGTGTAAACAGGCACAGGCTTGGGAATTTATTGAAGGTAAGCCGGGTGGTCTTGACATGGAGGTTGACCAGGGTGGTGCGAACTTCTCAGGTGGACAGAAACAAAGACTTTGTATCGCCAGAGCACTTCTTAAAAAACCAAAGATTATTATTCTTGATGACTCAACAAGTGCGGTAGATACAGCAACTGATGCTAAAATAAGAGAAGCCTTTGCAAGAGAGCTAAAGGGAATAACAACGATTATTATTGCACAAAGAATTTCATCAATTTCACATGCAGACAGAATTATAGTTCTAGATGAGGGCCAAATTTCAGATATAGGCACACATGATGAGCTTATGCGAAACAGCAAAATCTATATGGAGGTATATAATTCTCAGCAGGAAGGAGTGATTAGCGAATGAGTAATGAGATGAAGGGTAAACCCCAAGGAGGTCCGGGAGGCGGACCAGGTAGACATGGTTTTCGTAAGCCTAAAAATCCAGTTAAAACATTAGCTAGGATGTTTTCATACTTGTCGGGGAATATACCGCTTTTGATACTGTCATTTGTTATGATAGTATGTAGCGCTCTTGCCGGTGTTTTAGCATCATATCTTTTAAAGCCAATTATAAATGAGCTAACAACAGACCTTCATGCTTATATCGAAAGTGGTCTTTCGAGTGTTGAGGCTAGAAATATAGTATTATCAAACTTGGCTGAAAATGTAGCTAAAATGGCTGTAATATATTTTGTGGGTGCAATTGGAACTTATTTATCAAGCAGGATAATGGTATCTGTAGCGCAAAGAACGGCAAATAAGATGCGTAAAGAATTATTTGAGCATTTGCAGGATTTGCCTATAAGCTATTTCGATCGTCATCCACATGGAGAAATTATGAGTCGTTTTACAAATGATATGGACAATGTGGCTATGGCTTTAGAGCAAAGCTTATCTCAAACAATTACTTCCCTTATTTCTGTTGTTGGTACTTTTTCAATGATGCTTGTGCTTAGCCCATGGCTAACTCTTATTGCAATTTTACTTTTGTTTGTAATGTTTGGTATTGTTAAAACGATTGGTGGCAAGAGTGCAAAATATTTTAGAAGTCAGCAGGCTGCTTTGGGAGAACTGGACGGATATATTGAAGAAATGATGCAGGGTCAAAAAATCGTAAAAGTCTTTAATCATGAAGAAAAGGTTAATGAAGAATTTGTTAAAAAGAATAATTCCTTAAAGCATGCTGCAGTGAATGCACAGACCTTTGCGAATATAATTATGCCTATAATGGGTAATTTGTCATATTTTCATTATGCACTTACAGCGACTGTTGGAGCAGTAATGATTGTAAATCCAATGGGTTGGGGCATTTTTGCGGCAATGACAATTGGCGATGTAGCAGCGTTTTTGCAATATACAAGACAATTTTCACAACCGATTACACAAATATCAAATCAAGTTAATATGCTTTTGTCAGCACTAGCTGGTGCCGAAAGAATATTTGAGGTACTAGATGAAGAAAAAGAGTCTGATAACGGAAAAGTTCATCTTGTGCTTGCAGAAAAATCCTTAGACGAAAAATTGACAGAGCTTCCTGAAAATCCCTTTGATAACTTTGCAGCAACCTTTGATAAGTCAAACAACAAGTGCCTTGCATGGAAAAATGTTGATGGTACATTAGTTGAGCTACATGGCGATGTTAGATTTCATAATGTTGTTTTTTCTTATGTTCCAAACCATGTTATCCTTAATGATGTGTCGCTTTATGCAAAGCCTGGACAAAAAATTGCGTTTGTAGGTTCTACAGGTGCTGGTAAAACCACAATTACAAATCTCATTAACAGATTCTATGAGATTCAAGAAGGACAGATTACGTATGATGGCATTGATATAAAGGATATTTGTAAGAGTGATTTAAGGCGAACGATGGGCATAGTTCTTCAGGATGTGCATCTATTTAAAGGAACCATCAAAGAAAATATTCGTTATGGAAAACCTGATGCTAGTGATGAAGAAATTGAAAGAGCTGCAAAAATTGCTAATGCACATACTTTTATTTCTAAGTTGCCCAAGGGGTATGACACTATGCTTACGGCAGATGGAATGAATCTTTCCCAAGGACAAAGACAGCTTTTGTCTATTGCTCGTGCGGCAGCTTCTGATCCTCCGGTAATTATCCTTGACGAGGCAACATCTTCTATTGACACGAGAACAGAGCATTTGATTGAAGATGGTATGGACAGTCTTATGGTGGGAAGAACGACCTTCGTAATAGCGCACCGTCTTTCAACTGTTAGAAATTCTAATGCGATAATGGTTCTTGAAAAAGGCAAAATCATTGAGCGTGGTGACCATGACGATTTGTTAGAACAAAAAGGCAGATATTACAGTTTGTATACAGGTAAAGCTGAACTGTCATAAATCTTTATGTAATTCCTTAGGTAGATACTCTTGTTGAATAAGATAGAGCTAAATTGTTATTAGTTTGTATATATTTTAATTGAGTATATCCTTATTAAATGGATAAAATTAAATATTTTATGTAATCTAAAGGTTTAAAATCTAATGTAGATTTTTATAAACAAGAAGCTCCTCCTTAATTATATAGGGGGAGCTTTTTGATACATTATTTCATATTTTTAACCTTTTTTGATATTTCTTCTAATTCTTCCTTTGATAATTCCGGAAGTCGCTCTAGCTTATCTAAAATTATACCCTTTGATTCGGAAAATCTGTTTGAGACGACATTTGTATAGAAGCTTACAACAACGCCGGTGGCGATAGCTATTACAAAAATTGAATATATAGTCAGTAATACTGAGGCGCATTTTCCGATGAAGGTTACTGCGACAAGATCGCCAAAGCCAATTGTAGAAATGACTGCATAGCAATACCAAAGGGCATCTGAATATGTATTTATATTTGGTTCAGCAATCATAATTATGAGTGCTGATAAAAATAAAAATGCGATAAAGGCTAAAATGATTTTATCTGCACCGGTATATTTTAAAATTTGTTTTAATATTCTAAGTTTTTTCATTGTATCCACCTCAAAAGCGATTATATCATAGAGATTGTGAAGATAAAAGTAAAATGAAAAAAGGGGCTGTAAAAAAAATAAAATATAATAAATTCCAAAAAACGAAATAAAAATACATAAAAAAATGTCCGAGAAATTACTAAAAAAGTGACTTTTCGGACAAAAATTGGTGCATCATCACCGACTCGATCCCCGGACCGACCGGTTATGAGCCGGTTGCTCTAACCAACTGAGCTAATCATCGTCAAATAATTAGCGTTCATTAGTATATCACAAGAAAAATTAAAGTCAATACTTTTTTGAAAAAATTTTTCGAAATTATTGCAGTGTAAAATAAAATGTGATATACTTTTTTCTCGTTGGAGGCAAAATCACCTTTTGCATA
>JAZNOJ010000104.1:0-1812 GCA_045580735.1 Candidatus Egerieisoma sp. | reverse complement strand
AACCAGAGCAGGTATCATTGCCGGCACTTTTGCGCGTGTTTTTATTCCCTTAAAAGTCTCTTTTGGCTCAGCAAAAAAGCCGCTAAGCAAAAACAAAAACGTGCCTGCATAGGTTAAATACCCTGCGTGAAAGGCGGGAACTGGTATTAAAATCGCATAAAGAACCCGATAGATCACCGCCAACAAATACGAACCTGCGGAAAATACGACGATTTTATAAAACAACGTAGTTTGTTGCTTAAAAACGGTTATCACTCCGAATACAACCGCACAAAAAGCAACAATTAAAGCAAAAATATTCACTGTTTTTTCTTACGGCGAATATGCTGAACCAACAAAGTTCCGCCTATTCCCAATGCAATTCCGATTAACAATGTTGTAAATAAAAGTCCGCCGTTTTCTTTTAACATGGTGATCATCGGAGGTTGCTGCTGCGAATTGAATTCAATATAATCGCCACTGGGTGAAAAACCATCGGAACCGGACGCAAGGATCCCTGTCTCTGCAAATGCAGTTAAAGATAATATAGCGAGCGTTGCTATACAGAGTAAAATTGTCAAAAAAACTTTTTGGGATTTTTTCATATAAACACCTCATTTCTTATGTCTACCATCACAATATCATAAAGCAAATCAAAAGTAAATACAAACATAAAAATAGCTATTGACGATTGTCGTATAATTTCGGCTTCGATATTTTTGTTCGCCTGCGCTTATTCGCTTCAGCACAAAAATCAGATCACTTCAACTCAGTCGCCTCACTGTATCGTCCCCGACAGCGCTCTCAATACCCCAAAAATTCGTTCCTCATTTTAGGGGCCCCCACAGTCCCCATCGCTTACCACTCGGTTTCAAATCCCCTCAGAATAAAGAAAAAGATATTTTTTGCGTTCTTAATAAGGTTTCGAACTCCCACGGGGAGCGCGTTTGATGTGATGCTATCTTTTGGGGCGCAAGATCATGCTTGTAACAGATCTATAATTTACAAGGAACGATTGACCAGTTCTAAATCTTCCGCCTTAGGATAATACTCTTTGAACTTTTCAGGCAAAGCAAAATCTTTTGTGAAAATCAAGGTGTATGATGAATCAAATGCAACAATCTCAATTTTAGATAATGGGTGTTGCATTGTAAGCGGATTCTTCCAAAATCCGGGATACATATCATTTTCGGGAAGTTTATGCTTTAGTATATCTTCTTTAGATGTAGACGGATCAAATGCAGAAAAAGTTCCCCAAATCCATTGGAAATTTTCTTTGTTGACTAAATCCGTCAGTTCTTTTCCTGTCAATATACAGTATTCGTTTTCCAAAACTTTTTGAATATCCGTATCGGATGGGTAGCACTCAGGATAAGAAATTAGCCACTTGTAATTTAACTGAATATTATCAATTGATTCAAAAAGCTTTTTGAGATATGTATAATATTTCTCGCCTTTTTGGATAATCGTTCCATAGACCATATTTCCACCGCCTTTCTGGAATTAGTATAGCACAAAACTGGGAAAATTTGAACCTTTATAAAAATGCTTTTCGGCACAGCGAAAAGCTACCTTACTTCTTCACTATTCACTATTACTTATTACTTGCCAAAAAACGACAAGAGGTTTTAGTGAAAAGTGAAAAAGTAAAAACGACAACCTTCTGTCGAAGATTGTCGTTTTTTGGCAGTATTGAACTTAATGTATATTATCCAATCAAGTAATACCAGATACCTGTGCTTTTCATCCGCTCAGGAATATGCTCTACGCAATGGTCTTTTCCCAGAAATTCTGTTTCAAGATAATCCTCGAAATTCTCACCGTAAAAAATGG
>JAZNOJ010000103.1:0-74334 GCA_045580735.1 Candidatus Egerieisoma sp. | reverse complement strand
TCCTCAGTTACAAGATATTTTCTTAGGTCAATATGCTCCATCACTTCACAGAATGTATATACTGGGTCTGAAACTTCTATTATTGTTGAAATTTCTAGTGGTAATTTTAACTGATATGTTGTACTATATCTCTGTGGTTTAGTGGTTTTTTTCATATTTAAATTATACCACAAAAGAGGCTACATTCCTACTTTTTCTGTAGGTTTGTAGCCTCTTCTTTTTTAGGCTGTTTTTTTACAGCCCCTTTTTTTATAAAATCATTTTCGATATTTCATTTATGTGGTAATATTCTTAGCGAGGTGGAATTAAAATCATGAAAGTGGTAATAGTAGGAGGTGTAGCAGGCGGAGCAACTGCCACTGCACGTATACGAAGGCTTGATGAAAAGGCAGAAATTGTTATATTCGAACGCTCTGGATTCAATTCATCCAGATAAAAAGACAGTATCTGTCAAAAATTTAATTACTGGAATAGAATTTGATGAAAGTTATGATAAGCTTATACTTTCTCCAGGAGCAAAGCCTTCGCAGCCACGTTTTCTAGGAATGGATCTTGCCAAGGTATTTACGCTTCGTACTGTAGAAGATACGATTCGAATAAAAAATTATATCAATAATAACCATCCAAAATCGTTGGTGCTGGTAGGTGGATGATTTATTGGTCTTGAGCTTGCAGAAAATCTTAGAGAGCTTGGGATGGATATTACTATTGTCGAATATGCAAAGCAGCTACTTACTCCATTTGACTCGGATATGGCAGCTTTTATTCATAATGAGATGAGAAGGCATGGTATAAAGCTTGCTCTTGGTCATGAAGCGTAACTCTTCTTGATACTAGGACTGTTTGGGAGTATAATAAAGGCCATATTGAGGGATTTAAGAATATCCCTGTTGATGAGCTAAGAGAAAGGCTTGACGAAATAGAAAAAGAAAAGCCTGTATATGTAATATGTCAAAGTGGTCTGCGCAGTTATATTGCAAGCCGCATTTTGGAGGGTAATGGATATACGGCATATAATTTTGCAGGAGGCTTTCGATTATATGATATGGTGATAAACGATCACGCATTGAACTGTCGTGCCACTGTATGTGGAATGGATAAATAAACAAGAGCTGCTCTTAAAAGTTTGAGTAAATTGATATCTTATTGTAAGAGGAGATATAAAGAAAAATTTCCTCGATATGTATTTATATATATATGGAAATCATAGGACTCTTGATTTTGGGATTTTTAGAAAAGGGGTGTGAAGATAAATGCAATATGTAATAGCATTTTTGGAAGGTATCATAACCTTTATTTCTCCATGTCTGCTTCCGATGCTGCCAATCTATATATCTTACTTTGCAGGCGGTACAGAGCATAGCACGGGAAAAACATTGAAAGGTGCTTTCGGCTTTGTTACCGGCTTTACTGCAGTTTTCGTGATGCTCGGAGCACTTGCTGGAACAGTGGGAAGCTTCCTAAAAGAATATCAAATTGCCGTTAATATTGTCACCGGCTTGGTTGTGGTGTTTTTCGGCCTTAATTTTCTTGGTGTGTTTAAACTGAATTTCTTCCAAGGTGGAGGAAAATCGGTTAAAATTGATAATATGGGATTTTTTTCAGCACTGATTTTTGGCGTTGTGTTCTCTATCGGTTGGACCCCCTGTGTAGGAACTTTTCTTGGCTCTGCACTAATGCTTGCATCTCAACAGGCACATATAGTAGAAGGTATGCTAATGCTTTTGGCCTACTCCTTGGGGCTTGGAATTCCATTTGTTCTTAGTGCAGTTTTGATTGACTATTTGAAATCAGCATTCAATTGGATCAAAAAAAATTATAAGATTATCAATCTTGTTAGCGGCAGTCTGCTTATCGTAATTGGTATTTTGATGGCAACGGGGATGCTTGGACGTTTTCTGAGCTTTCTTGGATAAGGAGGAAATATGAGTAAAAAGAAGAATATTGTCATACTTGTGTTGGTGTTCGTTTTTCTAATCGTTGGTGCTTCGGTGCTTTATACACAACTTGGTAAAAATGATAATCCTGAGCAACTACTGATACAAGGAGAGCAAAACAAAAACGATAACGAAATTCAAAGCACCGGTTCAGACACAAGTGAAAAACAGCAGTTGACAAAGGCTCCTGATTTTGCTGTTTATGATGAATTAGGGAAGAAGGTTAATTTGTCAGATTATGTCGGTAAGCCGATAGTAATAAATTTTTGGGCAAGCTGGTGTGGCCCTTGCCAAAGCGAGATGCCTGATTTTCATGAAAAATATTTAGAATTTGGCGAGGACATTTATTTTATGATGGTGAATATGACCGGCGGACGTGAAACACAAAGTAGTGCAAAGGAGTTTATTTCAGAAAAAGGATACACTTTCCCAGTATTTTATGATATTGATTCCGACGCAGCAATGACCTACAATGTTTATTCCTTACCTACAACATATTTTATAGATGCTGAAGGATATCTGATTGCACAAGCGACCGGAGCTATATCTGCGGATACGATTCAGCGTGGTATTGATATGATAAAATAAAATATTAAGGATAGGTTTGCAAAAGCAATATGAAAAAGCTCTAAAATTCTTGTTGACTAGGAATTTTAGAGTTTTTTAGTAATATTTAGTAAAAATTATTGTTATTTTTTATTTAAAAAATTTATTAATATTTGCGATACATTTCTTTATATTTGTGATATAATAAGTGAGTTAAATATTAAATTCGTTTTTTTATTTAGAGTGGAGTGGCGGTATGGAATATTTTGTTTCAATTTTTATAGGTTATTTAATTGGTACAATTAATCCTTCTTACATTTATGGTAAAATTCGTGGCGTAGATATTAGAAAGTCAGGCTCCACAAATGCTGGAGCTTCAAATGCCTTAATATTATTTGGAAAAGCTATGGGCATTATTTGTGCGATTCTTGATATTGCTAAAACTTGTTTTGCAATATGGTTTGTTGGAAAATTGTTTCCTGACTTTGAAGCATATTTAGCAGTTACTGGTGCTGCTTGTATAATTGGTCATATTTTTCCATTTTATATGAATTTTAAAGGAGGCAAGGGACTAGCATGCCTTGGCGGTGTTGTTTTGATGTACGGTCAATTGTTTTTTGTTATTTTTCTTGCTTTTGAAATACTTGTTGCTGTTATATCTAGATATATTTGTTTCGTTCCTATTACAGCTTCAGGAATAATGACATTGGTTTATGCAATACATACAGGAAATGTAGTTGGAACCGTTTGCTTATTTATAGCTACATTGATAATATGGTTTAAGCATATTGAAAACATTAAAAGAATTAAAAATGGTAGCGAAATGAGAATTAGTTATCTGTGGAACAAAGAAAAAGAAATAAAGAGACTAAAAGATAATGGTGTTGAAAAGTAATTGGAGGTTTTAATATGATACAAGATTTACACTCACATACTTACTATTCCTTCTGCGGAGCAGACACACCTGAGGAGGTTGTTGAAGCAGCTATTGATGGCGGCATTGAGCTTTTGGGAATAACCGATCATAATTATGGTGTTGGTGATGCTAGAACAGACGTGTATTTTAGTAATGTTCCCGATGTGATTAAAAGAGATTATGAAAGAACACTAAAAAGATATTTTGATCATATGACTCTTATTAAAGAAAAATATAAAGATAAGATTACTGTTCTAAGAGGCTTGGAGGTTTGTACCCTTATACAAAATCGTACACAGATGCCTGATTCGGCAGATATATCATATTATGATTTTTGTTTAATTGAATTTTTAGATCATTGTGATAATTCAATAGCAAAGGGCGATTTATTTAAATTTGCAGAAAGATGTGCGTGTCCTGCAGGAATAGCCCATACTGACATGTTCTCTTTTATAGAGAAAATAGGAAAGGATCCATTAGAATATTTCAAAGAAATGGCAAATCAAAATATTTTCTGGGAAATGAATGTAAATTTAGATTCTATACATCAAGGCAGAGAACATTCTTATATGTTAAAGTTTTTTGAGGATGAAAAGCAACAAGAAATTGTTAGAGAATCCGGAGTTAGACTTAGCGTTGGTTTTGATGGACATAGAGTTTACGATTATAAGCCAGATAGAATTGCAGATTATTGTAAGAAAATTACAAATATGGGAATTAAATTAGCATTTGAAGATTAATTTATAAAAATTTTTTCAGGTGATTTATAAGCTTGATAAAATCTTAATGTTATAGTAACATTAACTCGAATTATTAAAGATTCAAAAATCATCTAGGTGGAAAAAGCTTATGCTAGGGAAAATTGACAAAACAGTTCAAAAAGAAACATTATATATTGCTATATGGGTTTTGGCACTAAGCTTTGTTATGGAGATAATAGTGCTGCTAATAGGTAAATGGGATGTTTTTTTTCTGCTTGGTAATTTATTAAGTGCTTTTATATGTGTTGCTAATTTTCTTTTGATGGGAATTGGAGTTCAAAAAGCACTTTTGAAAAATGATGAGAAGGAAGCTAAGCAGGTGATTAAAGTTTCCCATATGCTTCGAACATTGGGATTAATTTTACTAACTGTTTTAGGGGTTGTATTTTTTAATATATGGGCAGTTATTATACCTTTGATTTTTCCAAGAATTGCTTTGATTTTTAGATCAAGGTTCAATCTTGGCGATTAAAGGTTTTGGATGAAAATAATAATTGATAATAAGTTATAATGAGTAAGTAGAGTAATTATTAAGTATGCTAATAGGGGAAAATGATGGAAAAAAGTAACATACAAAGTATAAAATTTAAAATTGTAGATATTTTACTAATTATTGGTATCATGATTCCTATAATACTTATTGTCTTGCTCAAAATTCTTACAAATGTGCCTTCTGAGGGGGTATCTGTTACAGGTGCTGGAGTGTTTTTTGCATTTGATATGCCATTTCAAAAGTTTTATATAACAGAATCTCAGGTTAATTCGTGGGCAGTTATTATTTCTGTATTTTTCTTATGCTTATATATGACTCATGGAATTAGCGTTAAAGCAAGGCTTAAAAGACAAATTATTGCTGAGTGGGTTATAGAGCAAACAGAGAAAATGGTAAATGGAAATATGGGAGACGCATTTTCAGGTTTTGCACCCTTCATTGCTTCTATTATTGCTTTATCTGCATTATCTAGTCTTTTATCATTGTTTGGATTGTTTCCACCAACATCTGACTTGAATATTGTTGCAGGCTGGGCAATACTAGTTTTTATTTTAATTACGTATTATAGATTTAAGTGTGGACCTATAGGATATATTAAAAGCTTTGGTGACCCGGTTCCTTTACTTGCACCTTTGAATGTGATTAGTGAAATAGCAACACCTGTTTCAATGGCATTTCGTCATTATGGAAATATTCTTTCTGGCGTTGTTATATCTATTCTTTTAAGTGTTGGATTGGGTGGATTATCAGAGCTTCTGTTAGGTAGTTTGCCCGGTTTTTTAGGAGAATTTCCTTTCCTTAGAATTGGAATTCCAGCTGTTCTTTCAATCTATTTTGATGTTTTTAGTGGTTGCTTGCAGGCATACATCTTTGCAATGCTCACAATGATGTACGTAAGCAGTGCCTTTAATATTGATGAATTCGAAAGAAGAAAACAAAAAAAGTCTAAAAAAGCAGGTTTGTCTAAATAAGTATATTATTATTTTATTACGGAGGTTTTTATTATGTTAGAATTGGCAGTTGGTATTATTCTTGGTTGTTGTGCACTAGGTGCCGGAATTGCTATGGTTGCGGGCATTGGCCCTGGTATAGGAGAGGGTAACGCTGTTGCAAAGGCGTGTGAGGCTATTGGTCGTCAGCCTGAAAGTAGTGGTGCAGTTAAATCTACAATGCTTATGGGTTGTGCTATTGCAGAAACAACTGGTTTATACGCATTAATTATTGCTATTTTACTTATATTTGTTGCGCCTAATATGCTTGTTGATGTATTAATGAGTGTTGTGGGTTGATTTTTGGTATATATACGGAATATAGGTGATTTATGTTTGAAATTGAGTCAATGTCACAAAAGGCGGCTGAATGTATAGCAACTTGGCAATACGCTCCTCCGTATGACATTTATAGCTTTTCAAATAATGAAGCTGAAATAAATGAGTTATTGAATGGTCTTCACTTTTCTGTATATAATGATGATTTCGGACAGCAATTTACCAATGAGCCGTGTGGATTTATTGCTATTGGTTGGTCCGCCCAAATACAGGATCCTAAATTGCGAGAAATTTATGATGATGAATCATATACGGATTTGGCTTTTGGATTACATCCTGAGTTATGCGGAAAAGGGTATGGTGCCACTTTTATACAGGCTGCTATACAGTTTATAAGGGAATTGTTTGAAGAAGATGCAATTCGACTTACGGTTGATATAAAAAATCTAAGAGCATATTCATTATATAAAAAAATTGGATTTAAGGATTTTTATGAATTCGAAACAACATGCATTGATGCATTAAAAAATGAATCTCTTTGTATGAAAATAATGGTCCTAGAATAATTAATTCTAAGACCATTTTTTATATTTCTAAATTTGCATGATTTTTAAAGAAATTAATTGCATTTTCAGAGAGAAGCTTTTTTCTTTCCTCATCAGTTAAGTTAAGCTTGTTAAAACGTTCTAGTTCGTCTTTATGTCGCCACATAGGAGAGTCTGTTCCAAAAAATACACGATCTATTCCGTGTGAATGAATTATCTCTGATGCGTATTCCGGTTTCACAAACATTAATGCACTGCTTGTGTCTATGTAAAGACGCGGGTGTCCTATATATACCTTTGCGTCCTCCCATCTTCGGTAACCACCAAGATGTGCACCTATTGCTATGAGCTTTGGAAATTTTTCGAGAATGTTAAAAAGCCTAATAGGGCTTGAATAGTCGTATCTATCATCTCCTGTGTGGAACAAAATTGGCAATCTTCCCTGAGCTGCTTCGTATATTGGATAAGCGATTTCATCATCAATATTGAATTTTTGAAAGTCAGGATGCAATTTTATACCTTTAAGACCCAAGCTTATCATTCTTTCGACTTCACCATCAATATCGTCAAAATCAGGATGTAAGGAACCAAAACCAATAAATTCAGGGTGCTCGTTTTTTGAGTCAGCAATAAAATTATTAATTGATTGAACTTGATGTGCTGTTGTTGCTGTGGAGCTTACAAGATACTTTTCGACATTAATATTTTTACCGTCTTCTAGAATATATTCAGGTGTACCTTTTATTTGCATTTTTATATCGTAGAAATCACCTATGGCACCAACTGCCTTTTCTGCTATTTTTGATGGAAAAATATGTGTATGCATATTTATGATTCGTTCTGTATTCATAAATTTTACCTCCAAAAAAGTGCAGTCCTTGACTGCGATAGGAAGTATATCAAAAAATGTATGATACTTCAAGGTGTGATATTTTGAAAAAATGGGTTGTTTTTTTTATGTGTGTGGGGTATAATAGTCAGCGGTAAATTTATATATTTAATTTCTTAGGAGGTAACAATTATGGCAGTTAAAGTTGCTATTAATGCTTTTGGACGTATTGGCCGTCTCGCTTTTAGACAAATGTTTGGTGCAGAGGGCTATGAAGTAGTTGCAATTAACGATTTGACAAGCCCTGAAATGCTTGCACATCTTTTAAAGTATGATACAGCTCAAGGCAGATATGATGGACATACTGTTGAAGCTGATGAAACATCAATTACAGTTGATGGTAAGAAAATCACAATCTATGCTGAAAAAGATGCTAAGGATCTTCCTTGGGGTGAAATCGGCGTAGATGTAGTTCTTGAATGTACAGGTTTCTATACATCAAAGGCTAAAGCACAGGCTCACATCGATGCAGGTGCTAAGAAGGTAGTTATTTCTGCTCCTGCAGGAAACGATCTTCCTACAATCGTATTCACCATAAATGAAAAGACACTTTCAGCTGACGACAAGATCATTTCTGCTGCTTCTTGTACAACAAACTGCCTTGCTCCTATGGCTAAGACACTTAATGATTATGCTACAATCGAAAGCGGTATCATGACAACTGTTCACGCTTATACAGGTGACCAAATGGTTCTCGATGGTCCTCACAGAAAAGGCGACAAGAGAAGAGCAAGAGCTGCTGCAGCTAACATCGTTCCTAACTCAACAGGTGCTGCTAAAGCTATCGGTCTCGTAATCCCTGAGCTCAATGGTAAGCTCATCGGTTCAGCACAGAGAGTTCCTGTTCCTACAGGTTCTACAACAATCCTTATCGCAGTAGTTAAGGGTAAAGACGTTACTAAGGAAGGTATCAATGCTGCTATGAAGGCTGCTGCTTCTGATTCATTTGGATATACAGAAGAAGAGCTCGTTTCAAGCGATATCATCGGAATCAAATATGGTTCACTCTTTGATGCTACACAAACAATGGTATCTAAGATTGATGATGACACATACCAAGTACAGGTTGTTTCATGGTATGACAACGAAAATTCTTACACAAGCCAAATGGTTAGAACAATTAAGTATTTCGCTGAATTAGCTTAATTTTTGTGTAAATAATTACGTTTTATTAGGAATGATATGGTTCCTTAATCATAAAAGGTGCATAAGTTATCTTAAATGATAAGTTGTGCACTTTTTTGCTTTAAATGTTATTTTTAAAAGTATTCTAAGGGGAGCTTTTTTTGAAAACCGTTTTTTCTTTTCTAAAACCATTAAAAATGAGAATAACAATAGGAATGACGATAAAAATTATCGGAACTGTTGTTGAGCTTTTTATACCATTTTTACTTACGTACATATTGGAAAATGTAATAAGCACAATGAAAATCGAACAAATAATATTTTTTGGTTGCATTATGGCTTTGTGCGCATTGGTTGCAGCGGTTTCAAATATTGTTGCGAATAGAATGGCAGCAAAAACAGCGATGCTATATACGTATGAGCTACGTAAAGAGTTATTTGCAAAAACACTCTATTTATCAGCTAATAAAACCTCTGAATTTACAATTCCGTCATTAGAAACAAGAATAACATCAGATACATATGATATACAAAGCTTTGTAGGAATGATGCAAAGAATTGGTGTACGAGCACCAATGCTTTTGATAGGTGGGATAATAATCACTCTCATGATGGACAAGTATCTGGCAATTGTAATGATAGCAACGCTACCCTTGATTTTTACAATTATTTACACTATTTCAAGAAAAAGTGTGCCTATGTACTCTAAAGTAAGAAAATCGGCAGATAATATGGTAAGAGTTGTTAGAGAAGATGTACAAGGCATTAGAGTAATAAAAGCGTTGTCGAAAAATGAATTTGAAAACAGACGTTATGACAAGGTAAATAAAGAGCTTCAAAAAAATGAAATTAAAGCAGGTTCTGTAATGGCTTTTGTAAACCCAATTATGACAATGCTTATGAATTTGGGAATAGTAGCAGTTGTTATAGTAAGTGCAATATTAGTAGAAAAAGAAAAATCATCACCCGCTACAGTAATAGCTTTTATGCAATATTTTACATTAATTTCAATGGCGATGCTTTCGCTTTCAAGAATATTTATGATGTTTACAAAATGCGCGGCTTCGGCAAAACGTATAGGAGCTGTTTTGGAAAGTGAAAATGAGCTTACCGTTTTGCGTGAATACGGACTAGAAGTAAATTATATAAATACTGTTGAACATCCACATATTTCGTTTGAAAATGTTTGCTTTTCATATTTAGGGAAAAAGGATAATATCAAGGATTTGTCACTAGAATTAAAAAAAGGCATGAAACTTGGTATAATTGGCAGGGCCGGAAGTGGAAAATCTACAATAGTTAGACTGCTAATGCGTTTTTACGATGTGGATAAAGGAATAATACGTATAAATGGAAAAGATATAAGAGCATATAATTTGCATGATTTTACAAAAATGTTTGGTGTTGTTATGCAAAATGATTTTCTATACGCAGATACGATAGAAGAAAATATTAGCTTTGGTAGAGATTTGCCACATGAGGATATTGTGAAAGCTACTAAAATAGCGCAAGCATCAGATTTTATCGAACAATGTCCGGGAGGGTATGGTTATAAAATAAGTGCTGGTGGAACTAATTTATCGGGAGGTCAAAAGCAAAGATTATTGATATCCAGAGCAATTGCAGGGAATCCGGAAATACTGATACTTGATGACTCTTCGTCGGCATTAGATTATAAGACTGATTTAAATTTAAGAAAAATGCTTGAAAAAGAAATGCCTAATACCACAATTATTACTGTGGCACAAAGGGTAAGCTCTGTAAAAAATTGTGACATTATTTTGGTAGTTGACGATGGCAACATAATAGGTAAGGGTACTCACGAGGAATTAATGAATAGCTGCAAGGAATATATAGAAATTAGCAACTCTCAAATGGGAGGTGTTATTGTTGATTAATAAAAAGACTGAGGATGTACAAAAGAAAAAGGTTGGTAGAAAAAGAGGTATTTTTACCAGATTAAGTAAGTATGTATTGGCTGAATGGCCATTATTTATAGTGGCAATTGTTTTGTCATTAATTGGAAATCAGCTCTCGCTACTCGGTCCATTTTATTCGGGAGAGGCAATTGATGCAATTAGTAGTGGGAAGGGTGTAGATTTTCCCAATGTATATAAATTTGTGTCGTATATGCTTGTATGCTATATTTTCGCAGCGATTATGGCATATTTGCTCGAAATTATAATGTTAAGACTAAGCCAAAGAATAGTATACAAGATGAGACGCGAATTGTTTGAAAAGCTGAACACACTTCCGGTGGGATATTTCGATAAAAATGCCACAGGAGACATTATTAGTCATATTTCTTATGATATAGATGTCATTAATAGTACTTTATCACATGATATCATTCAAGTAATGACCAGTATTTATTCTGTTGTTGGCTCCTTGATATTTATGTGGCAAATATCGAAGCTTTTGATTTTGATATTTGTTTTTACTGTACCAGTTTCGATTATTTTTACCAGATATCGTTCAAAAAAAGTACGCCCTCTTTTTAGATTGAGATCGAAAAGATATGGCGAACTGAATGGGTACGCAGAAGAAATGCTATCAGGTTCGCGTACTATTTCAGCGTACGGAAGACAGGATGTTATGTCAGAACGCTTTAATAAATATAATAAAGAAGCAATGGACGCATATTATAATGCCGAGTATCAAGGCGCAATGCTTTTTCCGGCTATTAACTTTATAAATAACTTTTCACTTACACTTGTTGCAGTTTTTGGTGGTATTTTGTATATGATGTCACAAAATGAAGCTGTTTTGGCAGGCTCGTTATTCTATATTACATTAGGCGGAGTGGCACAATTTGTTCAATATTCCAGAAAATTTGCTGGCCCAATAAATGAATTTTCTAATATTTTACATGAATTTCAATCAGCCTTTTCTGCAGCTGAACGAGTGTTTCGTATTTTAGATGAGGAACCGGAGAAGCCTGATGCATTAAATGCAATTGATATGAAAAATGTAATGGGCGAGGTTGAAATAGATGATGTAACCTTTGGATATAATGAGAAAAAAAGCATACTTAAAAACGTTAATGTTGTTGCTAAAAAAGGAAAAACTGTAGCCATAGTTGGACCGACAGGTGCTGGTAAAACAACAATAATTAACCTTTTAATGCGATTTTATGATCCTCAAGCGGGTGAAATCAGATTAGACGGTGTAAATATATCAAATATTAAGCGTTCTGATTTAAGACGTGCTTATACAATGGTATTGCAAGATACATGGCTTTTTTATGGTACAATTTATGATAATATCATCTATGGTAGGGAAAATGCAACTCGTGAGGAGGTTTATGAGGCTGCAAGGTCCGCTGGAATAGATGTTTTCATAGACAGCTTGCCTGATGGATATGATAGATTGCTTTCAGATGATGGTGTTAATATTTCAAAAGGTCAAAAGCAGCTTATTACGATAGCTCGTGCTTTTTTGTCAAATGCACCCATGCTGATTTTAGATGAAGCTACTTCGAACGTTGATTCGTTAACGGAAATTCAAATTCAAGAAGCTATGAATGGGCTTATGAAAAATAGAACGTGTTTTGTAATTGCGCATAGATTATCAACAATTCAAAATGCTGATGTTATTTTAGTTGTTAAAGATGGTGAAATTATAGAACAAGGAGAACATGAAACATTGCTAAGGACAGGTGGTTTCTATAGTACGCTCTATAATTCACAATTTTCATAAAGAGTTTTCTTTGACTTCTTTTATGAAAATAGCCGAGAATACTTGCGACTTTAGTCATGAGATGAATCGGCTATCGTTCATATATTAGATAATAAACATCTTAACCACCGGTAATTACTGTACTTTTTTCAATGCATATGTTAGTATGTATACAATTGGAGGTAGGCTCATGGATGTTGTAAGTGGCAGAGGATATGTATATTCCATACAATATCATATAGTATGGTGCGTGAAGTATAGACATAAGGTAAAATGAGGTGATGATGGTGGAAAAAGCGTTTAAGTACAGAATATATCCAAATATACAGCAGAAAATTCAGCTTGCGAAAACATTTGGATGTACTCGCTTTGTCTATAATCATTATTTAGATGCACGTATCAAAGCATATGAGAAAAATAAGACCACGCTCAATTACTATGATTGTGCAAATGATTTGAAACAATTAAAAACCGAATTCGTGTGGCTGAAAGAAGTAGATTCAACAGCCCTACAATCGTCATTACAAGATTTGGACAGTGCCTATCAGAAATTTTTCAAAGAAAATTCTGGATATCCCAAGTTCAAAAGCAGGAAGTCGCACAGATTCTCTTATAAAAGCAAGTGCGTAAACGGGAATATTCAGTATATGGGGAAATATATCAAACTTCCAAAATTAGGTCGTGTTAAGACGAAAAACAAACTGATACCACAGGGAAGAATCCTGTCAGCCACTGTATCGCAGGAACCAAGTGGAAGGTATTATGTTAGTCTGTGTTGCACGGATGTGGAAGTGAATGTATTGCCAACAGTAGACAAAAATATCGGCATTGATTTGGGTATCAAAGACTTTGCTATTACCAGTGATGGAGAAAAGATTCCAAATCAAAAGTATCTGCAACGGTCATTACAGAAACTTGCGAAATTGCAAAAAGAATTATCTCGAAAAACAAGAGGTGGTTCGAATTGGAACAAAGCAAGAATGAAAGTGGCAAGACTGCAGGAACATATCGCAAATCAGAGAAAAGATTATCTGCATCAATTATCTGCCAAATTAGTCAGACAATCAAACATTATCTGTATAGAGGATTTGCAAGTGAAAAATATGATAAAGAATCATAAACTTGCGCGTAATATAGCGGATGTGAGTTGGTCTGAATTCGTAAGACAGTTAGAATACAAAGCAGATTGGTATGGAAGAAAACTTGTAAAAGTAGATAAGTGGTTTCCTAGTTCTCAAATATGTAGTTGCTGTGGTGAACAATTTCCTGTCACAAAGGACTTATCTGTTAGAGAATGGATGTGTCCAAAATGTAACAGTAAACTAGACAGGGATGTAAATGCGGCAATTAACATACGAAACGAGGGGCTGAAAATGCTTGTAACTATATAAAACAAATAAAGAACCGTAGGAACTACGGGGATAGCTTGGTAAAAAAGGTTTCGTTGGAAGCCTGTTCCTAAGAATCTCGTCACTTTAGTGATGAGAGGTTCAAGTGATAGCAAATTATTGCAAATAATATTAACATATTTATTAATTGTGTTTGTAAGAAAATTGCATAGTGAATGGGAGGCTCTTATTATGCTGATGACTGATATTTTAGAAAAAAAGAAAAATAACGATGAATTGACAGAGTCTGAGATAAGATTTGTTGTAAATGGCGCAGCAAAAGGTTCTATTCCGGATTATCAGCTATCAGCCTTTTTAATGGCTGTATGCATTAATTCAATGACTGAAAGAGAAACTGCACAGCTGACAATTGCAATGGCAGAAAGTGGAGAAATGCTAGATTTAAGCATACTTGGCGATAATACAGTAGATAAACATAGCACAGGTGGTGTTGGTGATAAAACAACATTGATATGTGCACCTATTGCAGCAGCATTAGGCTGTAGGGTAGCAAAAATGTCAGGAAGAGGTCTTGGATATACAGGTGGTACAATAGATAAATTAGAATCAATAACAGGCTATAATGTTGTAGTTTCAAGAGATGAATTTTTGAATAACACATTAAAAAATGGAATTTGTATTGTAGGGCAGGGTGGTGATTTTGCCCCTGCAGACAAAAAGCTGTATGCTCTTAGAGACGTTACAGCGACTGTTGATTGCATACCTTTAATAGCTTCAAGCATTATTAGTAAGAAGCTTGCATCAGGTGCAAGAAATATAGTCCTGGATGTAAAATATGGTAGGGGCGCTTTTATGAAAACTCCCGAAGAGGCTGAAAGGTTAGCCGTAGAGATGGTAAAAATAGCAAATAATGCTGGCAGAAGGGCAGTTGCCCTTGTAACTAATATGGATGTGCCATTAGGTAGAGCTGTAGGTAATTCGTTAGAGGTACAAGAAGCTGTTAATATACTTAAAGGGAAAGGAGATAAAAGACTTAAAGATTTGTCTGTTATTCTTGCAGCGAATATGTATTCTCTTGCATTTGATGTTGAGCTTGAAAAAGCTATTGTGGAAGCAGAAAATACGATAATTAACGGAGCTGCTTTAGAAAAGCTTCGTCAGGCAATAATAACTGCTGGTGGAAATATTGATTTAATAGATGGTGAATGTGATTTTCCGAAACCCGAGGCTGAGGCGTATATTGAAGCAACTGAAACTGGATATATATATGATATTGACAGCTTGAAAATTGCAAGGGCAGCAATGCTTTGTGGTGCAGGCAGAGAAAAAAAGGATGATAAAATAGATTATTCGGCAGGAGTATTGCTTCTTAAGGACTTAGGAGATTATGTTAATGAGGGGGATAAAATTGCATTGGTTCGTGGTAGAGCTAAAGAGATAAAGGCTTCGACTAAGCTTTTGAAAGATGCTTTTGTAATTTCAAAGCAACCTGCATTAAAAAGCATTCTTGTTTATAAGAGAATAAAGAATAATTAAATTTGATTAATCTTTTAAAGTTTTATAAAGTTCAACAATATCTTTATATATAGGCGGATTTGTGCCTTTTGTCATACAAGCAGCGCTTCCGAAGGCGACGCCCCATTTTACTGTATCAACAAAATCCTGCTTTATATCTGAATGGTTCTGCTTGAGAATTGTTGCTAATGTTCCTGCTAGCATGGAGTCGCCAGCACCGACGGTAGTGAGTAAATTTTCTATTTTTGGTGCATTTATGTGACCTGAAATCATTTTTTTATCATGGCTTTCGTAGGCATATATTGCTCCGCAAGCACCACAACTGACGATAACATGCTTTGAATTTGTGATAGCACATAATTTAGATGCAAGTATATCGTTTGCTTTGTCATTCGGATAATCGCATATATCAATACCGGCCTCTGCCAATAAATTTTGACATTCCTTTAGATTGGGTTTTATTAAAAAGGGCTTAATGTTTGCTAAATGACTGACAGTTATATTAGGACAATCTAAAACAATCTTTACATTAGGAACTGTATTTTTTATTAATAAAATAAAATTTACAAAATCGTCAATTGATATTCCATTTGGTAGGCTTCCCGAAAATACAATTACAGCTTCGTCAGAAATTTTTTGTACTATACGAGCAGCTAATACTGGTAATACAGCAGGCATAATTGAATAATTCTTCATACATACTCTTGTTTCTGATTTGGGAGTATTAATCGATACATTTTGTCTTACTGCGCCACTAGTGGTTATGCACGATACGGGTATATTGTAAGAGCTTGCTAGGCTTAAATATTCTGAGGCGTTTTCCTCTCCTAAGAGAACAAAGGCTTCTGCAGATATTCCGGCTACATGTAGCGCGCGAGAAACATTCATACCTTTACCAGCAGCAAAGGTATGAATTTCGTGTGCTATATTGTCTTTACCTACTGTAAAATTGTCTAAATAATAATGAATATCAATAACAGGATTTAATGTTACGGTTACTATATTATCCATATTTTACACTCCATCTTCATTTCTTTTGAGCTCGATGTCAGGCTCGAATTCATTAAATAATTTCATGAATTCGTCACCAGAAAGATTTTCTTTTTCATAAAGAACGGACGCAATTTTATCGAGTGTTTCCTTGTGATCTTGCAAAATATTAACAGCCTGTTTATAGCAAGATGAAATAATTTGCTGTATCTCAAGGTCGATTTTTCCATGTGTTTCCTCGGAACAATTAATTGTTTTAGAATCACCTAAAAACATATTATTCTTCTTTTGCCATGCAACAAAACCAAAATTATCGCTCATGCCATATGTTGTAATGATATTTTTGGCCATTTCTGTGGCTCTTTCGATATCATTTGCAGCACCTGTTGTGATTGAATCAAATTCGATTTCCTCTGAAGCTCTACCACCGGTTAAAATAATTATTTCTTCCAGTAACTCTTTTTTTGTCATTAGGACCTTTTCTTTTTTTGCAACATGCATTACATAGCCAAGTGTTCCGGAAGTGCGTGGTATGATAGTAATTTTGTGGACGGGCTCTGTGTGGGTAAGAAGTGCTGTAACAAGAGCGTGACCTGTTTCGTGATATGCGACAATGCGCTTTTCTTCGTCTGACATCACACGATTTTTCTTTTCTTCTCCAGCAATAATGACTTCAATTGCTTCGTCAAGCTCCTTTTGACTTACTCTTTGCTTACCAGCTCTGACTGAACGTAGAGCAGCTTCGTTAATAATATTTTCAAGGTCAGCACCTGAAGCTCCTGGTGTAGCGCGAGCTATAACTTCAAAATCTACATCAGGCTCCATTAAAACGGTTCTGGCATGGACCTTTAAAATATCTATTCGACCTTGTTGGTCAGGAAGATCTACTATAATTCTTCTGTCAAAACGTCCCGGGCGTAAAAGTGCTTTATCTAAAACCTCAGGTCGGTTTGTAGCAGCTAAAATAACAACACCTTTTGATGAATCAAAGCCATCCATTTCTGCTAAAAGCTGATTAAGTGTCTGTTCTCTTTCGTCGTTTGAGCCTAGTCCATTGTCGCGACTTTTTCCTATGGCATCAATTTCATCTATGAATACGATGCATGGGGCGTTTTCAACAGCTTGCTTGAATAAATCACGAACTCTAGATGCACCAACACCAACAAACATTTCTACAAATTCTGAACCTGAAAGTGAAAAAAACGGAACCTTAGCTTCACCGGCAACTGCTTTTGCAAGAAGTGTTTTTCCTGTTCCCGGAGGGCCTACAAGCAATGCACCTTTTGGAAGCTTTGCACCTATTGCAGTGTATTTTCCCGGATTATTTAGAAAGTCAATGATTTCGACTAGGTTTTGTTTTGCTTCGTCTTGTCCTGCAACGTCAGTAAATAGCTTACCTGTGCTTTTTTCAGCATAGATTTTACCTGTGTTTTTACCAAAAGACATTACGCCACCCTTTTTACTCATTGTTCTAAAAAACCATATGAATAAAACTACAGTCAGTATTGTGGGAACTACGTAAATCAAGATTTCCATCCAATAATTTGCAGTGATAATTGGAGAATCATATTTTAACCCTTTTTCGTCTAAAAGGGATAGCAGTGCTGTACTCTCATGAAAATCATTATTTATGTTTCCGGTAATATAGCACGTATTCGTTTCGTCGAAATTTTTGGGTTTAAGTGTATATTGTGAGGCGGTTACTTCTACCTGTTCTGCCTCATCGTTTTCTATCATTTCAACAAATTCGCTAAATGATATTTCTTTATAATCCGGCTCCAACATTTTTGGAAGTAATGTATAGCTAATTATGAGAATGACAACCAATAGAATTATATAATAAATAAAAATAGGTGCCTTTTTCTTCTTTTCAGACGTTGAATTCAAGGGACATAACCTCCTAAATGATTATATTATGTTAGTATACCAAAAAAATATGTATTCTGCAATTTTTTGAAATTAAAAAATTTAGAAGAAAAAATTTTTTTAGGTTGTTCTCTTTTTATTTGGTTTATGGTATACTAGCAAAAGAGGTATTTTACTATGATTAAAAAGACACTTATAAGTTTTATATGTATTTTAATATTGTTGATAGCATTAATGGCGGGATTTCGTTATTATTTAGATATATGTGGGAATTTTTTGATACCTGAAAGCAGTACAATAGATAGTAAAAATCAATCTATTGATTATGTTTTTGATTACCAAAAGAAGGATGCCTCTTCAAAAGATAAATATGGGGTTTTCATAGGCGAATACAAAGATAAGAATTGCTACTTTTTTTCTGTTTTTGATGATGAAGGCAAAAAGGTTTCAGAGGGTGGTTTTGGTGCTAGTCTTGAGACTTGTATTATACATGACATTCGTATCGGTGATGACGGAATATTTATACTTTGTGAGGAAAATGGGTATGCTTCTCTCTATTTCATAGATATGAAAAACGAAAAAGAGATAGCAATGACAGAAAAGCTTAACTTCACTATGATGAAAGAAGAGGAAAAAGCAATTAAACTTCTGCTTCCTGATGACGAGTGCCAATATGTTTTAGCAGCATGGACTACAGGTGCTGAGCTTTATTTGCATAACGGAACTCCTGTTAAGCAATATGAATATACAGAAAAATCTGTAATTAGCTGCGGACTTTTTAAAGATGATTATCTTGTGCTATGTGGTGCTGAATCAAGCTTTGCAGATATAAATTATTTCGATGTAGCTTTTGTTGAAGTCTTTAATGCACGCGGAGAGTCAGTTTTTTATAAAAACCTCTACAAAAAAAGTAGCTGCATAAGTGCAGCAATGGAATGTCAAATTACACCAGAGGGTAACTTGAAAATTTATGGCAGATATTTTGATTATAGATATTCACCTGTTATTTTAAATTCTTTGGAAACAGGACAATATAACGAATACAAGCTTTACGGTCATGGGGCAAATTATTTTATTTATGATAATGTTTCTAAAGTAAGCTTTGATGTGATGGAATCTTCAATTTTTATTTCGGAGTTTGATAAAGACGGAAATGAAAAGGACGTGATTTTGTTTTCTGCTATAAATGATTTTAGAGTTCCAAGTATTTCTCAGGAAATGTCATTAGATAAATTGGATGAAAACGGAAATTTTGAGTTAACCTTGGCTCGTATTTCACCAGAAAGGGATTCATATTTCCTTTCAATAAATGGTACTGCTATTGAGATACCTTCGAATATTATATTATATTATGATACTGATGAGGCTGGGGGCTTATTTGTATCATTAAGAGAAAGTGGCAGTGATAAGTATAGTGTATTTTATTATAATTCACTTGATGAATTTAATTCTGAAATGAAAGTTTTGCTAGAGGCTATGTCATATGCAAACTTATTCGATACATTACTTCCTGTAATTGCCATGAGCACATTGTGCCTTGTAGGGTTTATTTTACTTTATGCAAAGCATAAATGGAGGGAATGAGAACTACATGAAAAATTTTAAACGTATTTTAAAGCCTATTATAATAATATGTTTAGTTCTATTATTTATATTTGTTTTACATTCCGTATTAACACTTGAACCAGTAGACGAATGGATAACTGATAAGGTGGCAAGTGAAAATGAAGAACAAAATTTTATTTTACATACGGACAGAAAAAAAGGTACGTATGGTTTGAATGAAACACAGCTTCCATGTATGTATTCAAGAGATGAAAAGCTTTTAGCTGTAGTAGGTGATGAAACATACGATATTACACCGTCAGGAATTAATATGGTGTATTATAGTAAGGTGACTGATTTTAATGAAATGATTAGTCAAAGAGAAAATTATTTGCTTAGCAGTGATGAAAAGTTTTTTTTATACAGATTGATTTTTAAAGGAAATCCACATCTATATTTGTTTGATATAGAAAGTGGAACAAGCACTTTTATTGCAGATAGAGTTGACAGCTTTGATTTTGTAGAAAATGATAAAAAAGAAGCTGTGACAGTTATTTATGCTTCAGGCTATGCTCAATCAAATAATCTTTTTTCATATACAGTAGATAGAGTAAATGCTGCGAATAACAGTTTGCTGCTTTTGGCAGAAAATGTTAAGGTTGCAGGTGTTTTGGATAAATACAGCAGTGTTGTATATTTAAATGAATCTGGAGAATTGTATAAATATGATGTCTTGAATTCTACAAATGCTTGTGTTCAATCAAAGGTAGATGATATTTATTTTCCAGGTAAATATGAATACAATTATGATGAATATTATTCATCTTTTACTGTTTGCGTCAATATTGACAAGAAGGATTATATAGTAAATGAAAATTCTAAAATGGAGATAAAAGGTGGATATTATGAAACTATTCCACAATATGTATATTCTTCTAATGAAGCAAAGCTATATTACTATTCATATTCTAATAAAAGACTTGTTGTTAAAAACGAGGGTAAGGATCAAATCCTTTATAATGAGCTTGGAGATTTATACTGTGTATTTGATCATTTTAAAGATGAGCAAACCGAAACTGAATTTTTTGTAGTTGCTACGGAGGACAAGCTATTTTTATTAAATGCAGACGGAAGCTGTGCTGAAGTTTTAATGGAGCTTTCCGGAAATTATTGTGAAAAATCTGAAATGTTAAACAAGCATATGGATATCTATGTAATATCGAAGGATACAATATATGTAAATATGCTTTGTGATGGAAGTCTTATATTAAATAGTAATAATACTGAAAGCTGGCTTACCAGTGGTGAAAGCTATAATTATGGCCTCGTATCAATAACCAGAAAAGATGGTGCATTTGAATCAAGGGAGTTGTCTGTACCGCCTTCAAGAAGTATGACTCGACCAATTAGCGAAAGAAGTTTGGAATCACAGGAAAGTGTGTACTTTTATCCTTCTTATTTCTCTAATGGTAAGGTTAAATCTGTAGCAGTCCTAAATGCAAAAGGAGATGTGCTTGTAGAGGATATATTAGGTACTGCGGAAAAGGCTGAAGGACAAATTGAATTAGAAATTTTGCCCTGTGGGGATAGTACGTATTTCCTATATAATAATGAAAAGGACGAGCTTTCTTTTTATAAATTTGATGCTTCTAATCTTATATTAAATCACGTAGAAAATGAAAATGGTATTTTAACAGAAAATTATGAAGAATTTAATGGCGTTGTTTCATTTGGAACGCTTGTAATTTTTTAGGAATCGCGGTATAATGAGCCGTACAATTTTAGAAAGGGGTTATTAAACACATGAATTACTCACATGAAGTACAAAAAATGATGTGTGTTAAACAAGGTCCAAATCATGGACCAGCTCCCATTCCTGAAGAAGGCAAATGGGTAAATGTTAAACAAATTTCTGACATTTCGGGATTATCACACGGTGTGGGCTGGTGTGCACCACAACAGGGAGCATGTAAGCTTACTCTTAATGTAAAAAATGGTATTATTGAAGAAGCACTTGTTGAAACACTTGGATGCTCTGGTATGACTCACTCGGCTGCTATGGCTGCTGAAATACTTGGCGGTAAGACATTACTTGAAGCTCTTAACACAGACCTCGTATGCGATGCTATCAATGTAGCTATGCGTGAAATCTTCTTACAGATTGTATATGGACGTACACAGTCTGCTTTTTCTGACGATGGACTTCCAGTAGGAGCAGGTCTCGAAGATTTAGGTAAAGGACTTCGTTCACAAATCGGTACAATGTACGGAACAAAGGATAAGGGTGTTCGTTATCTTGAGATGGCAGAAGGCTATGTTCTCAGTATTGGCCTTGATGAAAATGACGAAGTTATCGGATATAAATTTGTTCACCTCGGTAAAATGATGGAAGCCATCAAAAAGGGTGTAGATCCGAAAGAAGCTTATGAGAAAAACATCGGTACATATGGTAGATATGCTGATGCTGCTAAGGTCATTGACCCTCGTAATGAATAAGGAGGATTTGAACCATGGTAAGATTTGAAGGTTATGAAAGAAGAATAGATGGCATCAATAAAGCTATGGCTGAATATGGCATTGCTTCATTAGAGGATGCTAAAGCAATTTGTGATGCTAAAGGTGTTGATGTTGCTGGTATAGTTAAAGGTGTACAACCTATTGCATTCGAAAATGCAGTTTGGGCTTATACACTCGGATGCGCTATCGCACTTAAGAAAAATGTTACTAATGCTGCTGATGCTGCTGAAGCAATTGGTATCGGTTTACAGGCTTTCTGTATCCCTGGTTCTGTTGCAGATGCAAGAGAAGTTGGTCTCGGACATGGTAATTTAGGTGCTATGCTTTTAAGAGAAGAAACTAAATGCTTCTGCTTCTTAGCAGGTCACGAATCTTTTGCTGCTGCTGAGGGTGCTATTGGTATTGCAAGAACAGCTAATAAGGTTAGAAAAGAACCTCTCCAAGTTATTTTGAACGGACTTGGTAAGGATGCAGCGTACATCATTTCAAGAATTAATGGTTTTACTTATGTTGAAACTTCATATGACTTCACAACAAGAGAGCTTACAGTAGTTCGTGAAGTTAAATTCTCAAATGGTGATCGTGCAAGTGTTCGTTGCTATGGTGCTAACGATGTTAACGAGGGCGTTGCTATCATGAGAAAAGAAGATGTTGACGTTTCTATTACAGGTAACTCAACAAACCCAACAAGATTCCAACATCCTGTTGCAGGTACTTATAAGAAATGGTCATTGGAGCATGGTAAGAAATATTTCTCAGTTGCTTCAGGTGGTGGTACAGGTCGTACACTTCACCCAGATAACGTTGCTGCAGGTCCTGCTTCATACGGTCTTACAGATACAATGGGACGTATGCATGGCGATGCTCAATTTGCTGGTTCTTCATCAGTTCCTGCTCACGTTGAGATGATGGGTCTCATCGGTGCAGGTAACAACCCAATGGTTGGTATGACAGTTGCTTGTGCAGTTGCAATTGAAGAAGCACAGAAATAAGATTTGCTTTTATTTTAATGTAAATTAAATTATAAATTCTGCAGTTTTCAATAATAGAAAGCTGCAGTTTTTTTATTAATAGTATATAAAAAGTTATTTATCTAAAATTGTTTTTTAAAAAATATATTCTAATAATTCTATGAATATTTCTATAGATCGTTATGTGTATTTTTTATAGCAACATAAAGAGAAACTGTTAAAACCTTTCTCTTTACAAAAAATATCGTGGTGATATAATTTCACTACTGAAATTTTTAAAAGGCTGTGTTTTTATGCGAATAATATCTGCTGAAATATATAATGATAAAAGAAAAATTGCTTTGTTTTTTGAAACAAAAGAACCAATATCAGAAGCTGAAATTGCAAAAGAGGAGGCTTTTTGGCGTAATAAATTAAAAGCTGATGCTTCAATAAACATTGAAATAAATATAAAAAACTCAGAAATATTTTTTGAGAAAGACCTCGATGAAAATATAGAAAGAGGAAATGAAATAAAAAATACAGAAAACATTGAAAATAATGCTCCGTGGGATGATGTGGAAGTACCAGCTTTTCCGGAATATATTGGACCGGCTGAGGTTGAACCTGATTTTTATCCGCCAATTCCAGATGAGCCGCCTGTGGAAGACTCAATTCCATTTCCAAACGATTTTCCGCAATATTCTTCTAACATTGCAGATACAGTTGAGGTTGATTTCACATTAGAGGAATATGAAGCCTCCCAAAAAGAAACAATAAAAATGGCTGCAAGGAATTCGAACGGACATAGTTATTTTGGAGAGGGAGGTAATTCGGGCTCCGGAGGCTATGCTTATAAAAGTAAAGGCGAATATACAAACAAAGGTGACGGGAAATTTTCAAAAAAGAAAAAGCTTACACCGGAAGAGGGAGAAGAATTAAAAAAGGACTCTCATGGTAACACAATATATTTAGGTAGAGAAATTGATAGCGTAATAAGTAAGATGTCAGATATTGATCAGGATTCTGGCTACGTTGCTGTTTCGGGCAAAATTTTCAAGTATGAGGATAAACAAATACCAAGTGGCTCATATATAGCAATGATCGAAATGACTGATAATACTTATTCAGTTGTAGCTAAATTTTTCTTTGATGAATTTGATTTGAAATTTGTTAAATCCACATTTAAAGAGGGTAAATATATAACCGTATATGGACAGGCATCGCAGGATAAATATACTAGAGAGTTAACAATAATGGCACGTAGCATTGTTGAGTATAAGCCTGTATTTAGAAAGGACAATGCCCCTGTAAAAAGAGTTGAACTACATTTGCATACTAATATGAGTGCGCAAGATGGACTTACCAGACCTGGAGATTTAGTAAAGCAGTTAGTAAGCTGGGGACATGATGCAGTTGCGATAACAGACCATGGCACAGCACAAGCATATCCTGATATGTTTAATTCAATGAAGAAAAATTCAAAAAAAGGAGAACCAGATGCTTTAAAGCTTATCTATGGATGTGAGTGCTATTTATGTGACAGAACACCCGAAATGTCACATGATGAAGCAAAAAAGTTACCTTCATGGCATTGTATAATATTAGTTAAAGATTTAGTAGGATTAAAGAATTTGTATAAATTGATATCATATTCAAATTTGAATTATTATCATAAAAGACCTAGAATGCCTCGCTTTGAAATAGAGGCACACAGAGAAGGTTTGATAATAGGTAGTGCTTGTTCAGAAGGTGAGCTCTTTGATGCAGTGCTTCGTGGTGAATCGGATGAAACGCTTGAAAAAATGGCAGCCTTTTATGATTATCTAGAAATACAACCACTTGAAAATAACATGTATTTGGTCCGAAATGGGGAAGTTGAAAGTTTAGATGCTATTAAAAATATAAACAAAAAGATAGTATCCTTAGGTGATAAGCTTGGGAAAATGACAGTAGCTACCTGTGATGTTCACTTTTTAAATCCTGAGGATGCAATATACAGAACAGTTTTACAGGCGGCTCAGGGATTTAGTGATGCCGATTCACAACCGCCATTATATTTGAGAACAACTGAGGAAATGCTTGCAGAATTTGAATATCTGGAAGATAGAGCATATGAGATAGTAGTTGAAAATACGCGGAAAATTGCAGAGCAAATAGATGTAATAAGACCAGTTCCTGACGGCTTTTATCCTCCTGTAATTGAAGGCTCAGATGAAACATTAAGAACGAGCTGTTATGAAAAAGCACATTCTATTTACGGAGAAAATTTGCCGGAATTAGTAGAAGCAAGATTGGAAAAGGAACTAAATTCAATTATAAGCAATGGTTATTCCATTATGTATATAACGGCAAAGGAGCTTGTGGCAGAATCGGCTAGAAATGGTTACCAGGTAGGCTCTAGAGGTTCTGTAGGTTCATCTGTTGCAGCATTTATGGCGGGTATTACTGAAGTCAATTCACTTCCGGCTCATTATAGATGCAAAAAATGTGGTTATTATGAATTTCATGAAAATCAAGGATATGACTGTGGCTTTGATATGCCTGAAAAGGATTGCCCACAATGTGGAGAACGCTTGATTAGAGATGGATATGATATACCATTTGAAACATTTTTAGGCTTTAAAGGGGACAAGGTTCCAGATATTGACCTGAATTTTGCATCTGAGGACCAGTCAAATGCACATAAATATACAGAGGTTCTATTTGGTAAGGGTAAGGTGTTTAGAGCCGGTACTATTGCAGGTCTTGCAGATAAGTCTGCCAGAGGTTATGTAATAAAATATTTGCAAGAAAGAGGAAAGCAGGTATCAAATGCAGAAATTAATCGTCTTGCAAGTGGCTTTGAGGGTGTAAGAAAAACAACCGGACAACATCCGGGCGGAATAATTGTTATTCCAAGAGATAAAGAAATTTATGATTTCACACCTGTTCAGCACCCGGCAGAAAAGGAAAATTCTGATACAATTACAACACACTTTGATTATCATTTTCTGCATGATAATATTTTAAAGCTCGATATTCTTGGTCACGAAGGTCCAGCAATGCTTAAATTGTTAGAAGAATATACAGATATTAACAGCTTAACTGTAGATATAAATGACGCAAAGATGCTTTCTCTGTTTAATTCATCTGATGCATTGGGACTTGATGAAAGTATGCTTAAAAAGCCTATCCCATTGGGAACGCTTGGTATTCCGGAAATGGGGACTGGCTTTGTAACTAAGATGCTTATGGAAACGAAGCCATCGTCGATTTCTGAACTAGTTCGTATCTCAGGACTCTCACATGGAACTGATGTGTGGAACGGAAATGCACAAACACTTATTTCAGAAGGTACATGCACACTTTCACAGGCTATTTGTTGTCGTGATGATATTATGCTTTATCTTATAAACAAAAACATGGATAAGAAAATGTCGTTTGACATAATGGAGGCAGTAAGAAAAGGAAAAGGCCTAAAACCAGAATGGGAGGCTGCTATGAGAGAGCATGATGTGCCTGACTGGTATATAGATTCTTGTAAAAAGATTAAATATATGTTCCCGAAGGCTCACGCTGTTGCATATGTTATTTTATCTCTCCGTATAGCATGGTATAAGCTTTATGAACCAGTAGCATATTATGCGGCTCGTTTTTCAATGAAAATTGATGACTTTGACGGTGCATCCATGATTCATGGAATAGATAGAATGTATGGTAAAATGGCGCTTTTGAATTTACTTGGTTCTGATGCTGAGGCTGTGGATTTTGGTGATGAAGAAGGAGAAGAAGCGTCTCAAAAAGCTAAAAAAGGAGAAATGAGTGCAAAGGATAAGGCACAAGCTGCACTATATAATTTGCTGGTGGAAATGTATGCAAGAGGAATAGAATTTCTACCTGTTGATATATACAAATCGGATGCGACTTTTTTTAAACCGGAAAATGGGAAAATTCGTCCTCCTATTGCAGCTTTCCAAGGTGTTGGAGGTGCAGCTGCTATGAATATTGTTCGAGCTAGGGACGAAAGAGTTAAAAATGGTGAAACCTTCTTGTCTATAGAGGATTTACAATTAAGTGCTGGTGTAAATAAATCGGTAATTGAGACATTAAGATTAGAAGGGTGCTTCGAGGGTATGCCAGATACGAATCAGGTTTCGTTGTTTGATTTATTTTAAAACATTAATTGCAACATGATAATTCTTGTGTTAAAATGTTCAATGTTGACAAAAATCTTTAAATATTTTTAAGAAATGAGGATTGCTATGAAACAAAGAAGATTTAGTAAAAAAATGGCTATTCTTGCATGGATGCTTGTTTTGTGTACCGTGCTAGGACTTGCTGGCTGCTCAGATGGCGAGAAGCCGAGCGAAAGTGGTTCTACACAGCAGGCTTCTAGTGAGAGTGGCTCTACACAGCAAACTTCTGCTCCAGAAGCTACAAAAACTCCTGAGGATAGTAATGAAAATACTGAAGTAGAATTACCTGAAAATGCTGTTGAAATTGAGGCTGATAAAGAAAGTGATGACAATTATGCTAATACAGTAGAATATAAAAACAGCTCTGTTACGGCAGTAGACGATTTAGAAAGAAAGCTTACTATTACTGATGGTAAATTAAAGGACGATCGTTATGTGGGCATATTCTATTTCTTGTGGGCTGGCCAGCATGGTACTAAAGGTCCATATGATAACAGCTTAATTTCACAGAAACCAGGTGCTCTTGAGTCAGAGGCAGGTTGGATTGCGGCTGGTGGTGGACAAATAGGCGAACACCATTTCTGGGGCAAGCCTATGTTTGGATATTATGTTCAAAGTGATAAATGGGTTATGAGAAAGCATGTACAAATGCTTACAGATGCAGACATAGATTTTGTTGTTTTCGATACAACAAATGGTTATCCTTATACACAATCAGCTAAGAGATTCATTCAGATTCTTGACGAATATTATCAAGCTGGCTGGGACGTTCCAAAGATTGCATTTATGACAAATACAGACAGTGGTTCAACAATGGATAATATTTATAAGTCTATTTATGAAAAATATCCTGAGTATTCACATCTTTGGTTTAACTGGGATGGTAAGCCTATGATTATAGGTAAATCAGCAGAGGCGAGCACAGAGGTTAAAGACTTTTTCCGCATTAAAGAAAGTCAATGGCCTATAGAAGAAAGAAAAGATGATGGTTTCCCTTGGATGGAATTCGATGACCAGTTTGGTGAGCAGTTCGATAGAATTTATACAGACAAGGCTGTATATGGAATGAATGGACGTAAAGAAGTTGTTAGTGTTTCTTTAGCTCAACACTCTGACACGGTTTCATTCAGTGCTACATCATGGTATGGACATAACGACAGAACAAGAAGCTGGCATGATGGTGCAAATGACACATCTGAAAATGCGTATCTCTATGGATACAACTTTGCGGAGCAGTTTGAATGGGCACTAGGCATTGATCCTGAAATTATTTTCATTACAGGTTGGAATGAATGGGTTGCTCAAAGACAACCAGCAGAATTCCAGGGCGAGCCTATCCATTTTGTAGATTGCTCAGATCCAAATGGCAGCCGTGATGTAGAGCCTATGGAGGGCGGTTATGGTGATAACTATTATATTCAAATGATGTCATATATTCGTCAATATAAGGGAAATGCAGGTAAAGTTGATGTTACATGTAAGACAATTGATGTTACAGCAGGCTTTTCACAATGGAATAATGTAGTTTCATATTATAAGGATTATGTAGACGATACTGTTGATCGTAAAAAAGCTGGCTTTGAGAATGAAAAGTATGAGGACAAATCAGGTAGAAACGACATTGAAGAAATGAAGGTTTCTCAAGATGCAGAGAATCTATACTTCTTTGTCAAGACAGTTGAAGATATAACAGCAGCAGAAGGTAATAATTGGATGAATCTTTATATTTCTACTGGAAATACAACAGGCTGGGATGGCTTTAATTATGTATTAAACTACAAGACACCTGAAAGCGATAAAGCATATTTAGGAAAATTAGCTGATAGCGCAGATTATTCTGTAAGTGATGTTTCTACAGTCGATTACCGTGTAAGCGGAAATATGATGATGGTTAAGATTCCTAAGGCAGATCTTGGAATTAAAGGTAGTGCGAATATTGGCTTCAAATGGGCTGATAATTGCACAGAAGGAGATGTATTTGGATTCTACAAGACTGGTGATGCAGCACCTATCGGTAGAGCAGCATATTACTTTGGAGCTTGATAAAATAATTCCATAAATTAAAATTCACGGCTTATAAAAATAGGCCGTGAATTTTTTTGTTAAATATATTAGCTATTTTATAGATCTAGCTTGGCAAATACACCAAAATGGTCTGACTGAGGTCTGCCTTTATCATCTAACTCTTTTATAATTTTGAATTCAGAGCATTTGATATTCTTACTTACAAAAATGTAATCAATAATAACATTTGCATCAGGCTGATATGCGTGAAATGTAAGATCTGTAGTAGTTTTGCTTGCAATATGTCTAGTGTCATTAAGAAAATTATTCGCAGTTTTTATTGTTTCGGAGTTAGGTGAGGAATTGAAATCTCCTGTTAGAACAAGAGGTATGTCACTTCCAAACTTGTTTTTTATAAAACTGTCTATGAGTTTAATTCCATTAATTCTTGCAAGCTCACTTGCATGATCTAAATGTGTATTTACAAAGGCAAATACTTTACCAGATTCCTTGATTTTAAATAAAACCCAACAGGTAATTCTTACACACCCTGAATTCCAACTGCTTGATGATACTTCAGGAGTTTCCGAAAGCCAAAAATAACCAGAGTCAACAACTGTTAATTTATTTTTATTCCAATAAATAGGAACAGCTTCCTTTGACGATTCGCTCCTGTATACGAGTAATTTGTCGAAATTTTTCAAATCATTATCAAAGTATTTTTCCCATCTTTCTGTAACTTCTTGCATTCCTATGATATCTGCATCATAATTATTAAAAACGCGTTTTAAAAGGGGACGTCTAATCTTATATGTGCCTAGTTCTTCTTTTTCCCAACACATAACATTTTGTGAAATAACATTTATGGACATAATAAAACCTCACTTAAATAGTAATAATTCTTCTAAAATCATTAGTATAGGAATTTTCGCTTTAATTAATAGATTTTTGCCATTATATCATCAATTATTTGATCGGGGACAAGACCGGTAATGTTGCCACCGTTTCTAGCAAGCTCTTTTACGATACTAGAGCTTAAGAAAGAATTTTGGACAGTAGCCATTAAGAAAACTGTTTCGATTTCATCGGCAATATGTTTATTTAATGCAGCCATTTGAAGCTCATATTCATAGTCTGAAACAGCACGCAAACCCTTTACTATTGCAACAGCGTTGTTTTCACGAACAAAATCCACTAAAAGACCATCAAACATTTTTACATCAATATTGTCAAGGTCTTGAGTGCATTTTTTTATCATCGATACTCTTTCCTCTTTAGAAAAAATCGGCTTTTTTGCACTATTTGTTAAAACTCCTACTATTACAAAATCGAATAATTTTGAAGCTCTTCGTATAATATCTAAATGTCCATTAGTTAATGGATCAAAGCTACCAGGATATACTGCAATTTTTATGTTTTTATTCATAATATTCCTCGTTTCTATAAAGTGTTATACTTACTGTTCCATATTTTTTTGATTTGCTTGCCTGAAAACCAAAAATCTTATCGGGAAGTTTTGTGTCAGTGCTGTGTTCGCACATAATAGTACACATTTCTGAAAGAAGTCTCATTTTTACAAGAAGGGTGATTACTTCCTCATAAAGCTCCTTTTTATAAGGTGGGTCAAGGAGTACTAAATCAAATTTAATATCTTTTTTCTTATAATATGCAAGAGCTTCTGTGTAATCAAAGCAATTAATTTCAGCTTTTTCCATAAGGTGTGTATGATTTAGATTGTTTTTTATACATAAAAAACAATCCTTGCTCTTGTCATTAAAATAACATTTAGAAGCACCGCGGCTTAATGCCTCAATGCCGAGTGCACCACTACCTGAAAAAAGGTCTAAAACAGTAGCTCCGTAAATATCATCACGCAGCATACTAAAAACAGCTTCTTTGACTCTATCTAATGTAGGCTTTGTGTTATCTGACGAAAGTGTTTGAAGCTTTAATCCGCCAGCACTGCCTGCAACTACACGTATCATTTAATACACCTCACAACGAAAAGTATAAGACAGGGTAAAATATTTGTCAATCTGGGGAAATTAAATTTGCTTAATACTGCATTAATTTATTTGTCATAGCGAAAGCAATCATTTATAATAAGCTAGAGGTGATAAATTTGTCAGTGCCGGTTACTTTTTTAAAGGGTGTTAAAGAGGCTCGTGCGGCGCAGCTTCATAATTTAGGTGTTAATACATTAGAGGAGCTTATTTCTTTATATCCAGTGAAATATGAAAACAGAACTAATATTTGTAAAATTTCAGATATGATACAGGATAAGAGTTGTACTGTTTGTGCTTATATAAGAAAAAATACATTAAAAAAAATTAACCGCACAGTATCAGTTTCAAATTTACAGATTTATGATGAAACAGGACAAATGAATATATCTGTTTTTGGTGGCAAGTATGGTATGCATAAATTTGAAACGGGGGAGCTTTATGCATTTTATGGTAAGGTTGAGAAAAATCAGTATGGATTTCATATGGTAAATCCGGTATTTACGAAATATGAAGATAAATGGGATGAAAAATTTTTTAGGATACAGCCAATTTATCCCCTGACAAATGGGCTTACACAAAATATTATACGAAAAATTATTACCGAGGCAATGCTTGTAGAACCTATAGATTATGAGACCTTGCCAAAGAGTATTATTGAAAAGTACTCTTTGTTAAATAGAGGCGATGCTATAAGAAATGTTCATTTTCCACAAAATATTCAAATGGCATCACGAAGCAGAAAAAGGCTAAAATTTGAGGAACTATTTACAATACAACTTATGCTTTTTTTAGTGAAAGAAAAAAATTATAACGACAGATGTGGCATTTCGTTCAAAAATGATAATTACGATAATGATATTGATAAATTTATAAAATCATTACCATTTGAGCTTACTAACGAACAGATTTCTGTATGGCAGGAAATATCAAAGGATATGGATAATGATAAAGCTATGAACAGACTTGTTATGGGAGATGTTGGTTCCGGAAAAACAATTTTAGCTGTAATGTCATTATTAAAGGCATGCCTTTCAGGATATCAAGGTGTATATATGGCACCAACAGAGATTTTAGCTGAGCAACATTTTTTTAACATTAGCAATTTGCTTCTTGAAACGGGAATTAAACCTGTATTGCTTACAGGCTCACTTTCACAAAAAGAAAAAAAGGAAGTACTTTCAAAAATTGAGAGTGGAGAAGCTAAATGCATAATTGGAACCCATGCTTTAATACAGCCATCTGTAAAATATCACAACTTAGGAATTGCAATTACGGATGAACAGCATCGTTTTGGTGTGCGCCAAAGAGCAGCACTTTCTAACCAAAAAACAATGCCTGATGTGTTAGTTATGACAGCAACGCCCATTCCTAGAACACTTGCCCTAATTCTTTATGGTGATATGGATATTTCTACAATTAAAACAACATTGCCGGGGAGAAAAGAAATAAAAACATATGCCTTTGATTATTCGAAATACGATAAGGTGTGTAAAAGAATTAGAGAGGTAGCTGAAGAAGGACGACAGGTTTATATGGTTTATCCATTAATTGAAGAAAGTGAAACGATGCAGCTTCGCAGTGCAATAGATTCGTATGAAAGTATGTCCAAAGGCGTTTTTTCTGGCATTTCTTGTGGTCTTTTGCATGGTAAAATGACAGCTTTACAAAAGGAATCTGTTATGCGAGATTTTAAGGATGGGAAAATACAAATTTTGTTCAGTACAACGGTTGTTGAGGTAGGTGTAGATGTGCCTAATGCTGTTATAATGGTGATTGAAAATGCACAGAGGTTTGGTTTGTCACAGCTCCATCAATTACGCGGTAGAGTAGGAAGAAATGATATTCAATCATATTGCATACTTTTCTCAGAAAAAGTAACAGAACGTATGAAAATTATGGAAAAATCTTCAGATGGCTTTATGTTATCGGAAAAAGATTTGGAAATTCGTGGTCCGGGAGATTTTTTTGGAGTAGAGCAGCATGGTATACCTAATTTAAAAATTGCAGATTTATATGCTGATGTAGAGCTTTTGAAGTTAGCAGGAGAGGCAGCAAAAGAAGTCCTTAAGAATAAAGAAATAAACCAAGATTTTATATCTTATATATGCAAAAAATATCCGGATAGAATACAACTATAATATTTTAAAATGAACAGCGAAAAAACATATGTGGGATAATAATTGCGTTATACAAATTTGTAAATTTTTCGTTTTTGGGAAGTTGTTATTTGTTCAGCATACAATCTGCCACGGCAATAACTCTAACACCCTCATATTGATATTCGAGATTTCTTATTCTTGCGAACACTGTTTTAAGATAGACATCTTTAATTCTTAGCAGAGTATCTACTTCGTGACTAAAGGTGTCTGGATGGGTTATCTTGTCCGAAACCTGAATGTATATCTTTAAAAAATAACACTCATATTTGAAATGCACATCGTCACCTATCAATCTTGGTAGGTATATTTTTTGCTCTGTAGCGGCAAAGGGTTTTAGAAAATCGTCCTAACGAGTAACTTTTTTATAGCGATAAAAAGCATATACGGATTTATGTTGCGGTAAAAAAAGTACTGTAGTATAATTGAGCTGTTAAAAAGCCAAGGAGGAAAAGTAAATTGAGTGACGGTAAACGAAAGATAAATCAGGTATCAAGTACTAAAAATGGCGCTAACAAAAAGAAAGCACCAGTTAAGGTTAAACAAAATAATAAGCATAAGGAAATTTCTGCTATAATTTTGTGTGCTATTGGTGTTTTTATGGTTTTTTCTCTTTTTGGCAAAACAGGAATTATAGGTCAGCTTTTTATAGGCTTGTTTAAAGGTCTATTTGGTAGTGTAGCAACTATCATTCTAACTTTACTTGTTTTTGTCTTATCATGGAGCTTGCTTCGTGGTACAGAAAATTCGGTATTTAGTACCAAAAGATGTGTTTTGATTGCTTCTTTTACTTTACTTCTTTCTACTCTTTTGCATACATTGGGAAGTAATTATAGTGAGGAGTATGCTTCTCTGAGCTTCTTTCAGCTTTTTGAAGCATTGTGGAAATCCAATCTTGGAGGCGTAATAGGTGGCGGTATAAGCTGCATTTTGCAGAAGTTTTTTGAGAAAGCTGGTGCACTTGTAGTTTTGATTCCTTCTATATTGGTATTAGCTGTATTTTTGTTTTCCTTTTCTGTTTCTAATGTTGCAGATAAGGCGGCGGTTGGAGCCAAAAGTGTAGGCAATTGGTTTAAGGGTGTAAAAGAGCGTTTTAAAGAAGATAACAATAAAGAAAATACCTCTCCTGCTACTAAAAATGATAAGAAACAAAAGCCTGTAAGAAATGATATTCAAGATAATGTAAGAGATGAAGTTGATGAAGCCTTGGATAATTCGTTTAATGACATGAATGATGCTTATACAATGGATTTTGAGTTTGAAACCTCAGCGAATCGAAAAAGAAAGAAAAGAGTAGAGCAGGCAGAAAATCTTCATAACGATGAGGAACTTAATAAAGAACCAGTAGAGGCGATTCCAACTATTCTTCCAGGAATGGACGAAACAGTAGAAACTATTTCTCCACCTAAGGAAGCTACAGAATTAAAAATCACAACAAGCAAATTTGATACTATATATGATTCACCTGCATTTTCTCTTCTTAATGCTAATCCTGAATCGGATGATCTTCATGAGGAGCATAGAAAACAAGCAGCTAGAGTTGCAAGAAAGCTTGAAGCAGTTATGCGCAGCTTTGGAGTAGAAGCAAAGGTAATTCATATTTCTAGAGGCTCAACCGTTACGCAATATGAGCTTCAACCTCATTCTGGAGTTAAAGTAAGTCGTATTAAGAATCTATCAGATGATATTGCATTGAATTTAGCAGCTCCTGGTATACGAATCGAAGCGCCAATTCCAGGAAAGGCAGCAATCGGTATTGAAATTCCTAACGAGGAAGTGCAAACAGTATTTTTAAGAGATCTTATTGAAACAGACACATTTATGAATCATAAGTCATCATTGGCTTTTTGTGTTGGTGAAGAGATTTCAGGAAGACCTATTATTGCAGATATTGCCAAAATGCCACATTTGTTAATAGCTGGTTCGACTGGATCGGGTAAAAGTGTTTGTATAAATTGTATGATTGTGAGTATATTGTATAAGGCTTCACCTGACGATGTTCGTATGATTATGATAGATCCTAAGGTGGTTGAGCTTGGTATTTATAATGGAATACCTCACTTACTTATTCCTGTAGTCACTGAGCCTAAAAAAGCTGCGGCGGCGCTTGCGTGGGCAGTCCAGGAAATGGAGAACAGATATAAGCAATTTGCAAAATTTGGATTAAGAGAAATTACTGCATATAATAATTATGCTTATGAAAATAACATGGACAAGATGCCTAGAATTCTTATTGTTATTGATGAGCTGGCTGACCTTATGATGGTTGCAAGAGACTCTGTCGAAGATGCTATTAACAGACTTGCGGCAAAGGCTAGAGCTGCAGGACTGCATTTGGTGGTTGCAACACAAAGACCTTCGGTTGACGTTATTACAGGATTGATTAAAGCAAATATTCCTTCGAGAATTGCATTTAAGGTTGCGTCGCAGGTAGACTCAAGAACCATATTGGACTTTGCGGGTGCTGAAAAGCTTTTGGGACGTGGAGATATGCTTTATCATCCGGTTGGCGCTTTACAAGCGACAAGAGCGCAGGGCGGATTTGTTTCAGATGAGGAGATAGAAAATGTAGTTAAATTTTTGCAGACATCATATGGAGAAGCTGTTTATGATGAGCAGGTTAGCTCTGAGGT
Source organism: Candidatus Egerieisoma sp. (assembly GCA_045580735.1). Classification (GTDB taxonomy): domain Bacteria; phylum Bacillota; class Clostridia; order UBA1212; family UBA1255; genus Egerieisoma. The sequence goes on along the minus strand of JAZNOJ010000103.1, from coordinate 38,467 downwards.
TGAAAATGCGAAAATTCCTGAAAAAGGGAAAAAAGGTTCTTTGTCTGCTTCGTCAGGTGCTGATAGTGATGTAGATGAACTTTTTTATGATGCTTTGCAAATTGCTATAGATACAAAACAGATTTCAGCATCTTTTTTACAAAGAAAGTTGGGTCTTGGCTATAGTAGAGCATCAAGAATAATTGACCAGCTTGAAAGCAAGGGATATATTAGTTGCCGTGATGGTAACAATCCTAGACAAGTGCTTATATCTCAAATGCCAGAAAATGTAGATTAAACATCGTATAATAATATAAATGAGCATATTCTAAAGCTAGAATGATTGAGCTAATTTTATACACCCTTTTAGTTTTATATTAAAACTGAAGGGGTTGTTTTTTTTAAAAAAGATTCATTGGAAGCATTGAGTATTTGGAATAAAATCAATTTTGCGGATCTTTTATAGAAAAAGCTTAAGGAAAATAATATCAGAAATTAATCTTTTTGATGATTATCTATATTTTTGTTGACAAAGTTATTTTGTGAGGATATACTTAAATAAATTAATTAAATTACTTAACTAATTTATATATAAATTCATAATATATATATTACTGATTTGTTAGAACTTAAAGATAAGGTGTAGTTGGATTTATGAAAGAGAAACAAAAATATGACGAACTAAATAAGCTCCTCAAAAGTACATATAACACAATAAATGATCTTGAGGAAAAGAAAATAAAGAAAAATAAGCATTTAAATCTTACCATTGGTGAGCTGCATTTGATGGAGGCTGTAAGTGAGTATGAGCAAGAAGGTGGCGCTACGATCACAGATTTATCAAATGATATGAATTATACCTTATCTGCAGCTACTATTTCTGTGAATGGATTAGTAAAAAAAGGATATTTAAGTAAGAAACAGGATTCTGAAGATAAAAGAAGTGTAAGAATCATTCTTACCGAGCAAGGCAAAAAAATCAATCAGGTTCATGTATACATACATAAACGCCTTATGAGAGATTTATCGAAGGAGTTAGATGATAAAGAGTTAGAAATATTAATGAAAAGCCTAAAAAAAATAAAAGGCTTCTTTGAAAATTTAAAGAAATGAAATTCCAAATATTGGGAATAATACAATATAGAAGCTGATTATTATATAAGAGAGTTGGATGGAGCGAAGTATATAAAATGAATGAGAAATCAACAGGATGTAGGATAATAGGAACGGGACATTATGTTCCGGATAATATTTTAACAAATGATGATTTATCAAAAATGGTAGATACATCAGATGAGTGGATAAGTACTCGTACAGGTATAAAAGAACGACACATTTTGAGTAAAAACCAAACACGAACTGAAATGTCAGTAAAGGCAGGCTTGGCGGCATTGGAAAATGCAGGCATAGAGACAGATGATGTAGATTATTTAATATGCTCTACTGTACATGGGGATTATATTACGCCATCACTTGCATGCTGTGTTCAAAAGGAAATGAATTTAAAGTGTCCAGCGTTCGATGTAAATGCAGCCTGTGCGGGATTTTTATATGCATTAAACATTGCAGCAGCATTTATCAAAAGTAATCCTAAAATCAATAGAATATTGATAATATCTACAGAGGCTATGTCAAGATTAGTAGATTGGAAGGATCGAAATACATGTGTACTTTTTGGTGATGGAAGTGGTGCAGCAGTAGTTGAAAGATCAGAAGAAAATGCCTTGTTAGCTACAATAGAAAAAGCAAAGGGAAATTATGAGGTTCTAAACATTGATTATAATGAAGAAGGAAAACCTGTCATAAGCATGAATGGAGGAGAGGTTTTCAAATTTGCTGTGACTTCTGCATGCAGAGATATAAAAGCTGCAATAAAGGAAGCAGGACTTGAGCAGTCGGATGTGAATCACGTTATTTTACATCAAGCAAATAAAAGAATAACGGATTCTGTACAAGGAAAGCTGAGTATATCAGAGGATAAATACGTATCGACTATTCAAAAATATGGAAACACTTCTTCTTCGGGAATTGCAATAGCGTTAGATGAATTAAATAGATCAGGAACAATAAAAAAGAATGATATATTAGCCTTAGCTGCTTTTGGTGGAGGTCTTGTATCTTCTGCGATGATTATTCGTTGGGGAATTTAATAATTAAAATAGACTTGGAGGAAAATTAAATGAAAACTATTAAAACGCCTTTGTGTGAATTGTTAGGAATAAAATATCCAATATTTCAAGGGGGAATGGCTTGGGTTTCAGATGCTAACCTAGCTGCGGCAGTAAGCAATGCAGGCGGTCTCGGAATTATTTCAGCAATGAATTCAGACGCACAGTGGGTAAGAAACGAAATAAGAAAAGCAAAAGAAATGACAGATAAGCCGTTTGGCGTAAATATAATGTTAATGAGTCCTCATACACCTGATGTGGCGAAGGTAGTGGCAGAAGAAAAGGTTGCTGTGGTAACAACAGGAGCTGGCAAGCCTACACCATATATGCCAGCATGGAACGAAGCAGGCATAAAGGTCATTCCTGTGGTTGCAGCAGCCTCAATGGCAAAAGCATCAGAAAAAGCAGGTGCTGTGGCAGTGGTTGCAGAAGGTGGAGAGTCTGGAGGTCACATTGGTGAAATGAACACAATGCCTCTTGTACCTCAGGTTTGTGATGCAGTAAATATTCCTGTTCTTGCGGCAGGAGGAATAGCTGACGGAAGAGGCTTTGCAGCAGCATTAATGCTTGGTGCACAGGGTATTCAAATGGGAACACGCTTCTTATCAGCAAAGGAATGTAATATAAGTCAAGAATATAAAGATAGAGTCATAAAAGCAGGTGACAGAGATACCATAGTTACAGGAAAGAAAACAGGACATCCTGTAAGAGCGTTAAAATCACCCTTTACTACTAATTATGCCAAAATGGAAGCAGATGTAAATGTTTCCATTGAAGAATTAGAGGCTTTCGGAGCCGGAACACTTAGAATGGCTGCAGTAGAAGGTGATGTAAAAAAAGGTAGTTTTATGGCGGGTCAGATAGCTGGATTAGTTAAGAAGGAGCAAACCGCACAGGAAATAATTGAGGAAATTATTGAAGAAGCTATCAAATATCTCGAGCAAGCGCAAAGGTTTATTTATTAATTTAAAACCGAGCTTTGCCAAGATGGGAGGATTTATATGGATGAAAAAATAGCATTTGTGTTTTCAGGACAGGGAGCGCAAAAACAGGGAATGGGTAAGGAGCTTTTTGAAAAATCAAAAGCTGCAGCAGAGGTTTTCAAAATGGCTGATGGAATTAGAGTAAATACTTCAAAACAGTGCTTTGAAGCTACAAAAGAGGAACTGGATATAACTATGAACACTCAGCCTTGTCTCTTTACTGTTGATTTAGCAGCAACTAAGGCATTAGAGGAAAAGGGTATAAAGGCTGATGCAGTGTTAGGCTTTTCATTAGGTGAGATTGCAGCATTAGGTTATGCCGGCATTTATACAGAAAAAGAAAGCTTTGAAATAGTTTGTAAGAGAGCTGAATTTATGCAGGAAGCTGCAGAGGAAAATCCTGGAAAAATGGCAGCAGTATTAGGGATGAGTGAAGAAACTTTATTGGAGATTTTATCTAAGTTTGATAAAGCAGAAGCTGTGAATTTTAATTGTCCGGGACAGATTTCAATATCCTTTAGAGAAGAGGACGGCGAAAAAATTGAAGCTGCTATTAAAGAGGCAGGTGGAAAGTTTAAGTCTTTAGCAGTAAGTGGAGCATTTCATTCAAGCTTCATGAAACCAGCTTCGGAAAAGCTTAGAGAATTTTTAAACAATTATGAGGCTAAAAAAGGCAAATTGCCGATATATGCAAATTTGACAGGGAAACCTTATCCATCAGACAATGAGGATATAAAAGAAACTGTTGCGCTTCAGGTTTGTAATTCTGTTAAATGGCAAAAGTCAATTGAAAATGCAATAAATGATGGAATAAACACCTTTATTGAGGTGGGAGAGGGTAAAGTTCTTTGTGGACTTATCCGAAAAATTAACAAGGATGTAAAAGCTTTGCACTATACACAAGCTTTGGAAATATAAGGTGATGGAATGGTTGATTTGTTTTTGGTGAATGGTAAAACGGCAGTGGTTACGGGTGGCTCAAGAGGTATAGGTCGAGAGATTGCTCTGAAAATGGCAGATGCAGGCGTAAATGTTGCGATTATATACGCAGGCAATGAGGCTGCTGCCGTGGAAACGGTAGAGCTTGCTAACGACAAGGGGGTAAAGGCTCTTTCTTATAAATGTAATGTAGCAAGCTTTACTGAGGTACAAGAAACAATTAGTAAAATAGTTTCTGATTTTGGTCAAATAGACATTTTGGTGAATAATGCAGGAATTACAAAGGATAATTTGATATTAAAAATGTCTGAAGAAGATTTTGAGTCTGTAATAGACGTAAATCTTAAGGGCGCTTTTAACACAATAAAAGGTGTTTATTCCCATATGGCTAAAAAAAGAAGTGGTAGAATAATAAATATTTCTTCTGTTTCAGGAATTTTTGGAACAGCAGGTCAGGCAAACTATGTTAGCTCAAAGGCAGGTATGATAGGGATTACAAAAACTGTTGCTAGAGAGCTGGGTGCAAGAGGTATTACTTGTAATGCGATTGCACCTGGATATATAGAAACGGATATGACAGCAGTGCTTGATGATAAGCTAAAACAGGGATATTTGGAAAAAATTCCTGCAAAACATTTTGGAAAAACGGAAGATATTGCAAATGCAGTCCTATTCCTAGCATCGGAAATGGCAGGATATATAACTGGCGAGGTAATAAAAGTAGATGGCGGCTTGTGCATGTAGGTTTTGTGTTGGCAATATAAGACGCTTTTTCTAAGATTGTTTGATGGAGGTAAATAAATTGAAAAGAGTAGTTATTACAGGTATTGGAGCAATATCACCAATAGGAAATGATATAGAAGCATTATACAATGCAATAGTAGAAGGTAAAAATGGAATTGATTTCATTAAGAGCTTTGATACGGAGAATTTTAAGGTTAAGGTTGCAGCCGAGGTCAAGGATTTTGATCCATTGAAATATTTTGAAAAGGGACAAATAAGAAAAAATGACTTGTATACGCAATATGCAGTTGCTGCAGCATCACAGGCAGTGGAAATGAGTGGATTGGTAGCAGGTGAAAATATCGATTCTAATAGATTCGGTGTTTATGTTGGTTCTGGAATAGGCGGTATGTCTACATTTATAAATGAAGCATATAAATTAAAAGATGGGGGACCGCGTAAAGTTTCACCATTTTTCGTTCCAATGATGATTGCTAACATGGCATCTGGAACAATAGCTATCAGGCATAAAGCAAAAGGTCCGTGTGTTCCTATAGTAACAGCCTGTGCAACTGGAACGCATAGTATTGGAGAGGCTTTTCGTGCTGTCAAGGATGGTAGAGCTGATGCTATTATTTGTGGTGGGGCAGAGGCAACAATAAACCCTCTTTCTATGGCAGGATTCACAAATTGTATGGCATTATCAACTACTAACGATATTAATAGGAGCAGTATTCCCTTTGACAAAGAGCGTGATGGCTTTGTAATGGGAGAGGGTGCAGGTATTATTGTTATTGAAGAATATGAGCATGCTGTAAATCGTGGAGCAAATATTTTAGCTGAAATCACAGGATATGGAAATACATGTGACGCTTATCATATGACAGCGCCGGATCCTGAAGGAATATCTGCAACGGAAGCACTTAGAATAGCTTGTATAGAAGGTGGAATTATTGACGAAACCTCAAAGATTAATGTAAATTGTGATGAAATTTATATCAATGCGCATGGTACCAGTACACCTTTAAACGACAAGAGTGAAACAGCTGCTATTAAGAGTGTTTTTGGTGAAAAAGCATATTCTTTACATGTTAGTTCGACAAAATCAATGACCGGACATATGCTTGGTGCAGCGGGCGGAATTGAAGCTGTAATTTGTACTCTTTCTTTAATGAATGATTTTGTTCCACCAACTATTAATTATTCAGTGCCTGATGAAGAATGTGACTTGGATATTACACCCAACAAGGGTATAAACTGTAAGCTCACATATGCTGTATCAAATTCTCTTGGATTTGGTGGTCATAATGGAGCGATTGTTCTAAAAAAATATAGTCATTCTTAATTTTTTATAAAGTATTAATGTAAAATGCTTTACTTTTGAATGGAGGATAAATATGGACACAAATGAAATTAAGTGCTTAGCTGAAATAATGAAAAATAATGATGTCACAAATTTGGAAATAGAAAGTGGAAAATTAAAAATCAAAATTGAAAGAGCAAGCTTAAAAAGTGAGTCGCCATCAGCTTTAAACACATCATCTGTCACAAATATAAATCATGTTGCTGACGAAAAAGAATCTAATGATGGAAAATATATAACTTCACCGATGGTGGGAGTATTTTATGCAGCTCCTGGTCCTAATGCAGCTCCTTTTGTTAAAGAAGGAACACAGGTAAAGCACGATGATGTGGTATGCATTATAGAAGCTATGAAGCTTATGAATGAGATTACAGCACAGACACAAGGCAAAATTGTTGAAATTCTAGTAAAAAATGGCGATGTTGTTGAATATGGACAAAAGTTATTTAAGATAGCATTAGAATAATGCACTTTGATAAGTAAATTAATGATAAAATTATTTATTTTGATAGAGGATGTTTATGAATAGAGAAGAAATTAAAAAAATTATTCCACATAGAGAGCCGATGCTTTTAGTTGACGAGGCTTTTGTTACAGGTAAAAACGAAGCAAAGGGTATTTATCATGTAAAAGGGGATGAATGGTTTTTGCAAGGCCATTTTCCGGGTAATCCTGTTGTTCCCGGTGTTGTTTTATGCGAGATTATGGCTCAGGCGTGTAGCGTAATTTTAGCAGATAGTGTGAAAGGTGCTACACCATATTTTAGTGGTCTTAATAATGTTAAGTTTAAAAAAACTGTTAAGCCGGGAGATACCATTATTATTGAATGTAAAATTGTACGAAACAAGAGTGTATTTTATTTTGCCGAAGGTGCATGCTTTGTTGATGGTGATTTGTGCGTAAGTGGAGAATTTAGCTTTGCAGTAAAAAAGTAAAGCCTAGTCACGAATTATAGTTTTAGACAGGATATGTGTAATCTTGCGGAGGTATAATATGTTTAAAAAAATTCTAATTGCAAACAGAGGAGAAATAGCTGTAAGAATTATAAGAGCTTGTAAGGAAATGGGCATAAAAACAGTGTGTGTTTATTCAGATGCTGATAGAGATGCACTACATGTAAATATGGCTGATGAAAGCTATTGCATAGGACCTGCTGCTGCGAAGGAAAGTTACTTGAATATGCCAGCAATTCTTTCTGTGGCAAAATTATCAAAGGCTGAGGCGATTCATCCGGGATATGGTCTTTTGTCAGAAAATGCTAAATTTGCAGAATTATGTGCGAAGTGTGGTGTTGCTTTTATAGGGCCAGAGGCAGATGTTATTCGCCGTATGGGAGATAAAGAAGAAGCAAGAAAAACTATGAGGGCTGTAGATGTGCCGATTATTCCGGGAAGTGATATTTTACCTACTCTTCAGGACGCTTTAGATTGCGCTGAAAAAATTGGCTATCCACTTTTAATAAAAGCAAGAGCAGGTGGCGGTGGTAGAGGAATCAGACTTGTAAATTCGCGAGATGAGGTAGCTAAAGCATATGCTGCAGCGAGCAGCGAGGCACTTTCTGCATTTGGTGATGGTGGAGTTTACATGGAAAAACGTCTATATCCGGTTAAACATGTAGAGGTTCAAATAATAGGAGACAAGTTTGGAAATGTTGTTGCATTAGGAGAAAGAGATTGCTCAGTACAAAGAAAAAATCAAAAATTAATTGAAGAAAGTCCGTGCGCTAAGGTTTCTGACGAATTAAGAGAAAAAATGTGTAACGTAGCAATTACTGCAGCTAAAGCCGTAAATTACACCGGTGTAGGTACAATCGAGTTTTTGCTTGATAAAGAGGGTAATTTCTATTTTATGGAAATGAATACAAGACTTCAGGTTGAACATCCGGTTACAGAGTTTGTTACAGGTTTTGATTTAGTAAAATGGCAAATTAGAATAGCGGCTGGTAGAGAAATAGACTTTACGCAGGAGGATGTAAGTGTTTTAGGTTCAGCTATAGAGTGTAGAATTAATGCTGATAATGCTGCAATGTCAGGCTCCGGAATTACTATGCTTCACATTCCAGGAGGACCATGGGTAAGATTTGATACTGCGATTTACCAGGATTATAAGATACCACCTTTTTATGATTCAATGATTGGAAAATTGATTGTTTTTGCGAGAACAAGAGAGGAATCCATTCGTAAAATGAAGGCGGCATTGGGTGAGCTGATTATTGAAGGTGTTGATAATAATATCCAATCTCAAATAGATATTTTAAATAATCCTGACTTTGCTTCGGGCGATTATTATACAGATTTTATGGAGAAAAATTGAGTTTTAAGTATACTTTAAAAGCTAACGTGGAGGCTTGAAATGAAATATAAGAATTTTTTTAAATATATAAAAAATGAGTTGGAAACAGAAAGTGCCATTGAAAATTCAGATGATAATGTAAAAAGCAAAAAAGAGGAGAAAAAGAAGAAAAAAGAATTTGAAAAAAATAGTGATGAATTGTGGACCTCATGTACATCTTGTAAGGCTTTAATTTTAAAAGAGGATTTAGAAAACAGCATGCATACATGCCCAAAATGTGGACATTATTACAGGCTTACTGCAAGACAAAGAATTTCTTTTTTTGCTGATGAAAATACATTTATTGAACATGATACAGACTTAAAGGCAAAGAATATTCTTAAGTTTCCTGAATATAACCAAAAAATTAAAAAGGCAGAGGAAGAATCTGGTGAAAATGAATCAGTTATATGTGGTAGAGCTAAAATTGGTGGCTTTGATGTTTGTATTTTTGCAATGGAGCCCCGTTTTATGATGGGATCCATGGGCAGTGCAACGGGTGAAAAAATAACTCGTCTTTTCGAATATGCAACTAAGGAAAATTTGCCTGTTATTGGTTTTACGGCTTCGGGTGGAGCAAGAATGCAGGAGGGAACTTTTTCACTTATGCAAATGGCTAAAACCAGCGGAGCAGTTAAAAGACACAGTGATAAGAAGCTTTTGTATATAACGGTTCTTACAGACCCAACAACAGGTGGTGTTACTGCAAGCTTTGCGATGGAGGGTGATATAATAATTGCAGAGCCGGGAGCATTAATAGCATTTGCTGGTCCACGTGTTATTGAGCAGACAATAAACCAAAAGCTACCAGAGGGATTTCAAACAGCAGAATTTTTAGAGGAAAAAGGCTTTGTTGATAAGATTGTTCCGCGAAAAGAAATGAAGGACTTTTTTATAACAATGCTAAAACTTCATAAAAGAAATTGACGTGAATATAAAACGATTGCTAAAAATGAAAATTGGAGGTAAAACATGGCTCGTGTTACAGATTATGACAGAGTACTTGCTGCTAGAGCTAAGGGTAGACCTACAGCTAAAAGCTATATAAATAATATATTTGAAAACTTTACAGAATTTCATGGAGATAGAAGATTTGGCGATGATAAGGCGGTTGTTGGTGGTGTAGGCTTTTTATATGGCTTTCCTTACACTGTAATAGCTCTTGAAAAAGGAACTGAAACGTCTGAAAAAATTGATAGAAATTTCGGCTCTGCACATCCAGAGGGATATAGAAAAGCATTGAGACTGATGAAGCAAGCTGAAAAATTTCACCGTCCGGTAATTTGCATAGTTGATACTTCAGGTGCGTATTGTGGTATAGATGCTGAGGAACGTGGGCAAGGTCAGGCTATTGCTGAGAATCTTTATGAAATGATGACATTAAAAACTCCCATTATTACGCTTTTGATTGGAGAAGGTGGTAGCGGTGGTGCGTTAGCTCTAGGTGTTGCTGATGAAGTGTGGATGATGGAGAATTCTGTTTATTCTGTTATATCTCCTGAAGGGTGCGCAAGCATTTTATGGAAGGATTCAAAAAAAGCACCTGATGCAGCTAAGGCTTTAAAGCTAACAGCAGCAGATTTACTTTCAATGGGAATTGTAGATAGAGTTATCCGCGAAAATGGAAAGGATTTTACAGGAATATATCATACTTTGAAAAAAAGATTCAGAGTAACTACAGAAAGAAAGCTCCATATACCCGTAGATGAGCTTATAGAACAAAGATATAAACGATTTAGAAAAATGTAACAGATGAAAATTTGCTTTTTGATATACCCTCCATATATCAAATATATTGATGATGTTATGAAAACATCTTAAAAAAGCTTCAAAATTCACAGTTGATATGAATTCTGAAGCCTTTTTTTATTGTTTAATTTTTTTGACAGAGTCTAATATATATGCATACATGTAAAATGAACCTAGTGCACAGATTATATCATCTTCATTTGCTTCATCAAAAGCTGACTTGACGCCATCATAAACCGAGTTGTGAGAGATTGCATTGATTCCTAATTTTGACAATCTGCTTGCCAATTCATTAGGCTTCATAGCTCTTGGATTTGGTGGCTCGACAGTGTGCGCTGATTTTATTAGTGGCGCAAGTATTTCAAACATTTTAGAGGTGTCTTTGTCTGCCATTACGCCTAATATTGCAATAATTTTTTTGCCGGGAAAATGTTGTTTTATACTATCAACAGTTCCTTTGATTCCGTGTGGATTGTGTCCTCCGTCGGCAATAAAGGTAGGATTGTGACATAAAATTTCAAATCTTCCGGGCCATTTTACAGTGGCAATACCAGCTTTTATGTCATCTTTTGAAATTATGAATTTATCAGATAATTTATCTAGAACAGTTAAGACAAGAGCAGCATTATAAATTTGGTATGTACCTGTCAAAGGAAGCTCCATATTTTGATAAAATTTTCCATTTAATGTAAAATTAAAAACAGTTTTATCTATTGAGGTCGAAACGACTTCAAGAGTTGAAAAATCAACACACGTAAGATTTGCATTAGTTTCTTTACATTTTTTGCTTATGACATTTAATGCTTTTTCATTTTGTCCATAAAATATTACGTTTCCACCCTTAATAATACCTGCTTTTGCTGCTGCAACTGATTCCATTGTGCCACCAAGCTCCTTTATATGATCAATGTCTATAGCTGTAATTACAGCAGCTTCCGGGGTGTTGATTATATTTGTGGAATCAAGCTCGCCACCGAGCCCTGTTTCAAGTATTACTATATCGCATCCTTTGCGTTTAAAGTATTCCATTCCGATAGCAGTTACAAGTTCAAATTCAGTTGGCTTATCCTGCATACTTTCTGCAAAATGGCTTACATATTCTGTTATTTCTGCTAACTCTTCATCAGTAATAGGTTCACCGTTATATTGCATTCTTTCATTGAAGCGAAGAATATATGGTGAAATATATAAACCTGTATTGTAGCCTGCCTTTCTAAAAACAGCTTCTAGCATTGCACATGTTGAGCCCTTGCCATTTGTGCCTGCTACATGTATGAATTTTAATTTGTTTTGTGGATTGCCTAAAAGTCTTAAAATTTCTTCCGTACGTGTAAGACCTAGCTTGCTTCCGCGCCAATAAATTCCGTGTATATATTCGAGTGCTTCGTTGTAATTCATAAAAAACCTCCGATGTTAGTTCTTTTTTGCAAATTTAGTAATCAGCTTTCTATTTAATAAAATATATAAAACAATTATTTCTGCTATTGAAACAATTATATATGTTAATGCTCTAGTGGATATTGTGAGCCAAAATGGTAATTTGTAATAAATGTATAAGCCGATTGTTTTGATTATAACTGAGCCTATTATGTGTGAAGGAAGTATACAAAAAAGGCTTTGGACAAGCGGTTTACTGCTAAGCTTAATTGAAATTTTGTAAGATATTCCGGAAATTATACCGATTGATATTGCACCTAATGTAATTATAGGATTAATAGAATATCCTACTAGGAAACATCCTATTAAATCAGCTGCTGCACCAACTATTGCACCTGCAATCGGTCCATATGCAATTGCTGCAATTATTATAGGTATATTTTCTAAACTGATTCTTATGGCTGAGGTAATATTAAAGGCTAAATATTTTCCAAATACTATACTTAATGCTATAAAAAGTGACATACCTACTAGTGAATATAAATTAAAAATGAACGTAGGCTTTTGAAATTCTTTGTGTTTTGCTTGAAAAGACATAAAAAAACTCCCTTTCTTTAAAAGAGAGCATCATCTGTTGTGACTGAATATTATCAGATTACAGCGGATGTGACATTGAACCGCAAATGCAATCGCTTGAAAGCAAAAGACATTTTTCGCCCGAAGGCTCTACTCCCATCCTTCGGTACTTAACGCACAATATCTGCTCTGGTTAATTAGTATGACAGACAAGCAAAGAGTATGTCTGCTCTGTGGATTTTACTACTATGGTTTAACGTTGTCAATATGATTTGAACTTCATTATTTGTTGTTGCAGAAAAAATGAAAAAATGATATATTTGTTAGCGATGATGAGGTGATAATTGTGAAGCTAATGAAAAAGGTTAATAGAGGCATTATAGTGCTTTTATGTTTGTTGTTGGTAGTAGTTGTTTATGTAGTTTGTATATCTGTTAAGGGAAAATCATTAAAGTCCCAATCCAAGGATTTTGTATATGGGTTCCTTGAGAAAGATGTTCAATGGAGAAATATACCATTGGAATACCAAAATGATTCTGATGGATATATAAAATCTATAGAAAATGAAGTTAAGAATTATTTTTATGATGAAAGTGCATATGATTTTTATATACAAAATGCAATATTGTCACAGTACCAAACAGAAAATTTCTGTCCTAAAATGAGTGTATCATTAGGCGAATTTAGTGATTCATATGATGGCAAATACGTTGATTGTAATTTTTATGTTTTCGTAGATGCAGAAAATACTGCTTCGATGGAAAAGGAATTTAACACCGGCTCTGGCCAATACACCATAAGATTGTGCGAAAATAAAGATTCTTTAAAGATAATATCACATAATTATCTGTTTACAGATTATTTTGACTCTAGTATGGAAATATTCGATGTAATGTCATGGTAGGGGGGCAGATTATGGAAAAGATTTTAAGCGTTAAAAATTTAAATAAAAGCTTTGGTAAGAAAAAAGTAATAGATAATGTAAATTTTGATGTATATGCTGGTGAAATTTTTGGCTTTTTAGGCCCAAATGGCTCTGGAAAAACAACTACCATTAAAATGATTATGGGTTTTTTATTTCCAGATAGTGGAAATATTTCTATTTGTGATATGAACATGGAAAAGGATTATGAAAAGGCAATGAATCTTGTTGGAGGAATAGTTGAAAATCCGGAAATGTATAAGGATATGACCGGGATTCAAAATCTTCAAATGTATTCTAGACTCCATGATGGTGTGACACAGGAAAGAATTGCTGAAGTAGTAGAGCTTGTCGGAATGACGCAAAGAGCAAATGATAAAATAAAAAAATATTCACTTGGAATGAAGCAGAGAATAGGAGTTGCACAGGCAATTGTCCACAAGCCAAAGCTGCTTATTCTCGATGAGCCCACAAATGGTCTTGATCCTGCGGGAATAAAGGAGCTTCGCGATATTTTGAAAAAGCTTGCACATGAAGAAGGCATTGCTGTAATGGTTTCAAGCCATATGCTTGCCGAAATGGAATTGATGTGTGACAGAGTGGCAATTATAGATAAAGGAAGAATTATTGATGTTAAGCCAATCGACGAATTATTGCATCTCTTTACAAGAGAACAAGTATGCGCGATAGAGGTAAAAGCCGAGGATTTGAAAAAGGCTGGAGAAATCGTTAATTCTATGATTTTAGGTAATATGTCAGGTAGCGAGGTTGATGAAACAGTCTCAACCCAAGTAGATATCGATGAGGAAAATAATACAATCAAGGCTTGCTTAGGAAAAGAAAGTGTTCCTGATTTGATAAGGCTTTTGGTAAACGAAAATATTGATATTTATTCTGTAAAAATGCTCGACAATTCACTAGAGGAAGCATTTATAGAAATTACCGGAGGAGGTGTTTCAATTGCGTAAATTTGGTGTATTAATGCAAAATGAAATATTAAAAGCCAGCAAGAAAATTATTATATTAATTTTACTTATTATCATGACTGTTGGAATGATTGGGTGCACTGCATTTGTTAAGCTTTTTTCGACTGTAACAGAATCTGTAACATCTAATTCTTTATTGTTTGATGAGGAGTATTATATCTCAAATAAGGACAGAATCAAGCAAATAGAGGAAGAAATGAAAACTGTTGAAAAAGACTCCGATAAATATTATGAATTAGAGGATGAGTTGTACTTTTGCAAATGTGATGATATTGACTATGAAGTATTTTATGTTCTTAGACAAAAATACGATGTTAGTGAATATTCATATAAGAATGATATTTTAGATGAAATATCGCATTACGAACATCTTTTAGCGGAATCTGAATCTTCTTGGTATGATCCGGCATTTGATGAAAATCTTATGACAAAGGATGAAATAGAGGGGCAAATAAATAAATATTATGATATGCTTGATTCTTTTACTTATAAGGATTATGTAGATTACAAGAAAGAACAAATTGAAAATGATCCTAATTTGTCAGCAACTAACAAGGAAAGAAAGCTTGAATATTATGATTTACTATTACAAATTTGTCCTTCTGGAGAATATGAATCGCAGGCAGCAAAATACACAGCTGAGAGTCTTATAGAGGAAAAAACAAAGCTTGAGCAGACATTAGAAAGCAAGGTTGATTATGAAAAAGGCTTTAATTTAACGGCTGACGAGCTGGAGCTTGTTCAAAGAGATTTAGATATTGTAAATAAAAAAATTGAATGTTCTATTCTAGATGATGCAGATGGTAATTCAGAGGTTAGCTTGGCATTTACAATGTCATTTAGCATAGGAAATATGTTTTCGGTAATTATTTTGATTATTTTAGCTGGCTCTATGATTTCTCATGAAATATCAACCGGCTCGATAAAATCATTGATTATTGCACCTGTGAAAAGATGGAAAATATATTTGTCTAAATATATGACAGTATTGTTGGTAGCTATTGCTTTGTCGCTTTATACATATGTTATATCAATTTTATTGAGTGGCATATTGTTTGGATTTAGCAATTTTTATACGGATGTTTATTATGTTAGTGGTATGTTAGTACCAATGAATTTTGCTCTTTCGCAATTGATATACAGCCTTTGTTCAATTGTTCCATTGATATTCTTTGCGACTATGGCATTTATGCTTTCTAGTATAACGAAAAACACTGCGGCTTCAGTTGCTATATCCATGGGAATATATTGGGGTGGAAGCTTTGTTCAAATGATTTTAGGAGAAATATTAAGTCCATACATTTCTAAATTCCTTCCTTTTGGAAATATAGAATGGTTTAATAAAATTATGTATACTTCATCTAATAGTAACATTAACCTATTTGGATTGGTGGAAAGGCCAACTGATTCGGTATCTGCTGTTTTTTCAATATTGTATACAGTGATACTTGTTGTGTGCATGTATTGGATTGGCCGTGATAGCTTCTGTAGAAAGGATATTAAACAATGATCTTTTAAACATTTTTCTGCGATAACATGGAAGCTTGATTTAAAGAATTTTATAAAATATTGAAAAAGAAATCCGGGATTCTTGTTAAAATAATCTCCGGATTTCTTCGCATTTAAAAAGCTTTTCTGCTCATATAGTAGGTCTATAAGATTTTAGTGCTTAAATATAGATATGTATAAACATTTAGTGTTTTTATTTCTTGTTTTTGGAGTGAAGATAAAATTTTGATTCAGTCCCTTTTACTAATCGCTTGAAATTTTCTTTGTGGCGAAAAGCCATTAATAAAGCACACAGAGAATAAATTATTATAACAATATAGTTTGTATGAGTTAATAATAAAGTAACAGGACATGATAATATTGCGATAACGGTTGAAAGCGACATGTATTTTGTGATTAGTAGCAATATTACCATCAAAGCTAATGCTACTAATCCTGCTCTATAGTCAATAAACCAGATTGTTGAAAAGCATACCAGAAAGCCTTTCCCGCCTTTGAATTTATACCATATAGGAAATAAATGTCCTAAAAAACAAAATGCACCTGCATAGGCGGCCCCTAGTTTAAAGCTGCCTACGTTTTTACTAAATAAAAATGCGAAGATACTTACAACTATTGCCGCTTTTGAAATATCTAGAGCAAATACCCACCATGCCCATTTTCCACCAAAGGTTCGTTTGAAGTTGGTAAAGCCAGGATTTCCACTTCCACAGTCACGAATATCTTTCTTGTATATTGCTTTAGAAAAGGTTATTGCAGGATTCCATCCTCCGACAAGATAACTTATTATCGCAGCAAATATAAATATTAATACTTCCATATAATATATAACTCCTTAATATTTTTGTTATTATATCATTAAATTATTTCTACAAACAATTATGTTGCTTTTTTGATTAAAAACATACTTCTAATTACATATAGAAAATTTTAAAATCAGGCTAGTTCAGAGTGTAAGAAACTAGTTGTCTTTATATTCTAATTCTACACTTTTACCGAACCCCCATATACCTATGGCATCAGGTCCTATAGAAGCACCTATTATTGGACCAATGTAAACGGTATATACATCAATGCAATTGATTTCTGCTTTGACAGCTTGTACGAAATCTGATATTTCATCCTTATTACAGTCGGCGTGGGCGATGTATATTGTTTGTTTTTCTGGAGCTATGATACTATCTTTTAAAAGTGAAATTATCGTATTTAGTGAGCTACGACGTCCTTTAACCTTTTTGAAAGCAAATTGTGTGCCATTTATATCTGAAATTAGTATCGGCTTTACGCCCATCAAATTTCCAAAAAATGCAGATGATGCAGATACTCTACCTGCTTTTTTTAAATGGTCAAGCGTATGAACTGTGACATATTGATTTACTGTTTTACGTATGTCAATAATCTGCTTTGTAATTTCCTCAAAAGAATGAGTTTCGACCATTTTTGCAGCCTCGATGGCTAACATTCCTTCTCCGATCGAAGCATTTTGCGAATCTATACACGCAATTTTTGAGTTTGGATATTTAGATAAAAGGTTATTTGCAATTATGCTACCTGTATTTACAGAGCCTGATTGCTTTGAAGAACAGCCTATGTAAATAATGTCATAATTTTGAGATAAATATTTTTCAAATATGTCGTTAAATTCATGAGTGCTTACCTGGGCAGTGATGACACGCTTGCCGCCTCGAATAGTTTCATACAGATTATGAGCATCCTCGTCACTCCAAGTGAGCACTGCCGGAGTCTCGATGCCATCCAGAACTGTCGACATTTTTGCATAATCAATATTGTATTTTTCTAAAAGCTCTGAGCTTAGGTCGGAGCATGAGTCAGTAATAATTTTGATTTTGTTCATTTTTTTTCATCCTTGCGTTTATATGTTTAGTTTAGTAAAGGCTAGGGGTATACCTTTATTTTCCAAAGGGATTATATACCTCCTTTATTAACTAAAAATAAACAATAGCAGAATTTTACAGTTTTTGATATTTTTACGAATATATATATTAAGAATTTTAAAATTTGGAAAATTATTTTCTTGGAAGTTCAATTTTAAATGTTACAATTCCATTTGTTGAGGTGACGGATATTTTCCCTTTGTGCAAATCGATTATTTTTTTTGATATTGAAAGACCTATTCCACTACCCTCGCAAGCATGTGATTCGTCCTCTTGATAAAACTTGTTAAATATTTTTTTATAATTATTTGGTGAAATTGAACCTTTGTTCGAAATATTGACAATAGTGGCAGAGACTGTTTCGGTTATTTCTATAGAAACAATATCATTTTTGGGAGAAAATTTTATTGCGTTATCTATTAAATTTATCCATACCTCTTTTAGTAATTCCTCATTTGCTTGGATAATAAATTCATCGAAATCCAATGAGAAATTCAAATTCTTTTTGAGCCATTTCTTTTCAGCTAAAAGAACGCACGAGCGAATTTGCTCAGATAAATTGAAGCTGCTTAAATTTGTTAGGATTGTTTGATTCTCTATTTTAGTTAAATTCAAAACATTATTTGCCATTGTTGCTAGTCTTAAAGATTCTTCTTCTATTATGGATATATATTCAAGCTTTTGTTCGTTAGAAATACTTTCTCTTTTTAACAGCTTTGCAAATCCGGCAATAGATACAATAGGTGTTTTAAATTCATGTGAGAAGTTGTTGACAAAGTCAGAACGCAGAACTTCAGTTGAGCCTAATTCTTCTGCCATTTTATTAAAACTGTTTGATATTTCCTTGAAGGCAGGATGTGAACCGATTGGTTTTTTAAAGTACAGACGTGCGCTGAAATCACCCGATGCTAGCCTATTTATCTGTAAAATAATAGAATTAACGAATTTTAATGGATAATTACAGGTTAATGCTGTTAATCCTGAGCCAATTATTATACTTGAAATGCTCATTAATAAAACAATCGCTTTTATATCTGAACCTTGTGCAATATTAGAATCTATTACCCCTATTTTAAATAATATATATGTTACTATAGATGCTATGCCAATAGATAATAGTACTGTTATAAATATGATTGATGAAAAAAGAATAGTAATTGAAAATCGACTTTTCTTTTCGTTTTTTGTTAGTTTTTGTTTACTTTTCATATAGAACTCTTTCCTCTCGTATGAATAAATGTTACGTATTTTAATAATAGATTTGATTTTGAATAAGCTGACTAGATAACAAAGTATATCGAGAAATAAAATTTTAGAGGCTTCTTATTGCTTATGATTTTTAGTTACTACATATATATGAGATTAATTGATAATACATTTGTTTTAGACAAGCGTTTTTTGTACTTTTATCAATAATTATGGTAAATATTATATTTAATAGCTTTGCTATGTATTTATATGTTTTACTGCTTTATAACCGAGACCTCTGACGGATTCTATTGAAAATTCGTCATAATTTTCAAGTCTTTTTCTTAATCTTCCAATATGTACTGTTACAGTTTCCCAACCCGTTTCAGATTCTGCACCCCATATTTCGTCCATAAGTTGTATTCGAGTAAATATTTTATCTGGATAAGATAAAAGCTTATATAAAAGTAAAAATTCTTTTTGTGGTAGTTCTTGCTTTTCACCGTTTCGACTTATTGTGAGACTGTCGTAATCTACCACAACATTACCTATTATTATTTTTCTTTCGTTTACAATTTTTGCACGTCTGAGGAGTGCTTTAATTCTAAGTAGCATTTCTGTTTCATCTATAGGCTTTGTAATATAGTCATCTGTTCCGACAATAAAGCCTTTTTGTTTGTCTTGTGGTAATTGTTTGGCTGAAACCATTAAAATTGGGAGATTGTCATCGTTTTCTCTTATAAGCTTTGTAAACTCATAACCATCCATTTTAGGCATCATTATATCTAATAGGACTAAATCAATATGCTCCTTATCCATTAGATTTAATGCTTCTTCACCATTTTCAGCGGTGAAAACAATATATTTATTTTCTTCCAAAATGGTTTTGAAGAGTAAACGTGTGTTTTTATCATCATCTACAACTAAAATATTAAACATTTTTTAGCCTACTTTCTTTAATGTGCTGATTAATATTTGTTTATGCAAATTATACCACTTTTTGATATCATAATACATTTTAAATGTAAAAAGTTTTTTTATAAAACTATGAAGTGTTTTTTAGATTTATCAAAACTGCATAAATATTTTAGCGTGCAGATAAAGTCTGCAACGTTGTCGCTGGTGTCAAGTGGGAAACATTATGTATCAATCCTTGTGGAAAAGGAATATTAAGAATTAGAACATGTTAAGAAAAATATTGTATTAGATTTAGGGATTAAAGATTTATGTATTGCTTCTGATGGGAAGAATTGCGAAAAACCTCAAATTATAAAGAAACATGAGAAGAAACTGGTAAGATTACAAAGACAGTTGATACATAAAGAAAAAAGATGTCATAATTACTGCAAAACAAAGAAAAAGATAGCATTGTGCCATGAGAAAATAACAAATATGAGAAAAGATTTTCTGCATATTTTTATGAAAATAAAAAAGAACAATGTAAGAATTAACTAAAAATAAAGTGAAATACAAACAAAAAATGTGTTTTAATGACGAATTTATATAACTTATATATATAGTTTGAAAAAGTATTTTAACAGTATTTATTAGGTCTGGTTTTACAAATATTGTTATAGTAGTTTGATTGACAACTATATATTGGTATGCTAAAATTTAATAGCTTATGCTTAATGGTTAACTATGCAAAAGCAAGATGTTACTGTACTTAATTTTTAATCGGTGCCTGGCGCGTTAAAAAAAGATACAGCCTATAATTGACCATTTGTGTTTTCGAACAATTTTTATTATTCGAAATGGTTATGTGTGCTTAAATTTAGTAGATTTATTATCTAGTAAAATAAAATCAATAAATTTGAGCTAGAGGAGAGGAGCTACTTTTGAAACTAAATTGGTATGTCGTATCCGTTAGGACCGGAAGTGAAAATTCTGTGATAGATAAACTCGAAAAACATTTTGACAACGGTATTGCGAGAGCCTTTGTGCCTCTCATGGAGGTGTTTCACAGATATGCAAACAATGTGATTACGAAGGAAAATAAGATTCTTTTTCCTGGTTACGTTTTTGTTGAAAGTGGTTTAAATGATGTGGATTTTCTCGGCGAGATAAAGGATTTTTCGAGAAAAAATAATTGCAATTTGAAGGTTCTCAAATATGATGATTCATGCGATTTGGCGATGCGTGAAGATGAAAAACTTTTTTTGATGAGCCTTTGTAACAACGATGGAAATATCGAGGTTTCTGAGGGGTTAATAGAGGGAGATAAGATTATTGTGACACAGGGACCTCTTATCGGTAAAGAAAGTATGATAAAGAAAATTAATCGTCACAGACGTGAGGCGATTGTTGAGTTGGAAATTTTAGGGAAAATTGTTCCAGTGACATTGGGACTGGATATATTAAAAAAACGAAGGATATGAAGTAGGACTTTTTTAGTAATTGCTTCGTTAATAAATTAAATTTATAAATTTTTAGGTTATAAAGAAGAGTGAGAAAGTTTATGGCAATAGATAATAAAACAATTCCTTTTAGTCCTCCTGATATTAGTGAGCTTGAAATAGAAGAAGTAGTAAGGACACTTAAATCTGGATGGATAACTACTGGACCAAGGACAAAATTACTAGAAAATAAAATCGCAGAAATGGTAGGAACTGAAAGATGTGTATGTCTTAACTCTCAAACGGCATGTGCAGAGATGGCACTACGAGTTATGGGAATCGGAAAAGGTGATGAAGTAATAACTAGTGCTTATACATATACTGCTACAGCATCTGTAATAGATCATGTAGGTGCGAAGATAGTATTAGTAGATACACAAGCAGATAATATTGAAATGGACTATGATGCCCTTGAAAATGCTATAACTGAGCGTACAAAGGCCATTATTCCAGTGGATTTGGCAGGTATTCCGTGTGATTATGATAGAATTTTTAGAATAGTTCAGAAAAAACAAATATTATTTAAGCCTCAAAATGATTTACAAGCTGCTTTAGGTAGAATTGCAGTTATGGCTGATACAGCTCATGCGTTTGGTGCAAAATTACAGGGGAAATACGTAGGATCTATTGCTGATTTTTCGAGTTTTAGCTTTCACGCAGTAAAGAATTTGACTACTGCAGAGGGTGGCGCATTAACTTGGAAAACAATTCCAGGAATTAGTAATGATGACATCTATAAGAAACTTCAATTGCTTAGCCTTCATGGCCAATCTAAAGATGCGTTGGCTAAGACACAATTGGGATCATGGGAATATGACATTGTAGGTACGTATTATAAGTGTAATATGACTGACGTTGCGGCTGCAATAGGTCTTATGCAGCTTGAACGGTATGATAAAATGTTAAAACGAAGAAAAGAAATTATACAAAAGTATGATTTATTGTTGAATCCTTATGGGGTGAAAACATTAAATCATTATACTGATAAATGGGAGTCTTCTGGTCATTTATACTTGACTAGAATTCCTGGCATTGATGTAGAAAAAAGAAATGAAATTATTACAAAGATGGCTGAAAATGGAATCGCTTGTAATGTTCATTATAAGCCGTTGCCGATGCATACTGCTTATAAAAATTTGGGATTTAATATTAAAAATTATCCTAATGCATATAGGCAATTTGAAAATGAAATTACACTGCCACTACATACCTGCTTGACGGATGAGGATGTGGAATTTGTGAGTGAATGTTATACAGATATCGTGAAGGAGTATATAAATTGATGCACTTTTATGGGAAATTTCTAAAACGCTTTTTGGATATAGTTGTTTCTATTATTGCTTTACCTTTTGTTTTAATGGTAATAATGATTTTTGCTCCAATTATATTCTTATCTGACAATGGACCAATTTTTTATATTGCGCCACGTAGAGGAAAAAATGGAAAAATATTTAAGATGTTTAAGTTACGCTCAATGAAAGTGGACGCACCTGTATTAAAGAATGAGGATGGATCTACATATAGTGGAGATGATGATCCTAGAGTAACGAAAATTGGTCGTATAATGAGGAAGTTATCAATTGATGAACTCCCTCAAATTCTAAATGTGTTGATTGGAGATATGAGTTTTATAGGTCCACGTCCAAATCTAGCGGTAGGGGACTATTCTAACTTTGATGATATAAGAAAAAAAAGGCTTATGGTACGCCCTGGTATTACAGGATATTCACAAGCGTATTTTCGTAATTCAATAACACAAAACGAAAAGTTTCTTAATGATTGTTTCTATGTAGACAATTTATCTTTTGTTTTGGATTTAAAAATTTTAATCCAAACTATCAAAAGTGTTATATCTTCGAAAAATATAAATTATCAGGAGAGTGTTGAACGAACAACTAATAAAAATAGTGATTCAACCGAAATAGACTGTTTAAACATCGAAATTGAAAAGAAGGAAGCTTAGTTATTATGAAAAGGTTATTAGTAATTGGTGCTTCAGTATTACAGATACCGGCAATAAAAAAAGCCAAGGAAATGGGACTGTATGTGGCCGTTGCAGATTACAATCCGAATGCTGTGGGTATACCGTTTGCGGATGAATATTTTAACGTCTCAACAATTGATGAAGAGGGAATATATCAAGTTGCGAAAAATTTTAAAGCTGATGGTATAGTTACACTTGCTACTGATATGCCAATGAGAGCTTTGGCATATGCTTGTGGAAAGTTAGGACTCCAAGGACTCGAATATGATTCTGCAGTAAAAGCAACAGATAAAGGTGAAATGATTAAGGCTTTTGAAGTTGCAGGTATTGAAAAGCCTTGGTTTAGTATTATTCCAGCAGGAGAAGATCCTGTTTTAGGTTCCTATTCATTTCCTTTGATATCTAAACCAACAGATAATTCGGGTAGCAGGGGTGTCATACTTGTTCGAAATGAAAATGAATTAAAAGAGGCTATATCATATTCTTCTAAAAATAGTCGTCATGGAGATGTAATTATCGAAGAATATATGCAAGGACCAGAGGTTAGTGTTGAATTAATTGTATATCACGGTAAACCTCATGTTCTTCAGATAACAGATAAAATTACAACAGGAGCTCCACATTTTGTTGAGATGGGACATTCACAACCATCAAGGTTGTCGTTAGATATTCAAAATAAAATCGCTGATTTGGCATGTCGTGCGGTACTTTCGATAGGTATATATAATGGGCCAGCACATGTTGAAATCATAGTTACAAAAGAAGGTCCAAAGATGGTAGAACTTGGAGCTCGCATGGGAGGGGATTGTATTACTACTCATTTAGTTCCATTGTCTACTGGTATTGATATGGTTAGTAGTACTATAAAAATTGCATTGGGAGAGGAACCTAATATATCGAAAACGATTGACAAAGGTTCTGCTATTCGTTTTTTTTCGGTGCCGTGTGGAATGATTACTGGTATCTATGGGGTAGAAGAAGCTTATAAAATTCCAGGAATTAAAGATATTGTTTTTATCAAGCATGAAGGTGAAACTGTAAATAATATTGATAGTAGTATAGATCGAGTGGGATTCGTTATTGCACAGGCAAATAGTGCAGTAGAGGCAATTGAGGCATGCAATCAAGCAATTGCAAGTATTCGTATAGATGTAAATTAAAGTTTGAAAGGGACTATTAATTATGGAAGCGCTTTTGGAAGGAAAATCATTGTTAATGCTAGGAGGGGCTAGTTATACTCCTTTTGTAAAATTATATGCAGAAAAGATGGGGTTTCATTTGTTTGCAGCAGGCAATGAAATTAATGAGGAAATGAATAAATATGTGGAAGATTATTATATTGCCGAAGCTTCAAATGTTGAAGAAATTTGTGAATTAGTTAATAATAAAAAGTTTGATGGGATTATAGCATTAGGAAATGAAGATATCATTGATTGTGTAACCAAAGTTGCTCCAAGATGTAATATCCCCTTTTATATAAATGAAGATAATTGGAACAATCTTCAAAATAAGGAAAATTTCAAATTACTATGCAAAAAATTTGGTATTGATATAGTTGAAGAATATAAAATTTCAAATGATATAGATATGGAAGATTTAGGAATATTACCTTATCCGGTAGTTTTTAAACCAGTTGACAGCTGTGGTTCTAAGGGAATCACTATCTGTTATAATTCTTTGGATGTTTGTGCAGCAATTGAAAAAGCGAGAAAATTTTCTAGATCTAACGAATATATAATAGAAAAATATATGAAATGCCCAGAATTTATAGTTAGTTATATCTTTGCAGATGGGAACATATATGTTTGGATGTTAGGAGACCGGTATATGAATACTCAACAAAAAGGTCTTGGAGCATTGTCAAACTTGTCTATTTATCCATCTAGGTTTTCACAACAATATATGGAGAAAATTCATCCACGTATGGAGAAATTATTAAAAGAATATGGACCTAAAGATGGAACTTTATTTATTCAAGGTTTTATAGATGATGAAAAGATTCGTTTTTTTGATCCTGGTTTGAGGTTCTGTGGTACATTAGATACTATTATTTATTCTGAGGTTTGCGATATAAACCCATTACATTGGATGATAAATCACTCGTTGACTGGTAGTATGACAACTAAAAAAGAATTGGAAAAAATGGATTGGAAATTGAATGGAAAAGTATGTGCGCAGCTGAGTATACTGGTTAATCCTGGAACAATATCAAGAATTGTAGGTTTGGAAGCTGTAAAAAAGTTAGATGGAGTAATAAGTGTAGTACAATTACTGCATGAAGGTGATACTGTAGATATGGTTGGAACTTTGCAACAAGTTTTAGTGCGTATTCATATGGTGAAAGAAAACAGAAAACAAATTCAATCTTTTGTTGATGATATTTATAAATTAGTAAATGTAACAAATGAATTAGGGGAGGATATGAAAATGCCGTTTGTCATAGATTACGAAATTTAAAATTGTTTTTTTATAGATTAAGGTTAATGTTTTAAATTCATTTCGACTAAATTATTTAAAGGTGATTATATGAGCGGATTTGTGTTTGTTGGAAATAGTACAAAGCCTACAGAATTAAAATATAAAAGCAGAGATGTAGTTATACCGACAAATGTTAGTAAACCATGTTTAGAGATAGCTTTAGACATGGGCTATGATGTATATTTAGGAACAAATAGAGAAAATGCGGAGGAACTAGAATGTGAACTCCCTATAAGGTTATATGATTCACATACATATCGTAGTCTTACTGCTTTTCACGATAATTGGATTGCATATAAAAATCTATCAAAGTTGATCAATGAAAAAAATATTGAGGTTATTCATTGTAATACACCAATTGGTGGTATTGTTGGTCGCTTATGCGGTAGAAAATATAAAGTTAAGAAGATTATTTATACTGCTCATGGTTTTCATTTTTATAAGGGTGCACCATTTTTTAATAGAACTATTTTAAAATGGGCAGAAAAAATTATGGCTCGTTGGACGGATGTAATTATTACAATTAATAAAGAAGACTATGAGGCAGCAAAGTTATTTAAATTGAGAAAAAACGGAAATGTATATTATGTTCATGGAGTGGGAATTAATTTATGTGAGTACAAGGATGTATCAAAATTTAGATCAGAAAAACGTAAAGAATTAGGGCTTTCAAAAGATGATATTTCATTGATTTCTATGGGTGATTTAGTAGAAAGAAAAAATTATTCAGTTGCCATACGTGCTATAGCAAAATTAAATAACCCCCATTTGCATTATTTTATTTGTGGAAATGGACCTGAATTAGAAAAATTAGAGAATTTATCTGAAATTTTGAATATTAAAAATCAAATTCATTTTTTGGGTTTTAGAACAGATGTCAAGGAACTTCTTGGAGCATCAGATATCTTCCTTTTTACGTCAAAACAAGAAGGTTTGCCCCGTTCGATGATGGAGGCTATGGCAAGTGGTTTGCCATGTGTGGTTAGTAAAATCAGAGGAAATACAGATTTGCTAGAAAACACTGGGGGTGGTTATTTATGTGGTGTAAATGATATATCGGATTTTTCAGAAAAAATAAATTATCTTGCATCAAATCCTGTATTAAGGAAAAATATGGGCACAAATAATTTGCAAATTATAAAACAATTTAGTTCAGAAATGGTAAAAGAAGAAATTAAAAATATTTATAGTGTAGAATTGAAAGAAAATAATTAAAATCACATTTTATGGATTTTATAGGAATATTTTGAAATGTTTTTTTTAGATAATATATTTATTCTTTATATTTTTGTTTAAATGACTAAAATCTTTTTTAGTTATAAGTGAATGAATATGTGAGAGGTGAAATTATTGAAAAGTGTTGTTTTAATAAGGTCAAATCCAATAAAACCTTATCCGAGACTTGAAAAAATGGCTAATTATCTTGCAAAGAACGAGTATGGAGTTTTTGTTTTAGCTTGGGACAGAGATGATGATTATAAACCCAAAGAGGAGTTGCTAAAGTTAAAAGACACGACAGTAAAAATATATCGTATAGGTATAAAAGGACAATTTTCGGGAGGAATAAGGAAGAATTTAAAAGGACTATTAGGTTTTCAAAAGTTCATTTATAAGTGGCTTAAAAAACATAAAAATGAATATGATATAATTCATGCATATGATTTTGACACAGGCTATACAGCCCAGAAATGTGCAAAGAAATTCAAGAAAAAATTCATATATGATATACCAGACTATTATGTAGATTCACATAATTTAAATGGAAAAAAACTAGGTAATATAGTAAAAAAACTTGAAAACTCAGTAATTAATGAATCTGATGCAACCATAATTTGTACAGAAGAACGAAAAAAACAAATTTCTGGAGCAAATCCTAAAAATTTATATGTAATACATAATACGCCAGATGTGAATGTTGATTTTAATGAAAATTTTAATGAAAATTCTAATGCTACTAATGAACGACTGAAACTTGTATATGTAGGTGTTTTTGGTAAGTCACGTTTCATAGATAAAATTGCAGAAGTAGTTGCTTCTCGAAAAGATTGTGAATTCCATGTTGCAGGATTTGGAGCAGGCATGGAGCCCTATTTTGAATATATGGCTCAAAAATACGATAACATATTCTATTATGGAAGAATTTCATACGATAAAACTATTCAATTGGAGAAAAAATGTGATATAATGTGTGCTGTTTATGATCCTTCTATACCAAACCATTTTTATGCTGCTCCAAATAAGTTTTATGAAGCTTTATTGCTTGGAAAACCATTGTTGATGGCTCGCAATACTGGTATGGCTTCTGTTGTTGAAAATGAATCTATTGGCGAAGTTATTGATTACAATATAGAATCATTAAACAAGGCAATTGGAAAACTTATTGAAAACAGGGACTTAAATGAGAAAATTGCATTAAAAGAAAGAAAAATCTATAATTCAAGTTATTCTTGGGCAGAAATGGAAAGACGCATAGGTTCCGTTTATGGAAGTATTTAGACAGATTTGAAAGGAAAAATGTGGCTATGAAAATTCTTTATATAGTTAGCAGACCATTAGAGATAAATTCTTCAGCTAGTTTGAGAAATATTAATACAGTTAATGGTTTGTGTGATTTGGGATATGATGTTACCGTTATTACTGGATATCCAGAAAAACAACATCCTATGTATACCCCGGTTGAATTACGTTCATCCTCTAAATTGATATATACTGAGGCAAATACCGAAAAAAATATATCTGCAAAATTTTCAAAGAATTTATTGTTAAGAAAAGCAAAGAAGTTTGTGTATAAGTGTTATTCAAAACATAATATCTATGATTCATGGAAGTATGTGGCAAATGACAAAATTTGGGATGAATTAGAAGATAGTGATTATGATATTTTGATTTCGTCAGCAGATCCTAAGTCTTCTCATTTAGCTGCTGAGTCATTTTTAAAAAGAAAAAAATTACCATGGATTCAAATTTGGGGAGATCCTTTTACAGGAGATATCACTAATACTAATTTAAAAAATGAAAGTTTAAGAAAATCTGAGGAAATTCGTCTTCTCTCAAAAGCAGATAAGGTGGTGTATTTGTCAGAGCTTACTGCTATTGAAATGAAAGAAAAATATCCCGATTATGCGAGCAAAATTTCTTTTATGCCTAGACCGTATGTAAAAGAAAATCTTTTTGAGCCAAGAGATTATTTTCACAAAAAAATTAATATTGCATATTGTGGTGATTACAATAGTAATGTCAGAAATATTATTCCACTCTATAATGCAGTGAAGACTACTGGTGATAATTTGACAATATGTGGGAATAGCGATATAGAATTGGAGGATTCTTTAGAAATAAAAGTTCTCGGCAGAGTAACTTCGGATAAAGTTCATGAAATAGAATCTAAATCTGATTTGTTGATCCATTTAAGTAATCTTAATGGTACTCAAATTCCAGGTAAAATATACAATTACTCAGCATCAAATAAACCTATTATTTTTATACTGGATGGCGATTCGGAAAAAATTAAATCTACTTTTGAAAAGTATGACAGATATTTATTCTGTGAGAATACAGAACGTGAAATAGAGAATGCATTGGAAATAGTTCGTGTAAATAAGTATCCAGCTAAGTTAGAACCAGTTGCTGATTTTTCATATAAAATAGTATTGAAAAATTTGATTGATGTGTAATAATTAGTTTTGACATGTGTGATATTATTTATCAAGCAAGATTGTAAATCTTTTTTTTACATTTTTCAACACAAAATATAAGGAGGTGTAGGCGTGCTAGAAAAGTCAAACGTAATAAGAGATTTAAATATAACTAAAAAGAATTCTGTGATTCTTGGTTTGTTTTTGTCATCATTGATGATAACCAAGATTATAACATCTATAATTCCTATTGAAAATACTATTGTTTTTATTATAGGTTTGTTATTAGTATCATCTTATTTTATAAATAAATGCTTACGTATTACAATTTCTTTTATAGTAATTAATGTTGTTTTTATTATGGCTTGCTTGTGGGCCATTATGATTAATCATGGAGGAGATTCATATATAGTTTTTTATCTTCAAAATTTCTTCCTTTTAGGTTCGGCAGGGATGCTTTTATACAAAGAAGATGTGGATCATAAAATAATGCATTATACAATTTGTGGAGTGTTTTCGGTGTTTACCTTGTTTACGATTTTTAAATATATTCCAGAAGCAGCTAGTTTGCACTATGTTGATTATTCTATGGATGTAAGTTACACGATGATTGTGGGTGTTGCATCGGGTATATTTGTATGGAATGAGGCTAATAAGAAAATTAAAATTATTATAGTATCGACTATTCTTGTATCTCTATATTATTTAATGTTTTTGAGTGATTGTCGTGGAGCGGTTTTAACAATTTTATGTTTAATATGTGTAAAGTTTTTTTCTGACAGGAAGCATAAAGTTATTTGGGTTATCTTTTTTTTAGGTATTGCATTATTGTTTTTATTCGGATGGGATTCAATATTAGAATGGTTAGTTGAACAGAATTCAGAAATGCGATGGTTGAACCGTCTACGATTGGGAAAAGATGATATTACTAGTGGAAGAAATGAATTGTATTATACAGCAATTGGATTGATAAAGGATAAGCCGTTTGTCGGAAATGGTGTAGGTTTGTTTGAAAAACTTAATGATGGACAATATACACATAATATATTTTTACAATTTTTGGTTGAGTATGGTATTTTTATAGGTATGTTTTTTTCACTTATAGTGATTTATTATATTATTAAATGCTTAATGTGTAAGAGAAAGGATTCGTTAGATTTGTTTTTGATTTGTCAATTTATACCAAGGTTGTTTTTATCAAGTGTTTATTGGTTAAATCCGTTTTTTTGGTTATTTGTTTATAAACAAATGTTATTAATTGGCAAAAAAGAAGAAAATCTTAATCTGGAAAGCTAATTATGAAGATAAGTATGAGAAATATTGTTAAAAATTCTTTCTTCCGTTCAATTGCAACTCTAATGTCAGGCACATTAATTGCTCAACTGATTTCGTTTTTTATTTCTCCTTTAATGACAAGGCTTTATACAGAGGAACAGATAGGGGAATATACGTTGCTGTTGACTGCGGTTACAATGTTTGGTTCAGTAATTTGTGGAAGGTATGATATGACAATTGTAGGTGAAAAAAATGAAAATGAAGTATTTGCAATTGTAAAGCTGTCTTTTTTGATAACTCTAGTTTTGAGTGGTGTTGTTGGAATTGGGTATACAGCATATTTATGTTTTTCCGAAAGTCTTGGTATGACTGTAGTTGAAATATTTTTGTGGATTTTTGCTTTTTTATTGTTAACTGGTATAGGACATATATTGCAATCGTTTAATAATAGAGATCGAGAATACAAACTTATGGCCTCAGTCCATATTACTAAGGAGATTGGAAAAGCTGCTACTCTTATTGGATTAGGAGTATTGCAATTTGGAACATTAGGGTTACTGATTTCAAATCTGATTAGTTGTGTTGCAGGTATTGGACGTCAAGCAAAACGATTAGTTATGAATTTTTCATCTTTTAAAGCAGTTTCTAGAAGAGAAATATTATACGTTGCTAAAAAGAATCGTAGACAACCTATGTATTCAGTTCCTGCAATTTTTGCGAACAGTTTTGCATATTCTGTAATAAATTTATTTGTTGATGGTTTATTTGGAACTGTGGCATTGGCTCATTATTCTATGTCTTATAGAATGTTAGGTATACCGCTTAGTTTAATAAGTACAAATACATCAAAGGCATTTTATGAAAAGGCCGCGAGAGAATATAATGAGACGGGAAACTTTAAAAAAACATTTATACAAACTAGTTTGATGTTGATTTCAATAGCTACTCCTATGACGGTTGTTTTAATTTTGTTAGCACCATGGGCTTTTGAAAAATTTTTTGGAGAAGGTTGGGGAATGGCTGGTATTTATGTGAGATATTTGGCGCCGATGTTTGGAATTCGTCTAGTTGTATCTGCACTAACTCCCACTATGATTATATGCAATAAACAAAGAACTGAATTGTTTATTCAGGTGCTTTTTGTTTTGGCAACTTTAATATCCCATTTCTTTGGGTGGTATTTAAACTCGATGAAATATTTTTTGATTACTATAACTATATTATTTTCATTGATTTATATTGTGTTTTACACATATATGTATAAATTAAGTTTATGGAGGAAAAAAGATAATGATTAATGTAATTGGACTAGGATACATAGGACTTCCTACAGCACTTATGATGGCTGCACATGGAGTAGAAGTCATAGGTACAGATTATAACAAAGAGCTTGTTGATACCTTAAATGCAGGTAGGACAACTTTTAAAGAAGATGGTATAGACCAATTGTTTGAAGAAGCAGTAAACAAGGGGATTAAGTTTACAACAGAATATCAGGTTACTGATACGTATATTGTTTCAGTACCAACACCATATGACAAATTTAGCAAGAAAGTAGATGCTTGTTACGTTGTTGCAGCTGTTAAGACAATCATGGATGTTTGTCCTAAAGGAGCAACTGTTGTCGTAGAATCTACTGTATCTCCAGGAACAATCGATAAATATGTTCGTCCTGTGATTGAGGGAAATGGTTTTGAGATTGGAAAGGATATCAATCTAGTGCATGCACCAGAAAGGATAATCCCAGGAAATATGGTTTATGAACTTCTTCATAATAATCGTACTATTGGTGCAGATGATAAAGTTATTGGAGAAAAGATAAAAGAATTATATTCTTCTTTCTGCCAAGGTGAAATAGTTGTAACGGATATTCGTACAGCTGAAATGACAAAGGTTGTAGAAAATACGTTCCGTGCAGTTAATATAGCGTTTGCTAATGAGTTAGCTAAGATTTGTCGACATGATAATATGGATGTATATGAAATTATAAGGATATGTAATATGCATCCTCGTGTAAATATATTACAACCTGGACCAGGTGTTGGGGGTCATTGTATTTCAGTAGATCCTTGGTTTCTAGTTGGTGATTATCCAAGTTTAGCTAAAGTTATTGATGAATCAATGAAAACTAATGATGGTATGCCAGATTTTGTGCTTAACAGGATCCATGAAATAATGAAAGAAAATAATATTACAGATTTTAACAGGGTAGGCTTGTATGGACTTTCATATAAAGAAAATGTTGATGATCCTAGAGAATCTCCAACTCTACAGCTACTCGAAAGTCAAGAAAGACATTTAGCAAATCCAATAAAATCATATGATCCATATTTTGAGAAAGATATTGTTCCTAATCAATATCATGATTTCGACAAATTTCTTGAGGATACAGATTTAGTTGTAATTATGGTTAATCATAATCAAATTAAGGAAAATATGGATAAACTTAAAGGAAAAATTATATTTGATACGCGTAAATGTTGCGATATTCCAGGCACTTATAGATTGTAATTTGAAAGGGGAAATATTATGAAAACGGTAATGCTTGTATTTGGGACACGCCCAGAAGCAATTAAAATGTGTCCACTTGTAAACGAGTTAAAACTAAGAAAAAATATTAATACTGTAGTTTGTGTTACTGGTCAACATCGTCAAATGCTAGACATGGTTTTAGAGACGTTTAATGTAATTCCTGATTATGATTTGTCGATTATGAAGTCGGGACAAACACTTTTTGATATTACTACAAATATATTAAATGGTATCGGGGCGATACTTGATGAGGTTAAGCCTGATGTTGTTCTAGTTCACGGTGATACTTCTACTACATTTGTGACGGCGTTGGCTTGTTTTTACAAGCAAATAGCGATAGGTCATGTTGAGGCTGGACTTCGAACATATAATATTTGGAGCCCATACCCCGAGGAGTTTAATCGTCAAGCAGTAGGAATAGTTGCAAAATATAATTTTTCCCCTACGGAACTTTCTAAGCAAAATCTTTTGAAAGAAGGAAAAAATCCAGAGTCGATTTTTATAACAGGAAATACAGCAATTGACGCATTAAAGACAACTGTTCGTGAGGATTATTCACATCCAGAGCTTGATTGGGCTAAGGATAGTCGTTTAATTATGATTACAGCTCATCGAAGAGAAAATCTAGGAGAACCTATGCATAACATGTTTCGTGCAATACGTCGTGTTATGGATGAACATCCTGATGTAAAAGCAATCTACCCAATTCATATGAATCCAATTGTTCGACAAGCTGCAGATGAGGAGCTTGGTAATTGTGAACGTATCCGAATAATTGAACCTCTAGAGGTTTTGGATTTTCATAATTTCCTAGCTCGTAGCTTTATGATTTTAACTGATAGTGGGGGAATTCAAGAAGAGGCACCTTCTCTAGGCAAACCAGTTCTTGTTATGAGAGACACTACAGAACGTCCTGAAGGAATAGAAGCTGGAACATTGAAGTTAGTTGGCACAGATGAAGAAGTTATTTATGAAAACTTTAAATTGCTTTTGGAAAACAATTCGGCGTATGAAGCAATGTCGAAAGCAAGTAATCCATATGGTGATGGACAAGCTTGTAAAAGAATTGCAGATATTCTAGAAACAGGAACAACAGAATTGTAAATAATTCTTATCAATAAAATATTTTGCAATATAATAATTTGAAAAATTTTTATCTGTTCGAAAATATATTTGGAAACGTAGCAGATTTAATATTTGCTACGTTTTTGCATATAAATAAAGACTTACTATTAAAGGTTAAGCCTGGAATTTTAAATTTTTTACAGAAAGAGGAATGTAATTCTTTTATCTTTTCTCTAATAGCTTTATCGTTTGAATGAATTGCAGAAATGCATTTAAAATACAAATGGGCTCCTATTGAGTATATCGAACCTTTAAAACTGCATGACAAAACAGAGCATCTTTGTGGTTGCTTTAATGTATGCTTGACTGGTTTTTCAAGTTGGTAAATTATGCGTACAAGCTTTTTTACGGCATGGGATATGGCAGTATTGTAGTGTTTACTTTCGGCTCGTTTCTTTTCTAAAGATGCAGCAAAAGCAGGATTTCAACGGAAGACGTATTTAGCGGAATTAAAGAGTGCGTCACGAAGATAACGTGAGCCTCTTTTTTACATACGAGAATGGCAAGTATTAAATTGTCCGGACTGGTATGTAGACGGTGACATACATTCATAAGCTAGTTCGTGTTATCCACAAAATTATGACAGACAATATAGAATTTAACTTAGCCTAAGTTTTACCTATCTAACTTTATTTTATTTTCAGAGCACTTTTTCAGATGCTTTGTTTCTTGTACACTTTTTTATCAAAATATTTCTTTGAAAAAGTTTAAATTTTCTATTGACTATTCATATTCGGTCTCTTTTGAATGAATTTTGATACTGTTTGGAACCACTGGTACTCTTTGTAATTGTAACCTCGTTCTAGATAAATCGTCATGCGGTATCTAAATGATTAACAAATATACATAGAGACTGTGGCTGTAGCCTTTTTGAAACCATAGAGCGGTATGGGCTGTAAACATTACTACTTTATAATATGAGGGGTTGTGAAAAATATATATAACAGAAAGAGACTTCATACATGAAGTGAACTCCAAAGTTTAGACAAAATTAAATATTGAATTGCTTGTGAATGAGTTCGGTATTGTACCAGACTCATTCATTTTAGTTTCAAGGAAATCCTTTGTTGTAGTAATAAATATATTTCTTTAATTCATCAATGAAAGCGTTAAAGCTTTCGGATTTTTCACCGTAGAACATTTCAACTTTAAGTCTATCTGAAAATTTTTCCATAACACCGTTATCCATACAGTTAACTTTTCGAGACATACTCTGAGTAATGTTATGCTCGGATAATAGCCTTTGGTATTCGGCATGTTGGTATTGCCAACCTTGGTCCGAATGAAAGATAGGTATTGCATTAGTCGGTAATTTCTTAAAAATTCCATTAGGCATTTCTCTAGTTTGTTCTAAATTAGGACTTATAGAAATTGAGTAAGATACTATCTCGTTGTTGAATAAATCTAAAACTGGTGAAAGATATAATTTCTCATCACCAACTTTAAACTGCGTAACATCAGTGGTTATCTTTTCGAACGGCTTATCAACTTTGAAATCTCGTTCAAGTAAATTATCAGCAACTTTACCAACTCTGCCTTTGTATGAATGGCATTTATCGTTTTTTTCTGCTTACCTTTTAAGCAAAGCTGTTTCATCAGCTTTTGTATGGTTTTATGGTTAATTACATAACCTTTGTTACGCATAGCTATTGTAATTCTATGGTATCCATATCTGCCCTTATTGGCATTGTAGATTTCTTGTGTTTCCTGCTTTTCACATTCGTATTTATCTGTATTTAAATATTTTAGATAATAGTAAAATGTGCTACGAGCCAAGTCTGACAGTTGGAGCAAGTCATTTAATGGGGATTCTTGCCTTAATTCATTGACTATCACTGCTTTTTCTTTTCCTCTTACAATCTTTTCTGAACTAAGGCATCGAGTTTTTTTAGTATTTTATCTCAATTCGCAAACGTTGATTTTCGACGATTAAATCTTCTTCAACCTTTTTATCTAACTTAGGTGGTTTACCTTTCCTCGTTCCGATAGTGGAACAAGCTCTGCCTCGTCTTTATTTCATTAGAGCTTCGGCTCCTTCTTCCAAATATATGCGTCTCCATCGATGCAATGTCATTAGTGCTCCATCGTACGAATTGTTTACCATTTCATACTTTCGTGCAGTTTCTCTATATCCCATATGGTGTTCTCGCATATCCATTATAACGCCTATTTTAAATTCTGCACTATAAACTTTGTTTTTTCCATAAAAATATGTACCTCCAAAAGTGTCTAACTTTTGGGGTGTATATCAACATATATAGCTTTACTCTACTTTTTGTAATTTTTAATTTTCAAAAGGAAAAATGTGCTGTTGTAAAAGTGTGATGTAACCAAAAAATGCAGATATGATTGTTTAATTCAGTCAATCGATAGGCTTAACAGAACCGATGCATATTAGAAATAAGAGATAATGAAGTACATGTATGCACAGATGTAAGAGGTTAAGAAAAAATGCTATGTTCATATTGTGGAAAAATTGTCCGTTTAGTAGATTTTTATGGTTGCCTGCTTCTGCTTCGCTATTGATGGTGCTATTTATAGCTTCAGCTACAACTATACCTGATGCCGTTGAATTTTATATCCCTGAAAGAGTGCTGAGTAATTTCTCGCTATTAATTGAATTGTATTCAGGAATATCTCCACTTGATGTTGCAATAAATGATTTTTCTAATTATACTGCTGAAATTGTCAGTTTGATAGTTATTTGTACAGCAACAGCATTACTACAATACATTTTGTCATCTTGCGTAGCTACAGCATTTACTTAAATTATACTGAGATTGTTTTTAATTGGAGTATTTTTTGTAGTTTTGTTTTTTTTACAAATGATTTTTTCTAGATTTGTCCTGTGCTGTTTTATATGATAAATTATTACAATATATTAACTATAGTATTGATATTTATATATTTAGCATTTTTTGTTTTTCAACCACATGTGGCAATTCAAGGAATCCTTTCTTCCGTGGGAATTGTTTTGGCAATGCATTTTGTTAGAGTTAATTTGATTTTTGGTAAAATAGATCCTTTAAATCAAACAATATATACTTTCATTACGTCAATAATTATTTTGATTAGTTTGTTTTTTTCATTGGTGCAAAATATTGCTACAATTATCGAAAAAAGAATCAACAAGAAAAGAAGGTTGTAGAAGCAGCATTGAATATTGTATTAAAATGATGTCAAAATAGTTTTCGGTGCTTTTGTGTTGCATTAAAATGATTATAGTTGTTTTTAGGCGATGTCATGCTGCATATTTATATGCAAAGATCCTACTGAAAAAGAACAAAAAAGAAACAATTAAGAGATAGTGTAAAATAAATCTTGGAAAAATAAAGAAAAATAAAGACGGGAGCCCCAATTAGTGATAAATTAATAATTGTAACACAGAAAAACACTAAAGGATGGTGGCTCCCATGAAAAGTATTGTAACACAGATTGTAGCAAAAGCGGTAGAGAAAATTTTAAAAAATTTTGAGGAAGGTGGATTGGCTGATATATGTAGGAATACAAATACATTGGAAAATATATCAGCAGAAATGATAATAGAAGTAATATCAAAAGTAATTGAATATGTAGATAATGAATTTTGCAGTAGTAAACTAAGAAAAGAAGTGTAACTCCAGGTACAACAAAGAAATGTAGAAAGAACCGTTTTGTTACCAATTGGAGAACTTAAATTTAAAAGAATAATGTACAAATCAAAAGAAATTGGCGAATATGTATATCCGATGGATGTTGTGATAGGGTTAAATAAAAGAGACCGAATTTCAAATGAATTGAGTGCAAGATTGATTCAAAAAGCAGCAAGTCTATCATATGAAAAAAGTAGTGAAGAAGTAGTGGATGGCAAAGTAACAAGGCAGACGGTAAAAAACAAAGTGCACGAAGTCGGAGAAGTAGCGATAGAATCAAAGAAAGAACATAGGAAAGTAAAGCAAATAGATATATATGCAGATGAAGATCATGTAGATATGCAAGATGGAAGTAATCATCAGGTACCGTTGGTAGTGATAAGTGAAGGCAAGAAAAAAGAAGGCAATAGAAACAGCTTGATAAATCGTGTGGCATTCCAAGGATACGGAATGAAGAATGATGTATTTTGGGAAGGAATATCAGGATATATGCAAGAAGAATACAATTTAGATAATTGTAGAATAGTATTGCATTCAGATGGGGCAAAAAGAATGAAAAAGGCATCGGAAAAGCTTATGAATGTTGTGTATGTAATGGATGAATTCCACATAGTAAAACATTTAAAAAGATTATGTGCTGGAGAAATAGGAAAAAAATACAGATTGGCAGTGCAGACATGTATTGAAAGTGGAAACAAAGAAGGATTGCTTGATATAAAGGA
>JAZNOJ010000102.1:0-1596 GCA_045580735.1 Candidatus Egerieisoma sp. | reverse complement strand
ACGGGGTGTTTTCATTTTGAGGACTTATATTTTTTGAAAAAATTTGTGGGAGATATGCCGGTGTATTCTTTGAACTGCCGGCTAAAGAAGTAAATATCGTTATATCCGCATAGCTCCGCTACTTGGGCAATGGTATAAAGTTCTGATAGTAATAGATCGCAGGCATAGTTAATTTTCAGCTGAATACTGTATCGGATCGGTGATATGCCAAATTTCTTCACAAAAAGCTTTTTGATATAGGGGTAACTGATCGTACAGCAGGAGTCGAGTTCTTGTGCGGTTATCTTTTCATTTAAAAAATTCTTCTCTATATATGCAATGGCAGGTTTTATTGCATCGAATTGGTTTTGAGGGATGTAGTTTTTCTTTTGTAGTTCGGCAAAGATTTTATACAGCAAGGAAACGCATTCAAAATAATACCCGTCATCCTTTGCCACCCAAACGGCAAAGATCTTTTTAAACAACGCTTTGATCTTCTCACTTTGTGTGGGACCTATTACAAATGCTTCGTCCGAAATCTGCACATCTGTATCGAAAAATACATCTATACATTCACCGGGTTCTCTCCGTTTGACAACATATTCCTGAACATTGCCTTGCGGTAGAAAACGAATACAATCTTTGGTGATATCCAGTTGTTTTCCGTTGAAAAAGACTGTTGATTCCCCGGAAATATGGAAAATCAACTCGTTTCTGCAGGCCTTTTTGTTGGAAAAAGAGGTGATTGGTTCTGTATATTTATCTTTTCCAACAAATATCACCCGATGGATATTCGTAATTATAAATCTGTCATTCATCATATCACCCGGGTATAGTTTACCACAAAGCACCATGAATTGCAACACAATAGAATCAAAAAGTATAAATATGGCTTTTTGTGTATGTACTTGCTTGCGGTTGTTTTATATAATTTTCTTAATCAATCGTTGGAGGGATTAATTTTTATGAATGAACGAATCAGAAAACTGACGGAATTAACCTTAAAGGGCGAAATGTATGCCCATCCAACAAAAACAGAGCATGATAGAGAGGACCTGTTTTTGTCCCGTCAACAGCGGGAATCCAAGCAGCTTTGTCAGTTTATTTTAAACCAACAGCCCGTTTTGACTGAGTACTCAAAAATGACCGGCTTTTTCAACTGCGACAGTTCGGTTGTAGGGGACGCATTCCGACGCAGGGGCCATAAAGCCTTCCAAAAACTGAAAGAGGATTTTTATTTAAAGGCGATAGATAACCTATCGACTTTTGAGTGGCAGCACGCAACCGCAGACTATCAAAAGGTTTTGGACAAGGGCATCAAGGGGATCATAGAGGAAATTGATGAATCCTTAAAAATCCATACTGAAACAGAAGAAGCGGAGTTTTTAAATGCGCTGAAAAGCGTTGCCAATGCGCTGATTGGCTGGGCGCATCAGTGTTCCGACAAGGCGTTGGAACTTTCAAAAACGGTAGAAACAGAAGAATATAAAGAAAATTTAGTAACTCTATCTAAAGCACTGCTTAATGTACCTGAAAATAAACCGAATTCCTTTTATGAAGCAATTTTAACAATTTATGTATGCTTTTCTGCCGACCCCGACAGTGTAGGAACTCTTG
>JAZNOJ010000101.1:0-2853 GCA_045580735.1 Candidatus Egerieisoma sp. | reverse complement strand
CAAGATGATCCTGTCTACCTTTTTATGCTGAAAAAGGAACAGGAAGGAAAACCCTACAACGTAGCCAAAATGGCTGGCGTAAATAAGTTTCTCCGGATTTACTATGCTCGTGCGATGGAGCTTTATAAGTAAATCTGAGTTCATTATCATATATTTCTAAAAAATCTACAATACGTAGGTTTATTAAGGTTACCCTTTTTTATCCTAAAATTTCTTAAACTTATTCTTGACAAACATTAGCAAGATTCGTAATATATAGAGTGAAGAGTATACAACTCTTTGCTCTTTTATTTTATGATGAAGGTGATTGGCCTACGAAATCTAAAATTGGGACACCACGCCCGTGCGAAAATGTGTTAGCCAGCCTTCATTATTCTGCATTCGATTCAGCAAGTTGGGACATGGCTCCCGTTTAACCAACGAATATGAATGGATTCTGAAGAGCTGTATCCAATCAACCTATTTTAAACTAAGGAGGTACCCATATGATTGCTGTTGGTATTGATGTTTCTAAGTCTAAGAGCTCAGTTGCCATACTAAATTCAGATGGTAGCCAGCGAATCAAACCTTATGACATGAAACATAATCACCCTGAAATGAATGCACTTGTTAACTATCTAAACGAACTGGATGAGCCCATTTGTACATCTGTATTATAAATATTTCTCAATAGAAGTTTGCTCAATAACGTTTTTCCCAAGCAGTGTAATTGCTTGTTTAGGACACGCATTCACACACTTGTAACATACCGTACATTTATCTTTCCCCTGTGCTTTATTATCTGTCATAATAATATTTTCAGTTGGACATATCTTTGCGCATTTTGAGCATCCAATACACTTGTCTGCATCTACCTTTAATTTATCACTATATTTTCTAGTTCTATGACCAAACCATAATCTCTGTGATAAGAAACCTGCCAAACGAGATAAAGTTCCCAAGCCTTCTTGTGGATATTTCCCATTCTTTATACTAGCAACTGCTTTTACTATTTTTTTATTTGCATTCTTAACAAGCTGAGTATTCTTTTCAAGAGAACGCTTTAATACTTTTTCATCAGCAATACTATCCGGCATTTGCAAATGTAAGCCGCCTGTGATTTGTGCACCATATTGTTTTAACAAACGCCCAAATACTCCTGCACCATCTCCACTAAACAATGCCATTGTAGCAATAATAAAAACCTTTTTATCTTTCCATATTTTTGAATGATTATGTATAAAATCACTTAGATACTTAGGAACAGCACTGTATTGTACCGGATAAGCAAATACTATTTCATCATGATTATTTATGTGCCCTATAAGATTCTTATCTTCAATAGAAAACATAGCCAAATCGTTATCATATTCTCTTAAAAACACTTCTACGGCATATTTAGAGTTACCTGTTCCACTAAAATATATTCCTAGCATAATTCAACCTCAACTTGAAATAATCACATAATTTCAGTTCTTAGAAAACCCGAAAATTTCACCTTACTGTGGGAAACCATACAAACTAACATAAACAATCATAGAAATAACATCAATCAAAACAATAACTCCAAAAATAATTGCAGCAATCTTCAATCCTTTTTTTGCCTTCTTCTTGTTTTTATCAGTTAATACTTTTTCCTTTAGTTCGCTTGCAATTTCTGACTTAAAGGAAGTTTCCCCTATTTGAGTTGGTACTTTATCCATTACTAGCTCATCCAAAGAAATTTCGAACATATCACTAATAGCAATCAGTTTTTCCATATCAGGTGTCGAGTCCCCCACTTCCCATTTTGAAATGGTTTGCCGAGAAACATTCAAACGATTAGCAAGTTCTTCTTGTGATAAGCCTTTTTGTTTTCGAAGATTATACAATTTATTATGAAATTCCATCTTTACCAATCCTACCTTTCCAGCCTTTTACCATAACAAATAACAGCATTCCTAACACTACTGTCGTAATAACACTTGCTTCTATTCCGTATTCTGCACCATTGAGGATACTAGCATCTTTTACGCCAAAAAGAACTACTCCTTTTGAAACACTTTCACTTCCACTTAAGGATAAACCCATAATCACATATAATATAAAATTCCATGCACTATGTAACCCACAAGCTATCCATATATTAGACCGCCACAAAACAAGTATTGAAAAGATAATCGAAACCAAATACAAGTTTATAATTCCAACCACAGCATACACGAAATCCGCTTCAATCAAGCTAGACAAATGTGGAAAAACAAATGCAGTTGAACTAATTAGAATTGCCAATGGTATAGCTATTCTATTTTTCAATGTATTAAGCAAAAATCCTCTGCACATGATTTCTTCTGTAGCACCTTGAATACCAAATGCCAATACCCATAACAAAATACTCTTAACATTTTCATTTGTGTTGAATCCACCAAAGCTAATGGAACCACAGAGGCAACCTATACCTAATATTAAAAACAAAAGAATCGTGGCAACTAATGCTCCTGCCAAATACTCTATCGGATTTCCTGAAAAACCTACGAATTTTATATTTTTCTTCTCAACAAATCTGCAATATAATAGGGTTACTAAAGAAAATACTAGGAAACCATAGTAGAGTAACAACTCACTAATTTCTCCAGCTGGCATTATGCCGTGCAAAGGGTCATAACCCATGCCATATAAAATCCCAATTATTATTCCTTCTCCCAAAACTGCCGAAAAAACATATATCAGGATGAATGCCAATAATTTCTTTATTATGTATTCAGCGGATGACATATTTGTTTCGTTGTTGAACGGATTTAGATTATAAATAATACCTTTCTTCATCAATGTTTCCTCCTTGTATCACTTGATGAAAGTATCGTATTACTTTTGTTCTAAAAACACTACCAACCA
>JAZNOJ010000100.1:0-32300 GCA_045580735.1 Candidatus Egerieisoma sp. | reverse complement strand
AAGGATAAATATTTCCAAGATGGCTCGCACATAATATATGTAAATGGAAGCTATGTAGATAATGAAAGTGATATAGGAAAATTAATACATGATTTTACATGTAAGGATGCATCAAAGATGTATTACAAGGAATTATCCGCGAAAGTGGAAAAAGTAAAAGGAAAAATAGGAGGTAATGAAAAAATGAGACCATCATTAGAAGAA
Organism: Candidatus Egerieisoma sp.; assembly: GCA_045580735.1. Classification (GTDB taxonomy): domain Bacteria; phylum Bacillota; class Clostridia; order UBA1212; family UBA1255; genus Egerieisoma. The sequence goes on along the minus strand of JAZNOJ010000100.1, from coordinate 32,096 downwards.
AAAATCAAAAACTGGGCAACTGAAATTGGAATCGAAGCAGGTGAAAAGGTGGCAGAGCTAAAAAAAGACGAATGGCTTGCCGAGGGCACACAAAAAGGTATGTGCAAAATGGTAAAAAAAATGATAGATTCAGGTAAATTATCGTTGGATGATATTTCGGCATTTTCGGGACTTTCAATAGAAGAAGTTAAAAAAATAGCTATGGTGAGATAAAAAATTTCAATAGTTATAGCTATTATGTAAAAAAATAATATTTTTTCATAGACCGATTGTGATATTCTTTATTTTGTTAAGTTGGAAATTAAATATAATCAAGGAATAATATGGATCTGTTCAAATGGAATATTAAATTCTATTAATAAGGTGGTTTTGTGTTTACATTTGTTCCAAATGGGTGTATTCTTATGCATTGAAAGGAAGTGCTTTCGTTGCAAAATTATGAGGAACGAACAAAAAAAACACCTTTTGAAAAATTGATATCATTAGCAGATGACGAAACATTAGAGAGTGTACTAAATCAATCAAATAAGTTTATGAAGCTTATGTCTTATTATAAGTGTGCTATGCTTGAGATAGAAACAAAAATGAGAGTGCTTGATATGGAGTATTCTTTAGAGCATGACAGAAATCCAATAAGCAATATCAAAACTCGCCTTAAAGATCCTATAAGCATGAAAAATAAACTCGAAAAACGCGGACTTTCGCTTTCGTTTAAGTCGATGGAGGAAAACTTAAACGATATAGCAGGAGTTAGGGTTATTTGTGCATTCCCAGAGGATGTATATGCCATAGCAGAAGCTTTTTTAAAGCAAGATGATATAACATTGATAGAAAAAAAGGATTACATACAAAATCCTAAACCAAATGGATATAGAAGTCTGCACCTTATTGTTGGAATCCCTATTTTTTTAGCGCACGAAAAAAGGATGATGAAGGTTGAAATTCAGCTTCGTACAATAGCAATGGATTTCTGGGCAAGCCTGGAACATCAATTACGCTATAAGAAGGATGCGGTTTTTACAGAGGAAATGGCACAAGAATTATTAGAATGTGCGGAAATAAGCTCAAAGCTTGATATAAGAATGGAAAATCTTAGGAAAGAAGTACAAAAAACATAGATAGACAATCTAATTTACTAAAAAAGGAAATTAACAATAAAAATGAAATACTTTTATAGAATAAACGTCAAAAGTGAAAAATTAATACAAACAGTTATACTTGGTGTGATTTTAGCCATGTCGTTTATACTTGCTTCATGTGATACAGGCAGTAAAGATAAATTAGCTGATGCGACTGCAACTGAAATTGTGGAGTCATCATCTGTAACATCTTTTGAGCCTACACCGAAACAGACAATAGAGCCAACAGTTGAACCAACAGCTACGCCAACACTTAAACCAACACAGACACTTGAGCCTACACCTACGAAGACTGAAAGTCCGTCGCCGAAGCCTACTTCAAAGGGAACAGCTAGGCCAACCATAAAACCAACACTCGAGCCAACTCCTGAGCCGACAGAAGAAATTAAGCTTGAACAAGTTGAAAAGCCGGAATTTATTCAAACAGAGGAGAAACCTGATTATTCTGATTTTATTCCAATAGGTGCTTTAGCAATTAATGAGGCAATGTACGTCAATGATACTTTTTTAAAACAAAGTGATGGAAAGTGTTATGATTGGGTTGAACTAAAAAATATTTCCAATAACGATATCAATTTATCAAATTATATTATTACAGATAAATTGACAAAAATGAAGTGCAAGCTTCCTGATAAGATACTAAAACCTGGAGAATTGTTTGTACTCATATGTTCATCAAAGGATAAAAAGGATAAGACCGGTTATTACCATACAAATTTTTCTTTAAGTTCATCAGGTGACGGAATATATATATATGATTTAGATGGAATATTGATTGATGCTGCATATTTGACAGATATTCCCTACGCAGGCTCTTATGGAAGAATGACAGTGCAGGATGGATATTATTACTTTACTAAGCCTACACCAGGTAAAAATAACACAGGTGGCATTAAAAATGTGTGTGCCGCACCTGTAAGTAATTATCCCTCGGGTGTTTATAACAAGGATTCTATGCAAATTGAGCTCAAGGCTGACGGAAAGATATATTTTACGACCGATGGAAGTACGCCTACCAATAAGTCAGCTGTATATACTACTCCGTTTAAAATTACAACAAATAAGATAATACGTACCATTGTATACAAAAACGGCTCACTTCCAAGTGAGGTAAAAACATTTTCATATATTTTGGATCATGATAGCAAGCTACCAGTGCTTAGTCTTGCAGTAGCACCGGACGATTTGTGGAGTGATGAAACTGGAATATACGTAAAGGGAAAATATGAAAATTATTATCAAAACTGGGAAAAATCAGCATGCTTATCATACTATGGTGGAGATGGTACATTTTCAATTAACTGTGGCTTGAAAATGAATGGTGCTGGTAGTAGAGAAACTGATAAAAAGAAATCCTTTAAGGTTATATTTAGAGGAAAATATGGCGCAGGTACTTTAAAATGCAATTTGTTTAATAATGGAATAAATGAATTTGATTCTCTTATATTAAGAGCAGGAGAAGATTATCCTAGCTCAATAGTAAGAAATGAAGCGGCTGTTAGATACGCTGCGAAATATCTCCCGTCTTTAGTAACTCAAACTGGAAAACATTGTTCTTTGTATATAAATGGTAAGTATTTTGGTATTTACTATTTAATGGAGCGTGTAACAGAAAAATTTGTAGCAGAGCATTTTAATGTTCCGGAGGATGATGTAATTATAGAAGAATATTCACCTAGTAGCAGTGGGGAGCTAAATTCTATAATGAATTTTGCAAGGAATAACGATTTGACTATTGCAAAAAATTACGAGTATATAAAAAGCAAGATAGATATTGAAAGTATGACGGATTGGTTTATTTATCAAGCATATACAGGAAATACTGATGCAACTGCTAATATAAGATATGTAAAGCCCGGCAAGGATGCAAAATGGAAATGGGTCGCATATGATTTTGATTGGACTTTTTATACACATGAGAAATCTTTTCAAAGAATGTTAACTAAGAATATGTGGTATACAAGCCGGATAATTCAGCCATTATTAAAAAATCCAAGCTATAGGATATATTTTATTGAAAGATTTTCTCAGCATGCGAAAAATCTTTTTAATTCACCACAAAAATTTACAAATATAGTAGACGAGCTATGTGCAGTAATAAAGCCGGAGGTTGCAAGAGAAAGAGCTTTATGGGGAGGAAGTGTGAAGTCTTGGGAGAAGAGTGTGAAATCCCTTAAAGGATTTGTAACGAATTATAATAGATGTCAGGAATTAAAGAAAAGTTTGGCAGAAGTGTTATCGATGACAGCTGCTGAAAAGGCAAAGTATTTTTAAAATCAGGAGGTAGATTTTATATGAAATTAGAAGAATTATGGCACTTTTTAATACAGCTTGCATCAACATTTGGTGTGAATCTTGTGATATCGATTGCAATAGCTGTTATAGGCTTCAAAATTATTAAGACTCTAAAAAAATGGATTAAAACATCTCATAAGCTTGATAAAATAGACAGTGGTGTTCGCTCGTTTTTAGGTGGAATTGTTTCTATATCGCTTTATGTTGTGCTTTTTATATTAGTAGCAACACGCTTGGGAATTCCAACTACATCTTTTATTGCAGCTTTGGCTTCGGGCTTTGCTGCAATTGGTCTAGCAATGCAAGGAGCACTCAGTAATTTTGCTGGTGGCATTATGATATTACTTTTTAAACCCTTTAAGGTTGGAGACTATATTGAAACTCCAGATGCAGAGGGTACTGTGACGGACGTTACAGTTGTTTATACTATCCTTACTACTTATGATAATAAAAAAATAACTATTCCTAATGGTACTTTAACTAATTCTGTAATTGAAAACTATTCTGCGTGTGAAAATAGAAGAGTTGATTTGACATTTAGTACTTCATACAATAATGATGTTGAACAGGTGAAAAAGATATTAATGGATGTTTTGAAGAAGCATCCTCTTGTGCTTTCTGATCCGGCTCCGTTTGCTCGTTTGTCAGAGCATAGTGACAGTGCTTTGACATATTCGGTAAAAGCATGGTGTAAAACAGAAAATTATTGGGAGGTCAATTTTGATTTAATCGAAGCTGTGAAAAAGGCTTTTGACGAAAATAAAATCGAAATACCATATCCACAAATGGATGTTCATATTGATAATAAATAAAATAATTAATATGAATTAAGTTGCTTAAAATGCAGCATATTAAAAAAGGGTTGAAATTTTATATTAATAATATTATAATTATGAAGTTACAGTTAACCTGTGGGAATATTTTTTTCTTCAGGAATTAATTAAAGGAGGGGAATTCGATGAAAAAAGTTATTTGCAAAGTTGAATATGATACAGAAACAGCAGAGCTTGTTGCTAAATATACAAGTGGTGTAATTGGCGATACAGATGGTTTTGAGGAAAGCTTGTACAAGACATCAAATGGCAAATTCTTTCTTTATGTAAATGGCGGAGCTGATTCTGCTTATCCTACAGAGAATATTACAAGAATGTCTGCTGATAAAGCAAACGAATGGCGTGAAAAGCGTTCAGTATAATAATTGCTAGGACATTCGATATGCATTAAATGATGCTATTTACCGTTGGCGTTTCTGCCAACGGTTTTTTTGCTTGAAGCCAAAACAACTGATTATTTGTAAAGGATAACAATCAATTGAAATATTTATTAATAATAGAGTCTCGGATTTTAGTAATAATTAAGTAGAAATATTTTATAAGAACGACAAATGTACTGATAACATAGAGAAAAGTAGTACAAATCAGCCTTTTTTTAATTTTTCGTTGAATTTTGAATACTTAAGGTGTATAATACAAAATTGGATAGGCGCGTAAAAAGTTGAGCGGAAATATACATTTTATGCGCTAAAAATGACAAAATATAAAAGGAGGAGGCTTGAAGAGAGAAATGTATGCAATAGGAAATGACCATAGTGCAGTAGCACTCAAGGAAGTTATTAAAGCACATCTCGAATCAAAAGGAATTGAAGTAAAGGATTTTGGCACAGAATCGACTACAGCAAGTAATTATGCTGCGAAAGCAGAGGAAGTGGCAAACGCAGTTGCTTCAGGCGAGTGTGAGAGGGGAATACTTATTTGCGGAACGGGAATCGGTATCTCGATAGCAGCAAATAAAGTAAATGGAATCAGAGCCGCAGTTTGTTCAGAGCCTTTTTCAGCTAAGCTTTCAAAAATTCACAACAATTCCAACATTCTTTGCTTTGGCGCACGAGTTGTAGGCACAGAGCTTGCTAAGATGATAGTTGATGAATGGGTAAATGCTGAGTTTGAAGGCGGTAGACATCAGGTTAGACTTGATACAATTACAGAAATAGAAGGTAGAAATTAATTTACCTTCGCAGGACAAATTCATTTTTTATGATTTGATTGTTAATTTATTGCTTCGGCAGTTTATTAAACGGCTGGTGACGATTATGCTTTAAGTAATAATCAAAGCTAGCTTATATTAAAACGATAAAAAACCGCATGGACTGTGGGGCTCGCCCGGCTGATAAGACTTCGCAAGAAAACTGTTCCCGGGAATCTCATCTTAAACAGGGTGAGAGGTTCAAGGTAAATAATATATATAAATAATGATATGGAGGAGATTATATTATGGACAAGCCTACTAAGCTTGATTTACAGAAAAAAGCTACTCAAATCAGAAAGTACATTATCGAAGAAGTATTTTCTGCAAAATCCGGACATCCCGGAGGATCACTTTCATGTACAGATATTTTTACAACTCTGTACTTTGCTGAAATGAATGTTGATATTAAGAATCCTAAGGACCCTAATAGAGACAGATTTGTTCTTTCAAAAGGACACTGTGCACCTGCATTGTATGCAACACTCGCAGTAAAAGGATTCTTCCCAGAGGAAGATCTTTTCACATTCCGTAAGGTAGATAGCTATCTTGAAGGACATCCTAACATGACTTATGTTCCTGGTGTTGATATGTCAACTGGTTCATTAGGACAGGGAATTTCAACAGCAGTAGGTATGGCTCTTGCTGGAAAGATTGATAAAAAGGATTATAGAGTATATTCAATTTTAGGAGACGGAGAAATCGAAGAAGGACAGGTTTGGGAAGCAACAATGGCAGCAGCTCATTATAAACTCGATAACCTCACAGCATTTGTAGATTACAATGGACTCCAAATTGACGGAAACATTACAGACGTAATGAATCCAGAGCCGATTGCAGATAAATTTGCAGCTTTCGGATGGAACGTAATCACTGTTGACGGACATGATCATGAGCAAATCAAAAATGCAATTGAAACAGCTAAGACAGTTAAAGGTAAGCCAACAATGGTAGTCTGCCGTTGTGTAAAGGGTAAAGGCGTATCATTCATGGAAAATAACTATGCATGGCATGGTACAGCTCCTAACCAAGAGCAAAGAGATCAGGCTATTTCAGAGCTTGATGCCCTCATGGCTAAAATCGACAAAGAAATCGCAGAGGAGGCTTGAACATAATGGGTAAAGTAGCAACAAGAGAAGCTTACGGTAAAGCATTAGCAGAATACGGTTCAGACGAGAGAATTATTGTTCTTGACGCTGACCTTTCAAAATCAACAAAAACAGATACATTCAAGAAGGTATATCCTGAAAGACATTTCAATATGGGTATTGCAGAAGGAAATATGATGAGCGTAGCAGCAGGCCTTGCATCAACAGGTAAAATCGTATTTGCCAGCACATTCGCTATTTTTGCAGCAGAGCGTGCATGTGAACAGATTCGTAACGCAATCTGCTATCCAAAGCTCAATGTAAAGGTTTGTGCAACACATGCTGGTCTTACAGTTGGTGAAGATGGTGCATCACATCAATGTATAGAGGATTTAGCTATCATGAGAGCACTTCCTAATATGTTGGTTCTCAGTCCTTGTGATGAAATCGAAACAAAGCTCGCTATCAAGGCAGCTATCGATCACGAAGGTCCTGTTTATGTTCGTCTCGGAAGACTTGGCGTTGAAGCTGTACATGACCCTGAAACATTCAAATTTGAAGTAGGTAAGGGTGTAGAAATCAAAGAAGGAAACGATCTTACAATAGTAGCAACTGGTCTTATGGTTCAAGAATCTTTAAAAGCAGCAGAGATTTTAGCTGAAAAAGGCGTAAATGCAAGAGTAATTGATATGCACACAATTAAGCCTATCGATGCTGACATTCTTGTAAAAGCTGCTAAAGAAACAGGCTTCATCGTTACAGTAGAAGAGCATAATATTGCAGGTGGTTTAGGCGGCGCAGTTTGCGAAGCACTTTCACAGAACTATCCATGCAAGGTTAAAATGATTGGTGTAGAAGAGAAATTTGGTAAATCAGGTACACCAGCAGCACTTCTTGAAAAATATGGCCTTAATGCAGAAGCTATTGCAGAGAAGATTCTCGCAGCTAAGGAGGCATAATTAATATGGCAAGAAAAAAAATATCAATGGATGGTAATACAGCTGCCGCTCACGTAAGCTATGCATTTACAGAAGTAGCTAGTATTTATCCTATTACACCATCGAGTGTTATGGCTGAGCTTACTGACTCATGGTCAGCAACAGGCCTTAAGAATATATTCGGTGACAATGTAAGAGTTATGGAAATGCAATCAGAGGCTGGTGCGGCAGGTACTGTTCACGGAAGCTTAGCAGCAGGTGCTCTTACAACAACTTATACAGCATCACAAGGCTTGCTTCTTATGATTCCTAACATGTATAAGATAGCAGGTGAGCTTCTTCCTTGCGTAATTCACGTATCAGCAAGATGTGTAGCTTCACACGCTCTTAATATTTTTGGTGATCATTCAGACGTATATGCATGTCGTCAGACAGGCTTTGCAATGCTCGCTTGTACAAATCCACAGGAAGTAATGGACTTGGGCGCAGTAGCTCACCTTTCAACAATCAAGGGACGTGTTCCTTTTGTAAACTTCTTCGATGGCTTCCGTACTTCACATGAAATTTCAAAGATTGAGGCTTGGGATTATGACGAGCTTAAATCAATGATAGATCAAGATGCATTGAATGCCTTCCGTAAGAGAGCATTAAATCCAGAGCATCCTGTACTCAGAGGTAGTGCAGAGAATGGAGATATATTCTTCCAGCACAGAGAAGCTTGTAATAAATATTACGATGAGCTTCCTGCAATTGTTGAAGATTATATGAATCAGGTAAATGCAAAAATAGGCACAGATTATAAGCTCTTTAACTATTATGGAGCTCCAGATGCAGACAGAGTTATCGTTGCAATGGGATCTATCTGTGATGTTGCAGAAGAAGTTATAGATTACCTTAACGCAAACGGCGAAAAGGTAGGTCTTGTTAAAGTTCGTCTTTATAGACCTTTCAGTGCAGAAAAGCTTGTTGAAGCAATTCCTGCAACAGCAAAGAAAATCGCAGTTCTTGATAGAACAAAAGAGCCTGGTTCATTGGGCGAGCCTTTATATCTTGATGTTGTTACAGCATTAGCAACAAAGGGTGTAAATGCAAAGGTAGTTGGCGGTCGTTACGGACTTGGTTCAAAGGATACACCACCTCAAAGTGTATTTGCAGTATTTGAGAATCTTAAGGCTGACGAGCCTATGGCTAACTTCACAATTGGTATCGTTGATGACGTTACAAATCGTTCTCTTGAAGAAAAAGCAGCCCCTGATACAGCTCCTGAGGGAACAATTAGCTGTAAATTCTGGGGACTTGGCGGTGACGGTACAGTTGGTGCTAACAAGAACTCAATCAAAATTATCGGTGACCACACAGAAAAATTCATTCAAGCATATTTCCAATATGGCTCAAAGAAAACAGGTGGTGTTACAATTTCACACCTTCGTTTTGGTGACAAGCCGATAAAATCTTCTTATTATGTAACAAAGGCTGACTTCGTTGCTTGTCATAACCCTTCATATATGATTAAGGGTTACAAGATTGTAAATGACGTTAAACCAGGCGGAACATTCCTTCTTAACTGTCAATGGACACCAGAGGAGGTTGAAAAACACCTTCCTGCGGAAGCAAAGAAGTATATTGCTGAAAATGATATCAAGTTCTATATCGTAAATGCTATAGACAAGGCAAGAGAAATCGGAATGGGTAAGAGAACAAATACAATTCTCCAATCTGCATTCTTCGCACTTGCAAACATTATGCCTATCGATCAAGCAGTAGAATATATGAAGGCAGCAGCAAAAAAATCATACCTCAAGAAGGGTGAGGCAGTTGTTGAGATGAACTACAAAGCAATTGATGCAGGTGTAGATGCAATTGTTAAAATTGACGTTCCAGAGAGCTGGAAATCAGTTACAGTAGAAGCTAAGGAAAACATTGTAAACAGCAAGCGTCCTGAAATGGTTAAGTTTGTTAACGAGATCCTTAAGCCAGTTGGAATGATGCAAGGTGATTCACTCCCTGTTTCAGTATTTGCTGATATGGCTGACGGTACATTCCCACAAGGCTCAGCAGCATTTGAAAAGCGCGGTGTTGCAGTAGACGTTCCTACATGGATTCCTGAAAATTGTATTCAATGTAACCAATGTGCTTATGTTTGTCCTCATGCTACAATTCGTCCTTTCGCTATGAGCAAGGAAGAAGCAGATGCAGCTCCTGAGGTAACAAAGAAAGTACAAATGAAGGGTAAAGGCTGTGAGGAATATACATTTACAATGGCTATTAGCCCTCTTGATTGTATGGGATGTGCACTTTGTGTAAATGTTTGTCCTGCTAAGGAAAAAGCTCTTAAGATGGTTCCTCAGGAAACAGAAATTGCACAACAGGCATCATTTGATTATGCAGTTGCTAATGTAACAAAGAAACCTACTTCATTCAGTGATTTCTCAGTTAAGGGTAGCCAATTTAATCAGCCACTTCTCGAATTCTCAGGCTCTTGTGCAGGATGTGCAGAAACATCATATGCAAGACTTATCACACAGCTCTTCGGTGAGCGTATGTATATCTCAAATGCAACAGGTTGTTCATCAATCTGGGGCGGAAGTGCACCTGCTACACCTTATACAATTAATCGCGATTCAGGTCGTGGTCCTGCATGGGGTAACAGCTTGTTCGAGGATAATGCTGAGCATGGTCTTGGTATGTTCTTAGGACAAAAGGCTATTCGTGATAGACTCATTGCTTGTGTTGAGAGAATGTCTGAAAATACAAAATGTGCAGAGGTTAAAGAGCTTTGCGTAGCATTCCTTGATACAAAGGATGATGGACAAGCAAATAGTGAAGCAGCAGAGAAGCTTATCGCTAAGCTTGAAGCAATTGATTGTGATTGCGCTGAACGCAAAGAAATTCTTGAAAATAAAGAATATCTTTCAAAGAAATCTGTATGGATTTTCGGCGGAGATGGATGGGCATATGATATCGGCTTCGGTGGTCTTGATCACGTTATCGCATCAGGCGAGGATGTAAACATTATGGTATTTGATACTGAGGTTTACTCAAATACAGGTGGTCAGGCTTCAAAGGCTAGCCGTCTTGGACAGGTTGCACAATTTGCTGCAGCAGGTAAAGCAATCGGCAAGAAGAACCTTGCAGAAATTGCAATGTCTTATGGATATGTATATGTTGCTCAAATTGCAATGGGCGCTGATATGAATCAGACAATTAAAGCTCTTACAGAAGCTGAAGCTTACCATGGACCTTCAATCATCATTGGATATGCTCCATGTGAGATGCATGGTGTTAAGGGTGGTATGTCAAATTGCCAATCAGAAATGAAGAAGGCTGTTGCTTCTGGTTACTGGCAGACATTCCGTTTCAACCCTGCACTCAAGGCAGAGGGTAAAAATCCTCTCACAATTGATTGCAAAGCTCCTACAGAAAGCTATGTAGACTTCATTGAGAGCGAGACTCGTTACAGCCGCTTAAAGCAACAATTCCCTGAGAGAGCAGAAAAGCTCTTTGCAGCAGCTGAAGAGGAAGCAAAGGCTCGTTACGATCGTCTCCTTAAGATGAAAGAATTGTATGATGTAGAATAAATAGATTATTCTTCTGAATATAAAAATATGAGGTTTGACTTTAAAGTCAAACCTCAATTTTTTTTATACTAAGCAAAATTATGAACCAAAATATTTTATGATTTTTGAAATTGCCCCATTTTCCATTAAAACCGTACCTCTTTCTCTAAGAAGAGGTAAAAAGGTTATGGCAGGTAAATTCGTGGCGTTATAATCTAAAGCCATAGATTGTAATTTAGTAAGTAAATTAACATTGTTTTTGTTTGGCTTTAATAATAAATAATATGCACCTCGATATGAATAAAGACTCGATGCAATAGTTTTAAAATTCTTGTTTCTAGAGAGAAATTCTACCATGTCACCAAATTCCGGGAACACTAATATATCCCAATCTAAAACAATTACCCTTTTTTGGGGCGGAATGTTACTAGAAGGAGCAACTGCTTGTGAAGTGGTATTTTTTTGCGGCTCTGTTGGAATAACATTACCATTAGATATGGCTTCGTTATTTAACATGCTTTTAAAAGCTTCGATATCTGGAGTCTGATTATTAGAAGAACTATTAATACTTATTATTTTATTTACTAAAGCATCGGTATCAATGTTTTCTTCTGAAGGTAGGTCACTAGATTTTTTTTCTAAATGAGGGTTTTTTTTCATGCTTTCGGCTGCAGAATACAAAAGCTTTTTAAAATGATCCATCATGAAATTATCAGAATCCTCATTTGGTATAATATTAGTTTGGTTTGCTTCTAGTGAATTACTTATTGTAACAACAATACCACCAGTGCTATCAAATACATGACTGATATCAAGCTGATTTTCGTTAAAATCATGTCCAAATTCAATATTTGCATGGTCAACAATATCCCATATTAAATGGTCAAAGGCTTCAGAGCTTTCTAAAAGTAGCTGTACAGATAAGCCGTGTGATTGCAAATATCTTTTTGAAATATAAACCTTTATTGAGTTGTTAGATATTCTTTCAATTCTCATCATACATCCTCTTTTCAAATGATTAGCGCTATTATAATAGAAAAAACTTAGGATTAAAAGTGTAAAATAAATCCATAGTAGATTAAGATTTATGATTAGTGTAGAAATCCTTTATTTTTTCAAAGGTAATTGGACTCAAATCGTGCTCGATTTTACATGCGTCCTCATAGGCAATATCGTTTGGTACACCAAGAAGCATCAAAACCTTAGAAATAATGTCATGACGTTCTGAAATATCTATAGCGATCTTCATTCCTTTATCTGTTAGGGAAATATCATTAAATGAGTCTATTGTAATAAATCCACTTTTGCGTAGCTCTCTCATCATTACACTTACAGAGGGCTTTGAAAAATTTAATTCCCTAGCTACATCAATGGAACGGCAACCACCTGTACGATTTCTTATCGCAAGGATTGCTTCTAGATAATTTTCTCCAGATTCGTGTATACTCATTTTAGTCATCCCCTTTTTATATAAAATTCAGATTGTCTTTTAAGTATACCATGAAATTACTATAAAAACACTAGTTTTTTAACAGAAATTTATTTTTATACAGAATATGTAAATTGACAAACATTTTACACAAATATATAATACATTGAGCATGGGATTAGCATGTAATTTGTTTAATTGTTTTATGGAGTTTAATAATGAAAAATAATATAAAAAACACATCGAGATTTAAAAAATCTAAAATCGAGCATTGGCACATTATATCTATTTTGCTGGTTATTTATGATTTAGTAGCAGTCAATGGAGCTTATTTTATAGCATTATGGGCCAGATTTGATTTTAATATTTCTCATATTCCAAGCATTTACATTAATACATTTTTGAATTTTTTACCAATTTATTCCGTATTTTGTATATTGGTATTTTATATTTGTAAATTATATAGGAGCTTATGGCGTTTTGCTAGCTTTAGCGAGTTTTTTAGAGTCTGTGCAGTAACAATTATTACATCACTTTTCCAAATTGCAATGACAATGTTATTTTTTGATACGATGCCAAGAAGCTATTATCTTTTTGGAATGTGTATACAATTTTTGCTGATTTTAGGTATCCGTTTTGCTTATAGGTTTGTACTGTTAATGAAAAAGAGAAATATGGACGCAGCAATTATGGGGCGCGCAGACAGAGTAATGCTAATTGGTGCCGGTGAAGCTGGTCAATTGATTTTAAAGGAAATACAAGCTTCGAAGGATCTTAATGACAGAGTATGTTGTATCATTGATGACAATCCTAACAAATGGAACAGATATATTAATGGTGTTAAAATTGTGGGAGGAAGAGATGATATTCTTCTAAATGTAGAGAAATACAAAATAGAGAAGATATACATAGCCATTCCAAGCCTTTCGGGTCAGGACAAGAGAGATATTTTAAATATTTGTAAGGAAACCGGCTGTGTATTAAAAAATCTTCCCGGAATATACAAGATTGTCAACGATTATGACGTTTCCATAAAAGCTATGAAGGATGTCGCGGTTGAGGATTTGTTGGGAAGAGAAGTAATTTCCGTAGATACTAATGACATTTTGCGCCATTTGGCAGACAAGGTAATATTAGTAACAGGTGGTGGTGGCTCTATCGGAAGTGAGCTGTGCAGACAAATTGCTGGACATGCCCCCAAGCAGCTAATAATATTTGATATGTATGAGAATAATGCTTATGATATTGAGCAGGAATTAAAGGAAAAATATCCTAATCTTAATATGAAGGTTTTAATTGGCTCAGTTCGTGATAGTAGAAAAGTAAACCATTTGTTTGAAACATATAAACCAGATATAGTATATCATGCTGCAGCTCATAAGCACGTACCATTAATGGAATATAGTCCATGCGAAGCAATAAAAAATAACGCAATGGGAACATATAAGACAGCATATGCAGCAATGATGAATGGTTGTCAAAGATTTGTTTTAATTTCAACTGATAAGGCAGTTAATCCGACAAATATAATGGGAGCAAGTAAGCGCTTGTGTGAAATGATTATACAATCCTTTGCAAAGAAAATTGGACAAAATTCGGTTGCTGACATACCTGCAATAAAGGCGCATATTGATTATAAAGAGACAGATGCTGATTTTATTAAGAAAGTAAATGAAGTAAAAACAGAATTTGTTGCCGTACGATTTGGAAACGTTCTAGGAAGTAATGGCTCGGTTATTCCTTTGTTTAAAAAGCAAATAGCAAAGGGTGGTCCGGTTAAAGTAACTCACCCGGATATTATTAGGTATTTTATGACAATACCGGAAGCTGTTTCGCTTGTTTTGCAGGCAGGCTCATATGCAAAGGGTGGAGAGATTTTTGTGCTCGATATGGGCTCACCTATGAAAATTGATACTTTAGCAAGAAATCTTATTAAGCTTTCAGGATATACACCTGATGTTGATATTAAGATAGAATATACGGGCTTGAGACCGGGTGAAAAATTATTTGAAGAAAAGCTTATGGCTGAGGAGGGCTTAAAAAGCACACCTAATAAGCTTATTCATATAGGTAAGCCAATCGAATTTGATGTGGACGAATTCTACTCAAAATTAGAAATTTTGATGGAAAAGAGCTTTTCTAATGATGAAGAAAGTGTACGAAAGCTTGTTCAGGAAATAGTAAAGACATACAAGCCGGCATAAAGGAGAATTTTTATAATGGAATTGTGTAAATATATTGACCATACCAATTTAAAGCCTGTGGCTACAAAGAGAGATATTGAAAAATTATGCCGAGAGGCTGTAGAGTATTGTTTTGCTTCGGTTTGTGTTAATCCTCATTGGGTAAAAACTTCAAAAGATTTGCTCAAGGAGAGTGATGTTAAGGTATGTACAGTAATCGGATTTCCTTTAGGAGCGAACACAACAGAAATTAAATGTGAGGAAGCAAAAAGGGCGCTTTTTGACGGATGCGATGAGTTCGATATGGTTATAAATGTTGGAGAACTTAAGGCCGGTTCTGTAGAATATGTTAAAAGTGAAATAGAAGCTATCAGAGAGATAATCCCTGGAAAAATCTTAAAGGTCATAATAGAAACGGGCCTTTTATCAAGTGAAGAAATTTCGATTGCATCGCAGCTTGCATGTGAAGCAGGGGCGGATTTTGTAAAAACATGTACGGGTATTTCACCTGGAAAAGCTACAGTAGAAGATATTCGTATTATAAAAAATGTTGTAGATAACTATTCTGGAGTGAAGATAAAGGCTTCAGGTGGTATACGTACTAAGGACGAGGCTATAAATATGATAGATGCCGGTGCATCAAGAATAGGAACATCTTCTGGAGTTCAAATAGTTAGTTGATTATATGTAAATTTTATAACGGTGTTGCAAATTAATGCTACACCGTTTTTTTGACTTTTTATTTCCAATATTCTGCTGGATTTAATGGTGCGTTGTTTTCATAAAGCTCAAAATGGAGATGCGCACCTTGTGCTTTTTCACAGAAAATATCTTCACCTAAAAGACCTATGGTAGCACCTTCTTTTATATCAGCGCCTTCAATTATATTATCGCTTATACTTTTTAGACCACAATAAATTGTAGAGAAGCTGCGATTATTGATGTTATGATCAATTACGACTGTAAGACCATATTTCGGATCGTTTTTAATAGCAGATATTTTTCCGCTTGCAGCGGCTTTAATATCCGAATTTGCTTCACCTTTTATATCAATACCTGAATGAACACACCATTCCTTGAGGGTAGTATTAAAAACGAGTTTTTTAGCAGCAAATTCAGTTTGTATTTCTCCGTTTAAAGGCTTGATAATGTTAATTTGACCAGCCTTTGGTTTTTCTGTGCTTTCTGCCTTATTATCATCTTTTATAGGCTTTGAGGCATCAACAGAATCGTTGTCATTGTCATCAAAAAGAGCTGCATCATCAGAGTCTTCTTTGTCAATGATAGCAACTGGTGTATTGTATGAAATTAGCGAATTTTCGGGATTCTCATCGGTACCTACAATCGAAATTCCTACTATAGCTATAATTACAAGACAAAGGGCTGCAACCATGATATGCCCGTGTGATTTTAGAAATTTTACAATATCTTTTTTCATGTAAAAGCATCCTTTCAATAGATAATTTATTTATTGGTATTATTGCCTAATAATTGAAAAGTATACAAATTTTTCTTGCATTAATTAATTTAAAAATGTATAGTAAAGGCTGTATTTGTATATTTTGACAAACAAGGAGGACTTGTAATCATGAAAGATAAATTAGAAGCAATTAAGAAGGAGTTTGATAATCGTATTTCTCAGGTTTCAATGCTTAATGAGCTTGAAGAAATTAAGGTTTCTTACTTAGGCAAAAAGGGAGAGCTTACTTCAATTTTAAAAGGTATGGGAAAGCTTTCTCCAGAAGAGCGCCCGGTTGTAGGTCAGCTTGTAAACTCAGTTAGAGCTGAAATGGAAAAGTGTATTTCAGATAAAACCGAACAACTAAAGCTAGAGGTTATGCAAAAGAAGCTCGAGGATGAAGCTTTAGATGTTACTATGCCAGGTAAAATGAAAAAATCAGGTTCACTTCATCCAATCAACCAAATTAGCGACGAAATGAAGGATTTATTTATAGGTATGGGTTATGAAATAGCAGATGGACCTGAGGTTGAATTTGATTATTATAACTTTGAAGCATTAAATCTTCCGGAAGGACATCCTGCAAGGGATACACAAGATACTTTTTACATAACTGAAAAAATGCTTTTGAGAACTCAAACATCATCAGTTCAAATTCGTGTAATGGAAAATAAAAAGCCACCAATAAAAATTATTTGCCCAGGTAAGGTATACAGAGCAGATAATGTTGATGCTACACATTCTCCAATATTCCATCAAATTGAAGGGCTTGTTGTAGATAAAGGTGTTACAATGGGCGACCTTAAAGGAACCTTAGAAATATATGCAAAGCATATGTTTGGACCAGAAACGAAAATTCGTCTTCGCCCTCATCATTTCCCATTTACTGAGCCTAGTGCAGAGGTAGACGTTTCTTGCTGGACATGTGGCGGCGAGGGCTGCAGAATGTGTAAAGGTGAAGGCTGGATCGAGGTATTAGGCTGTGGTATGGTACATCCTGATGTTCTACGCAGATGTGGAATTGATCCTGAGGTATACAGCGGTTTTGCTTTTGGAATTGGTGTAGAAAGAACAGCAATGGCTAGATTTGGCGTAAAAGATATGCGTCAATTCTTTGAAGGCGATACACGCTTCTTGTCACAATTCTAATGTAGGGAAAGGAGTAATACAAAATGATAGCACCATTAAAATGGCTTTTAAGTTATACAGATTTAAATATAAATTCAAAGGAAGAAATAAAAGAGCTTGCAGATGAGATGACACTTTCTGGCTCAAAGGTTGAAGAGGTTGTTTCAAAGGGAGCAGACATAAATCGTGTAGTAGTAGCAAAGTGTCTTGAGGTAGTAAGACATCCGGATTCTGATCACCTTTTTATATGTCAGCTTGATATAGGAGAAAAGGAGCCAATTCAAATTGTAACGGGAGCACAAAATATGCGTGTCGGTGCATATGTTCCTGCTGCTCTTGATAATTCAACCATTTCAGAGGACCGTAAAATTAAAGCGGGCAAATTAAGAGGCGTGCCCTCAAATGGTATGATGTGTTCGTTTGAAGAAATCGGATTAGATTGTAACGATTATGAAAACGGAAATAATGATGGAATAATGATACTTCAGGACTTAGGAGAATTTAAAAATACAACCGAAGCAGAGCTTGAAGCTATGATAGGAAAGGACATTATTCCGGTTTTAGGTGCAGACGAAACTATAATAGATTTTGAAATTACATCTAACAGAGCAGATTGCTTTAGTATATTGGGACTTGCTAGAGAAGCGGCTATAACAATGAAAGGTAAATTTAATAAGCCAATTGTTAACGTTAAGGAAGAATGTTCTGAAAATGCTTCAGATTTAATATCAGTAGATGTACAAGCTCCTGACCTTTGTCCTCGCTATGCTGCAAGAGTTGTAAAAAATGTTAAAATTGGTCCATCTCCGAAGTGGATGAGAGAGCTTTTACAAGCGGCAGGTGTTCGTTCAATTAACAACATAGTAGATATAACCAACTACGTTATGCTTGAATATGGCCAGCCGATGCATGCATTTGACAAGCGTACAATAAGAGGTAATAAAATTATAGTCCGCAGAGCAGCTGATGGAGAAAAAATAACAACATTAGATGAACAAGAGAGAATTCTCGATAATTCAATGCTTGTTATAGCAGATGCTGAGGGTAGTACAGCAATTGCGGGCGTAATGGGTGGATTGAATTCGGAAATTGAACCCGACACTACTGAAATAGTATTTGAGTCTGCTATTTTTGATGCAGTTACGGTGAGAAAAGGTGCCAAAAAGGTTGGACTTAGAACAGAGGCTTCTTCAAGATTTGAAAAGGGACTTGATACAGTGCTTTGTCTTGAAGCGTTGGACAGGGCAGCACAATTGGTTGAAGAATTAGGAGCAGGTGAGGTTTGCAAGGGCGTAATTGATTGTTGTGCAAGCAATAAGGTAATGCCTAAAATTAAATGCAGTGTTGAAGGTATTAATACATTTATTGGTATTTCAGCAACTCAGGCAGAGATGGAAAAAATACTCACAGAGCTTGAATGCGAGCCTCATTTCGACGAGGGTTATGTTGTTCCACCGAGCTTTAGAGGCGATTTGATATGTGATGCAGACATAGCAGAAGAAATTGCAAGATTTTATGGATACAATAAAATAGAATCACGCCTTTTAAATGGCTGTGCAACAACACTTGGAAGTAGAAACAGAAAGCAGAAGATTCAAGATAGAATTAGAAAACAAATGACAGGAATGGGATATAATGAAATGCTTACATTTTCATTTATAAGTCCTTCTGTATTTGACAAGCTGAATCTTCCTGAAAATTCAGAGCTTAGAGATTTTGTTGTTATAAATAATCCTTTAGGAGAGGATTACAGTGTTATGAGAACTACTATGATGCCTTCGATTTTGGAATCTATAGCTAATAACCATGCTCATCGTGTTGAAAAAGCATCGTTATTTGAGATCTCTTATGTTTATATAAAAACAGATAAGTATCCTGATGAGCTTCCGGAGCATAGAGAGATGCTTACGTTTGGTGGATATGCTCCAAACGGAAATGCTGATTTCTTTGAATTTAAGGGAGCCGTTGAATCACTTCTAGACTCACTTAAAATATCAAAATATGAATTTGAGCCTGAAAAGGAAACTTCATATATGCATCCGGGAAGAACTGCACGTCTTATTATAGGAGGCAAGGATGCAGGTATATTTGGTCAAATTCATCCGGCTGTTGCACAAAAATGGAATTGTCCTGAAAATACATTTGTGGCAATGCTTCAAACCTCTGTGCTTGAAGCAAACGTAACAGATGTACCAAAAAATAAGGAGCTTCCAAAGTTCCCTGCTGTTACAAGGGATATTGCGGTAGTAATTGACAAGGATGTTCCTGCTGGGCATATTGAAAAGCTGATTCGTCAAAGAGGTGGCAAAGCATTAGAAGCATGCACCTTGTTTGACTGCTATATAGGCTCGCAGGTTCCAGAGGGCAAAAAGAGTCTTGCATACGCATTGTCCTTTAGAGATGCTTCAAAGACACTTACCGATGAAGATGTAAGTAAATTCATGAAAAAGATTTTAAATGGGCTTGAAATGCAATTTGGCGCAAGCTTAAGATAATATATGGGAGATTGCAGAATGACTATTTATGAATACTTAAAGGAAAAATCACCTTCAGATATTAAACAAAGTAACTACAAGCTACCTGATATTGATATCGAAAAAGGAGAACGCTGGGTTCCCGGTGCTTTTGAAGGAACGGTACTTCGTTCAACTATGAAAATAAAGTATCATTCCATGGTTAATTTTTTCACAGCTCGCAAGGTAAAAAAGCAAGCATTAAAGCCTTCAGCAGTAAATAGGGAAAAATTACTAAAAAGACTTGAAAAGTATTCTGCAATCTCTATTGTCGATCCGATTTGTTCGTTTTGTGTAGCATTTAAGATTACAAAGGATGAACAAAAAAAGAAAGCTCTTAGGGAGCTTGCTTTAGATCTTATAATGAATGTAAATAAAAGAGAAATTGTTAAATTAGGCATTGCTCTTTTGGGGATTTGTGGAACACAAGAGGATCTTGAACTCATAAAACCAATAGGAATGCACGACGAATTTACGCTTTACGTAGCCGGCACAGCCTCTAGGCTCTTAGAAGGTAAGGAAAAGAATTTCTATCTACTTGAGCTTATGAGAAATGTATGTGGATGGGGTAAAATTGCTATACTTTATGAGCTTGATTATTCAGACGATGAAGCTAGGTATGAGGTAATAAAAACAGGTTGTAAAAATGATATAGATTTATCATATTCTGCCAATGTTTGTGCAATTAAGGGTAAAATGCTCGATGTATTAAAGAATTTTTATAAAAATATTTACGAAAAAGAAGAAGAATTAAAAATCTTTTCTGGAATATGCGATATTTTCACTGGACTTTTAGGTGCTAAGGATAATCATGATGGTTTAAGTGAGTATCCTGATGCTAGAGAAACAGCAAAGCTTTTTACACAAATATGTCAAAGTAAACCATATTTAGAAGAATATGATGAGCGTTCAAAAAATATTTGTCAAAAGGTTCAATTTATTTTGTAAAAATTTAATTTATTATTTTCAATAGTATTGTATATTAAGGTTATATTGAAATAAATCTACCGTATTTCCACTAGCTTTTAATAGTGGGTCAAGGTAGCTAAAGGCAATATCTTATGCAAAGAGCATAGTATAAAAATTTCGGAGGTCGTTATATGATTGAGATAAAGAATCTCACAAAACGTTACGGTCAGATCAAAGCTGTAAATGATATTTCATTAAATATAAAAAAAGGCGAGATTTTAGGTTTTTTAGGACCTAATGGTGCTGGTAAATCAACAACAATGAATATTTTGACAGGATATTTATCGGCAACATCCGGAAGCATTACAATTGATGGTTTTGATATAGGTCGTTCGCCAATCGAAGCTAAGAGGCTCATAGGGTATTTGCCGGAGCTTCCACCGCTTTATCAGGACATGACTGTTGATGAGTATTTAAAGTTTATCAGTGAGCTTAAAAGTGTTCCTCTTAAGAATAGGAAAAGTCAGCTTGAAGAAATATTATATATGGTAAAGCTTGGAGATATGCGTGGTAGACTTATACGAAACCTCTCTAAAGGTTATAAGCAAAGAGTAGGTGTGGCGCAAGCTCTTGTTGGAAATCCACAGGTGCTTGTATTAGATGAGCCTACAGTAGGCTTAGACCCAAAGCAGATATTAGAAATTAGAAAATTAATAGGTACTTTAAGACATGATCGCACGATAATACTCAGCACGCATATTTTACAAGAGGTGAATGCTGTTTGTAGCAGTGTGGCTGTGATTAATAAAGGAAAATTAGCTGCGACAGGCTCTGTTTCTGATTTTACTGCATCGGAGGGTACTGTTAATAAATTCACAATCAGCGTAGTTGGTGCTTCGTCTAAAAATGAAGCTCAAAAGGTTCTTAACGAGGTTGACGGAGTAAGAAGGGTGGATTTCGTAAGAGTAGATAAGGATTCGTATATTTTTAATGTTGAATCAGCTAAAAATATGGATGTACGACGTGCTATTTTTAATAATTTGTCACACAATAATATGGCTTTGATAGAATTAAGACCTGTAGGACGTACACTTGAAGAAATTTTTATTGATATTGTAAATAAAGAACAGGAAGCTCTTGGGGAAAATTGAATTTAGAGGTGGAAATTAATGATTACTATTTATAAAAGAGAATTAGCATCGTATTTTCGCTCGCCTGTAGCATATTGTATAATGGGATTTTTTATGGTTATAGTCGGACTTATGTTTTGGTTGTATTCGGTATTGCAGGGCTCCTCGCAATTTTCGGATACTCTCAGCTCAATAGGTGTTTATTTGACCTTTATTATTCCTATCATTACAATGCGCCTTTTGGCAGATGAAAAGAAAAATGGGACAGAGGTACTATTAAGAACGTGTCCTGTGCCAATGTGGAAAATTGTATTAGGGAAATATTTATCTGCTGTCACGGTGTTTTTAGTCATGATTTTGCTTTCATTTATTTATCCTGTATTAATAGCTTTTTTAGTCGAAGGTAATGGTGTAATGGCTTATTCACAAGAAGTCAGTGGTTTTATAGGATTTATTCTTTTAGGAATGTCTTATATTGCTGTAAGTCTTTTTGTTTCATCTTTTACTGAAAGTCAGGCTGTTGCAGCGGTAGCAGGTATAGTTTCATTGGTATTTTTATTTTTCATGCAATCCATTGGAGCTTCTCTTGGTGGCACAGCAGGCGCTGTAATGCAATGGATAGCACCGCTTACCAGATACGATGATTTTACTGTAGGTTCATTTAATGTAGCATCTTTGATATTTTATATTACATTTTCAGGAATGTTTGTATTCCTGACATATGTAAATATCGAAAGAAAACGCTGGAATTAAACATTTTGAAAGGAAATAATTATGGCGAAGGAAAATAAAAAGGAAAATATAAATGAAGCCGTTGAGATAAAGCCCAAAAAGAAGATAAAGGATAAATTTAGCTTTAACATGGGATATATTTTTCTCGTTGTGATGATTATAGTTGTTTTCGTATTTGTGAACATAATTGCAGCACAGCTACCACTTACATTCGATTTTTCGTCAAACGAGATGTATACTATTTCGGAGGCTACAGAGAATTTACTCGATGAAATACCAGTTGAGGTGGAAATCATTGCGCTTTATGATAAAGTGCAGGGTTTAGCAGACAAGAATTTATCCGATGTAATAAGATTACTAGATGTATATGATTCGCACAAAAATGTTAATGTTTCGTACGTATCACTAAATGATAATCCTAATGTTGTAAATGAAAATGTTGGAGATGCGACAGCGGGAACATACTCAGAAGGCGATTATATCGTAAAGAGTAATATTCGCACCAAACGTATTGCAGCTTCGGAAATGTTTGAAACACAGATGGATTATACAACCTTTACTAGTAAAATTGTTGCTAACAAAACAGAAAAAGAAGTTACGAATGCTATTAAATATGTTACGAATGAACAGATTCCAACAATATACGTTTCAACCGGCTTTTTAGAAAATGATAGGTCTGAGTATTCTTATATATTTGACGATATTGACAGCATGAATATGGATGTGGCAGATATTAACCTCAACCAAGCTAAGGAGATTCCAGAAAATGCAGACGCTATAGTATTTTTGTCTCCTAAAGCTGATTTGTCTACCTCTGCATATGAAATGCTTCACGATTGGCTTGCAAATAAGGGAGGAATGGCAATTTTTGCTTTTGATTCTGATATGACAGCTACGAAATTTGATAATTTCAATTTGTTATTAAAAGAACTATATGGCATGGAAATTAATAACGATATAGTATCAGATATAGAAGATTATCAAATTACATCTGCTGGAAAGCCCTCTGTTATTAGTGCAGGTCATGTTGCAAACGGACCTATTTCAAGTGAATCGGGAAATGCTTTGAAAACAACATATACCTCATATGATTCGAGAAGTATATCTGTTTTAGGAACTTCTAATACGTATGCTTCATATCCATTAATTCAAACCTCTAAGAATGCAACAAGCACAGAATATGTTACAGGAAAAGAGGTTAATGGTGTCCAAAGTGTAGTTGCATGTGGAGAGTGGAAGTTTGACTATAACAATATATCTAAGGCAGTTGTTTTTGGCTCATCAAAAGGATTAATGGATGAATATATCAGAACATATTCAGATACAGCATCAGAATGGCTTTTCCTCTATAGTATAGATTGGCTTATAGGTGAAACTGCAATGGATACTGTTGAGGGCGTTGAGGCAAGGGTTGATATTACAGATAAGGTTGTTGTAGATGTAACTCAGAGCAGATGGCTATTTGTATTTTCTGTTATTATTTATCCGTTGGTTATAATTGGTGTTGGAATTTTTGTTTGGATGAGAAGACGCCATTTGTGATAGGTGAAAGGAAAAATTTCGATGAAGCAATATAAAACTACAATAATAGCAATAATTGTCATAGCTGTAATTGTCGGTGCTTATTTTATTATATCTCCTATGATTGGAAATGATGATGATTCTCCGGTTGCTCCGACAACAAATACACAAGAAACAGGTGAAAATGTTTTTCCTGTTTCTGATTCTAAAGAGATTACAAAATATGAATGTAATCTTGTAGATAATATTGTTTTGGAGAAACAAAAAGGCGAATGGGTATGTACCACCTATATGGATATACCTATTAATCAAGCTGATATTGTATATGATTTAAATAGAGTCCTTTCGTGTGTTGCTACTGTGGTCTACGATGGTGAGATAACAGGAGAAACTATTAAGAATTATGATATAAACGAGGCAGAGTATATTAAAATTACGGATGAGGAAGGAAAAACATATACACTTTGCTTCGGTATGCAAAAGCCGGGCTCGGCAGCCAATTTTGCAATGGTGAAGGAAAATTCAAAAATTTATCTTATGAATACAACTTATAAGGGTTATGCCACAATCACATTGGAAAATATAATTCATACTGAGCTTTTCTCGTATTCTGATACTTCTAAAATTAAAAATTTAATAATATACAAAAATGGCGAAAAGTTTGTTGATCTTTCAGCCAATATTATGGTTGGCGGCAGAACATGGAACATGTCATATCCATTGGAAAGAAAAGGTAATGATACTCAGCTTGAGCAGATTATTACCTCTGTATCAACATTAACTACAATGGAATATATAGAAGGTGACTGTAAGGATTTATCAAAATATGGACTTGAAATACCTGAATTTGTTATTTCTTTAAAGGATAATAAAGGTG
Organism: Candidatus Egerieisoma sp.; assembly: GCA_045580735.1. Classification (GTDB taxonomy): domain Bacteria; phylum Bacillota; class Clostridia; order UBA1212; family UBA1255; genus Egerieisoma. The sequence continues at coordinate 7,176 of JAZNOJ010000100.1, read as the reverse complement.
TGCAAAAAATGTCATTGGGCAAAAAGGTTCCAGAGGGCAACGCTTATTATTGCCTTATAGGAGATAATAATGTCTTTTCAGTAGCTGCGGAGTCATTATCATTTGTAGATGATACAGAGCTTGAATATATGAATACCTATATCTATATAGAATCCTATGAAAAATTAAAGAGCGCAGAGGTAAGTATTAATTGTGATGGAATTGAAGAAAAATTTGAACTGGGAATCGAGATTACAGAGGATGCAGAAAAAAGATTTTTTAATTCTCAGCTAATGGATACTGAAGATAAAGAAGATGCTTTTAAGCATTTGCATACATCAATATATGAATTGAATCTAACAGGCTTGTGTGATGCGCCTGCCCAAAAAGGCGAGTGTCTTATTTCTATAAAATACACAAGCGTGGATGGAGTAGAAAACATCGTAGAAGGATATCGTCGTGACGATAATACAATGTATTTGTATATGGATGGAGAATTTATGGGCGGTTATGAAATGACAAGACAGATAACTGGCAGTGAGACCGGCTATGGTATAGTAGGCTCTTTAAAGGCATTGGAGGATTTACTGTCATAAAAAATATAATATATCATATGCTATAGAAAACAAAGCTTGAAGGGAATGTTTTCTATAAAAAGAACTTTTATACTCGGCGCCATATATCTTTCAGCGATTATTGGCGCCGGTTTTGCTTCTGGAAGAGAAATAATGACATATTTTGGCCGATATGGTTTCTTAGGTTTTGCAGGGTTAATATTTTCTTGTATGTTAATTGGATTTTGTGGAGGAAAGGCATTAGAAATCATATATGAAAGAGAAATTTCAAGTCCGCATGATTTTAATATCCAAATAGGCGGAAAGCATATTGGGAGATTTTTGACAATACTGTGTGGCTTGTTTTCGTATAGCGCATATGTAATAATGCTTGCGGGAATAAGACAGCTCACAGGAGAAAATATTGTCAGCGTAATATTAGTATCCATATGTGCATATGGTGTTCTATATAAAGGCTTTGGTACTTTAGCAAATATTTGTGGTATATTGGCTCCGCTTTCAGCGCTTTTTATAATGATTATTGCCCTCTATGGAAGCATAAAATATCAAACTTATAGCGCTGAGGTTATAATGTATGATAAATCAATAGCTAAATTGATAATAAGTGCTCTTTTGTATTCAGGATATAATTTACTTACATCGATTTGTATGTTAGGTAGATGTAAAAAAATAATAAATAGCAAAAAGATGGCATTTTTAGGTGGACTCACTGGAGGCTTAATGCTGTTGGCTTCCGGTGGCACAATTTTGTTTTCGCTTATAAAGGGTAAGATACCTCCCGTTAGCTATGAAATGCCGATTTTAGCCCTTTTTGGAGCAAATAATGTGGTTTTGATTGCCTGCGTATTATTGGCTATGTTGGTTTCTGCTATTACTGGTTTGACTGGAACATGTGTGTTTTTTGAAAATATTATTGGAGAAAAAAAGCTAGGTATAATATTAGCAATAATAGCAATCCCGCTTTCTTATATTTCGTTTGGTAATCTTATGGACTTTATTTATCCTATATTTGGATTTGCAGGAATATTTTTAATGATTATGCTTGCGTTAACAGGCAATAAAAAGGTATAATGTATCCGATATATTTTAAGAGAGGTCGGGAATTGCTTTGCCGTACACTAAAGATAAAAATGAAACAAAAGTAATAGAAGAAGAGGTAATGAAGGATAAGCGTACAGCAGTTAAAAATAACAAACGACGCTATATTACAATGGGTATAGCAGCATTGGTGGCTGTTTTATTAATAATACTTCTTTTGACAGGTGCATATGAAAAATTTCTTGGATTATTCGGGATTCAAAGTGATGTTTCGGTAGCACCAAAAATTACAGAAGTAAGTGCCTCTTTTAGTGGTGATGTTCATTTAACTGGGAATAATGAAACAATAATGGTTTATGACGAACAGGGCGTTACAGGATATGATACAAGCGGTCAGTGGGTTTGGAACGAGTCTTGTTCAGTGAGCAATCCAGCTATTTATAATTGTGATGAATATGTAGCAATAGCAGATATTGGAGGCACAGCTATATATTCATTTAATGAAAACGGAGCGTTTTGGAAGCATGGTACGAGTGAGCCTATTGTTTCGATATTTTGTAAAGACAATTATGTTGGTATTATTCATGAGAAAAATGAATATTTATCAGCTTTGACTATGTATAAATATAATGATAAGACGAACTCATTAGACGAGGTTTTTGAAAGAAAATTTGCTAGTCATTATATGATTGCGGGTGCAATAAGCTCTGATTGTAAGCAAATTGCAATTTCGGGCATTTATTCAGAAGGTTCAAAGGTTTATGGTATAGTATCTTTTATAAAAATGTCTGACGGTGAAATATTTTCTAATGAGGTTGTAGAGGAAAATGTATATATAAAATTAGAATATATAGACGAGGATACTGTATTTGCTTCTGGAAGTGATTCGGCATGTGTTATAAATAAAACCCTAAGTGTTTCTTCAGAGAATGACAGCTTTAAGGAATTTTGGGACAGAAATAACAGCGTAGAATATATTGTTGATTCAACAGTTACAAGCGATGAATTATTCGTTTCTGCTATAGTATCTGATAATTTAGAAAAATCATTAATTAAAGGATACAACAAGGAAGGAAAAGAAAGTTTAAATATAGAAATAAACGGAAATATTATAGGTATAGATTCAATGGGTGAGAATTTTATGGTCTATACGAAATCTCATGTGAATTTATATAATAGCAAAGGGCAGCTGATTGCATCTCAGGAGGCAGGATACGAAATATTAGGGGCAGTATGCTATGCTGAAAGATATGTGGTTATATATACAAAGGAGAAAATGCTATCAGTGTCTTTTAATTAATAATATGGGGGTTTATTTGTGATAGTTGATATCGTAATAATAGCAATAATTGCACTATCGATATTTATAGGTTGGAGGAGAGGACTTATAATGTCATTATTTTCCTTGGCCTCTTTGATATTAGCATTTTTTATATCAGCCGTTTTTACACCTGTGGTAACAGATGCTATAGAGCAAACAAGACTTCAGGAGTTTGTTGTACCCAAATTGTCTGCAAGCGTAGCTGTAGAGCTTAATAGACAGTTTGATGATAATGCACTTGTTGCGATTGAGGATGCGGCAGAAAAATTACCTCTTCCGGATTTTATGATTGACATTGCACTTGAAAATGTTCAATCGGAGTCACATGCGACTATAGATGCTGTTTCAGAAGCACTGGCAAAGGCAGCTGCGAAAATTATTTATGGAATAATAGCTTTTATAATAATTTTTGCATTAACAGTTATAATTTTACAAATATTAAAAAGCATTTTAAAATTAGCAACCAAACTACCTGTGGTAAAGCAGGCAGATAAAATTGGAGGCTTATTGATAGGAATAGTTTTGGGAGTGTTGATTATATTGTTTTTACTTCTAAGTGTATCGGCAATGTCGTATCTGGATGGAACGCAGAATTTAATCACAATGGTTAAAGAATCAGTAATAGCAAATTTTGTGTACGAAAACAATATTATGGGCAAAATTATTTCATATTTGATATAAAATTTGAAAAACAGGCTTGACAAAGTGTGATAAGGTGTGTTAAATTAGACATTGCGCTTTAGGCGTTTTAAGCTATGGAGGTGTTAAATAGCATGAGAGTAAAGGTAACAATGGCTTGTACAGAGTGTAAGCAACGTAATTACACAACAATGAAAAATAAAAAGAATGATCCTGACAGAATCGAAATGAGCAAATATTGCAAATTCTGTAAGAAGCATACACCCCACAGAGAAACAAAGTAATTTGTTTATTGGGCGTTAATCAGTTAAGGATGTGTTTTGATGGCTAAAGAAAATAATAAAAAAGAAAATAAGCCGAATATCTTTAAAAGAGCTGCTACAAAGGTGGTAGGCTTTTTCAAGGGTATTATTACGGAAATAAAAAAAGTTACATGGCCCACCAAAAAACAGGTTATTTCTAATACGCTTTCAGTTTTAGCATTTTGCCTTGTAGTCGGAGCTATAATTTGGCTTGCAGATTTAGGACTGGGTTCTTTGATGGGATTGATATCAAAATTAAGCTGATGATATTATACGGCGAAGTGTGAAGGGAGGATAACCATGTTTTTGGAAGATATATCTAGTGAACCGATGTGGTATGTGGTTCATACTTATTCAGGATATGAAAATAAAGTAAAAGCAAGTCTTGAAAAAGTAATTGAAAACAGAGGAATGCAGGATTATTTCTTTGATATTATTATTCCTATGATGGAAGATGTTGAAATTAAAGATGGTAAGGAAACTTCAGCAATCAGAAAAATTTTCCCTGGTTATGTCCTTGTTAAGATGATTCTTACGGATGACACATGGTATATTGTTCGTAATATTCGTGGTGTCACGAGCTTTGTCGGATTTGGTAACAAGCCTCAGTGTCTTACAGATGAAGAGGTTTATGCTCTTGGAGTAGATCAGAGTAAGACATCAGTTGATTACGAAATTGGAGATACGGTTCGTATTATTTCAGGACCGCTTGAGAATTTCACAGGTGTGGTTGAAAGCATTAATGTTGAAAAATCACAGGTTAAGGTACTCGTTTCCATGTTTGGACGCGAGATTTCCGCAGAATTGGAGTATTCTCAAATTCAGAGAATATTTTAATTATATATTTATTTGTTTCTTAAATTTTTGGGAGGTGGAAACATGGCTAAAAAAGTAGTAGCATTGGTTAAGTTGCAGATTCCAGCAGGAAAGGCTGCACCGACACCACCGGTTGGACCAGCTTTGGGTCAGCATGGCCTTAATATCATGGGTTTCTGTAAGGAATTTAACGACAGAACGAAGGCAGACGCAGGTTTAATTATTCCTGTTGTAATCACAGTATATGCCGATAAGACGTTTTCATTCGTTACAAAGACTCCTCCTGCAGCAGTTCTTTTGAAGAAAGCATGCAAGATTGAGACCGCATCAGGCAAGCCTAACCGTGACAAGGTAGCAAAAATCTCTATGGCAGAGGTTATGAAGATTGCTGAGCAGAAGATGCCAGACATGAACGCAGGTTCAGTTGAAGCAGCTGCAAGTATGCTTGCGGGCACAGCGAGGAGCATGGGTATAGTTGTAGAAGGCTAATACCTAGGAAGATTTGTAAAGGAGTGTGAATAAACGTGTTTAGAGGTAAAAAGTATCAAGATAGCGCAAAGCTAATAGATAATGCAAAACTTTATGATCCTTCTGAAGCTCTTGGAATTGCAGTTCAAACTGCTAAAGCTAAGTTCGATGAAACTATCGAAGTTCATATCAGACTTGGTGTTGACTCAAGACATGCGGATCAGCAAGTAAGAGGTGCCGTAGTACTTCCTAACGGTACAGGTAAGACAAAGAAAGTACTCGTTTTCGCTAAGGGCGATAAGGCTGCTGAGGCAGAGGCTGCAGGTGCAGATTTTGTTGGTGCAGAGGATATGCTCGCTAAAATCCAAGGTGAAAATTGGTTTGGTTTTGACGTAGTTGTTGCTACTCCTGACATGATGGGTATTGTAGGTCGTCTCGGTAAGGTTCTCGGACCTAAAGGATTAATGCCTAACCCTAAATCAGGTACAGTTACAATGGACGTAAAGAAGGCTATTGAAGAATTAAAAGCTGGTAAGATTGAATATCGTTTGGACAAGACAAACATTATTCACTGCCCATTAGGAAAAGCATCCTTTGGAGCAGAAAAGCTTCTCGAAAACTATACTACACTTTATGATGCAGTTTTAAAGGCTAAGCCTTCTGCAGCTAAGGGACAGTATATGAAGAGCATTGTTATCAGTACAACAATGGGCCCTGGAATAAAGATTAATCCTGCAAAGGCGTAATCTATTCTTGAAAGAGATAAAAAAAGAATATCGTTTTGCTGAAGACAGCAGGTTGTTATTTTAACGTAAATCCTGCCGAGGTGATTTTGATTATGTATCATAACCCTTTTGTGTCTTCAATGCAAAAGGGTTTTCTGTTTTTATAAATTTGATGGAAACAATTTTACAAGGAGGTGTTTGTAAGGATGCCAAGTCAGAAGATTTTAAAAGAAAAAGAAGCAGTTGTTGCATCAATTGTTGAAGATATCAAAAATGCCGCTACTGTCGTTTTTGTTGATGCAAGAGGTTTGACAGTAGATAAGGATACAGAGCTTAGAGCTTCACTTCGTAAAGCAGGTGTTAGTTATAAGGTTCGTAAGAATACATTAACTACAAAGGCTATGGAGCAATTAGGTCTTGAGGGTGTTGATGAATTCCTCAAAGGACCAACAGCTATTGCGGCTTGCCCTACATTAACAGATGCAGCTAAAATCATTAACGACTTTTCTAAGGAAAATAAAGCTGTTGAGATTAAAGGCGGTATAATGGAAGGAAAAGCTATTTCAGCTGATACAGTAAAAGAGCTCGCTGCGCTCCCTTCAAAGGAAGTTCTTATCGCAAGACTTTTGGGCAGCATGAACGGACCTATTACAGGACTTACTATTGCGCTTAATGAAATTGCAAAGAAACAGGAAGCTTGAACCTGATTTTTTAAAAGCAAGCAGATAATATACTATAATTTAAATATTTAATTTTTAAATGGAGGAAATTTAAAATGGCTAGTGAAAAAATACAGAAATTTATTGATGATGTTAAAGCTTTAACAGTAATCGAGCTTAATGAACTCGTAAAAGCTATGGAAGAAGAATTTGGCGTATCTGCATCTGCATCTGTTGCAGTTGTTGCAGGTGGTGCAGCTGCTGGCGGAGATGCTCCTGCTGCTGCTGAGCAAACAGAATTCGATGTAATCTTGAAGAGCGCAGGACAAAACAAGATGGGCGTTATCAAGGTTGTTAAAGAAATTACAGGTGCTTCACTTATGGAAGCTAAGAAGCTCGTTGACGAAGCTCCAAAGCCTTTGAAAGAGAAAATCAGCAAAGATGATGCTGCTGCTATCGAAGCTAAGCTTAAAGAGGCAGGCGCAGAAGTTGAGGTTAAGTAATTTATTTAATTAAATTGTTACCATCAATAACTCGGCTGTAAAAAACAGCTTAAAAAAAGAGGCTACAAACCTACAGAAAAGTAGGAATGTAGTCTCTTTTATATATTATATATATTATATAAATATACATCATGAATCTTGTTCTTTTTTA
>JAZNOJ010000099.1:0-28725 GCA_045580735.1 Candidatus Egerieisoma sp. | reverse complement strand
TGCAACGACTTCACGGCCTTTGTAATAACCGCAGTTGCCGCAAACCGTATGTGATAATTTGAATTCGTGGCAATGAGGGCACTTAACAAGATTGGGAGCTTCAAGCTTCCAGTTTGCTCTTCTTGTGCGAGTTCTAGCCTTGGACCATCTTCTTTTAGGACAAATCATCTTATTTACACCTCCCGTGTATTACACTGCCATAACAATCTTATGCTCATAAAGCAACAGGTGAGATTATATACATTTATCCGCCCGTTGTCAAGCAAAATTTTAATATACTAATTATTTTCCCATGGCAGCCTACGCTTTTTATTATAAAATAATAAATAATATATTACTTTGTGAGTCTTGCAGTTTCTCTAGCGATTGCAAGCTCTTCATTTGTTGAAATAACAAATACTTTAACCTTTGAATCGTCTGTTGAAATTTCAACCTCGCCGCCTCTTACCTGATTCTTTTCATTATCAATCTTAACACCAAGATATTCAAGACCACTTGCACATGAAAGACGAGCGTTTATATCATTTTCTCCAATACCAGCTGTAAATACAATTGCATCCACACCGTTCATCACTGCTGCATACTGTCCGATATATGATTTTACTCTATAAGCAAAAATATCTAACGCAAGCTTTGCTCTTTCGTTACCTTCCTTTGCTGCTGCAGATACATCTCTCATATCGCTGCTTACACCAGAAACACCGGCAAGACCTGATTTCTTATTAAGAATAGTATTCATATCCTTTGATGATAGATTTTCATTGTCCATAAGGAAAAGAACAACAGCAGGGTCAATTATACCACTTCTTGTTCCCATCTCAAGACCATCTAATGGAGTAAAGCCCATTGATGTATCCATACACTTACCGCCTTTTACTGCTGCAATACTTCCACCGTTTCCGATGTGACATGTAATAATCTTTAAGTCCTCAATTGGTTTATTCATAAGTGCAGCGCAGCGCTCTGCTACATATTTATGTGATGTACCATGGAAACCATATTTACGAATACTGTGCTTTGTATAATATTCATATGGAATTGCGTACATATAAGCTTCCTCAGGCATTGTTTGATGGAACGCTGTATCAAATACTGCAACCTGTGGAACACCTGGCATTGCTGCCTGGCATGCCTTGATACCGATTATATTTGCAGGATTATGAAGTGGTGCAAGAGGTACGCAATCCTCGATTGCCTTCATTGCCTCGTCATCAATAATAACTGACTCGCAGAATTTTTCTCCACCATGTACAATTCTGTGACCTACAGCTGAAATATCTGCAAGACTTTCAATTACACCATATTCCTTGCTTGTAAGAGCTTTAACAACCTCAGCAATAGCGATATTATGGTCTTTAAGGTCAACATCTATTTGTGTGGCTTCCTTACCTGTTACTGTTTGTTTAATAAATGAATCTGCAATACCGATTCTATCACAAAGTCCTTTTGCAAGAACATTTTCATTTGATGAATCGATGAGCTGATATTTGAGTGATGAGCTTCCGCAATTTATAACTAAAATATTCATATCTTTATCACCTTTCTATAAAAGAAATTATTCTTGAGCCTGTACAGCTGTAATAGCTACAACGCCTACGATATCCTCTGCTGAACAACCTCTTGAAAGGTCATTAACTGGTTTAGCTACGCCTTGAAGAATAGGTCCGTAAGCTTCTGCCTTAGCAAGTCTTTGTGTAAGCTTGTATGCAATATTACCACAGTTAAGATCAGGGAATACGAGTACGTTTGCATGACCTGCAACCTTACTTCCGGGAGCCTTTGACTGACCGATAGCGGGAACTAAAGCAGCATCTGCTTGAAGCTCACCATCAAGCATAAGCTCCGGAGCTTTTTCCTTTGCAATATTTGTAGCTGCAATTACTTTTTCTGTAAGCTCACTCTTTGCACTTCCGTATGTTGAATATGAAAGCATAGCAACAATAGGATCCTCTTGAACGAGTTGCTTAAAGGATTTTGCAGATTCAATAGCAATATCTGCGAGGCCTTCAGATGAAGGATTCTCAACAAGTCCGCTATCTGCATAAACAAAAATTCCATTAGCACCATATTCACAGTTAGGAACTACCATTACAAAGAATGCTGATACCATGCTTGTTCCTGGCTTTGTTTTTAAAATTTGAAGTGAAGGTCTTACTGTATCGGCTGTTGAATGTGCAGCACCTGAAACCATACCGTCAGCTTCACCCAATTTAACCATCATTGTTGCAAAGTAAACATAGTCTTTCATAATTGTTTCGGCTTTTTCAAGTGTCATGCCTTTAGCTTTTCTGAGTTCATAAAAAGCATTTACATAATCTCCAAATTTCTCATATGTAGCAGGATTTACTATTCTACACTTAGAAATATCAAGACCTGCAGCAAGCTCATTTATCTTGTCAGGGTCACCAACTAAAATTATATCAGCAATTCCTCTCTCCTGAACCATTGCTGCTGCTTTGATAGTACGGATATCTTCACTTTCAGGAAGAACAATTGTCTTAATGTCTTTTTTTGCTCTTTCACAAATCTGTTCTAAAAAATTCATTTCAAAAACTCCACCTTATCATAATATTTATTCAAAAAAGCTGTGGGCAAAACACCCACAGCTCATTGTAACTCTTTCAAGCCTTTAAATCAAGTACCAAATGCATAACTTTTTACATTTTGCAATGACGTTTCATAATCTAGCTTTTCGAGTCATTGTTTTTAAAACATCTATTACAATATCAATTTCGTTTTCTGTATTAAATTGATTCATACTAAAACGTACAGCGCCTCCGATGCGCTCCGTTCCTATAGCTCGATGAGCCAAAGGCGAACAATGGAAGCCTGCCCTTGTACAAATTCCATTTTTCCCGAGAAACGTACTAGCCTCACCTGAACCAATCCCAATTACATTCAGGCATATTATGCCGGTACTGCTATTACTGTTTCCTTCAAACAAACGTCTAGGTGTATAAATTTTTATTCCGGGTACTTTTAATGCTCTATCAAAAAAATAACTCCCCAAAGCATTGTGTCGCTTTTGTATTTTATCCACTCCGCATTCTGAAACATAATCTACACCTGCTCCCAAGGCTGCAATTCCATGTGTATTAATGGTACCTGCCTCTAAAGAATCAGGCATTTCCTCTGGTTGTTTTAGCAAAAAGCTATGACTGCCGGTTCCTCCTACCATAAAAGGTCTTATTTTTACTCTTTTATCTACATAAATTCCTCCTGTTCCTTGAATACCAAATAAACCCTTGTGTCCTGTAAAACACAATATATCTATATTCATTCTTTTTACATCTAAAGGAACAAGGCCTGCACTTTGCGATGCGTCAACAACAAATACAATTCCTTTTTTATGGCAATACTCTCCAATTTTTTCTATTTCATAGATTTCACCTGTAACATTCGAGGCATGTGTCATAATAACAGCACCCGTCAGCTCTGTGATTTCTCTCTTTAATTTATCAAAATCCAATCCACCATCCTCATTAGCAGGAATTATGGAATAATATCCTCTGCTAACCACCGGTCTCAAAACCGAATTATGCTCCATTTCTGTCGTTACAATTTGCCCCAAGGACATATTTACTGCAATATTTAAGGAATGTGTTGCATTTGATGTAAAAGCAATCTGCATCGGATTTTCAATATTGAACAGCTTAGCTACTTTATTTCTTACTTCATCAATTTTTAAGGACGACCATAGCGCATGGCTGTGTGTGCCGCGCCCCGGATTCCCCGCCTTCTCCAAGGCATCATTTATAGCCACCTTTACATTTATTGGCTTTGGTAAGCTAGTGGCCGCATTATCCATATATATCATAAAAAACCTTCCAAAATCATATACTATCTCATTTTTAGTATATGCCTTAGAAGGTTATAGTGTTCATTTGCAATTTATACATTTTCCATATAACATTATCCGTATTTCATCAACTGTTGATATTTCGTCACTTGCTTCATGTTTCTCTATCGATTTTAAAATAGCGTCCTTGTCTATATGATTTTCTTGTGTACCCTTTAAATCAAACACCTTATTACAACAGGTACAAGTAAAATGTCCATGTGGCTCTGCAAATCCATCATAATGCTCCGGCCCCATCCCCGTAGCAATCTTCATTATCTTGCCTTCATTTGTTAGCTCAGCTAAATTTCTGTAAACCGTACCCAAACTATAATTGGGAATTTTTTCTCGCAATTTTGTATATAATTCTTCTGCTGTAGGATGATCTCGTCTATTTTTGAGCTCCACAAGCAATGCTTCTCTTTGTCTACTGTACTTTTTCATATAATTCACCACCTCACAAACGATAATGATAATAACTATCGTTTTTAATATAGCATAATTTAAAAGTGAGGTCAACAAAAATTAACACAAAGCACAAGCTTCAAAACACTTATTTTTAAGAACGATTATGTGAATATGAATAAATACAAGACATATTCAGTAGTATTTCAACACGTTTTAGTTTGTATTCACATGAGTAATATATAAAAATACCCTCCTTACTGGTTTATCTAGTAAAGAGGGTAAATATCATGATATGTTAGCTAATATTACTTTACATTATTTTGAATAAATTTAAAACTGTAAATGTATGTATAACAAATAGATTTAAGACAATAAAATTATCTATATTTCTATATTTAGACTATGAAATATTTGTATATCACACTAACATTCAAATTTCAATCAAAGCGCTACGTCCCAGCCTGCGATGTATCTTCTGATTAATGCTGTGTCCTTTGCGTTTACAACACCATCGCCATCTACGTCAGCGGCTGTTTCAATTATGTCGCTTTCCCAATTTGCAATAAATCTACGTTGAAGTGTTACATCTTTAGTTGTAATAACTCCATCACCATCAATTTCGCCGCGAATAACTGCTATAAGATTATCAATAACATTTTCATTTTCAGTTAACTGAAGTAATGTACCTGTTCCAATTACATCATTTTCTTCAAGCAAATTATTATCTTTATCAAGCATTTGTATTTTTTCAGAATTTACAAAATTAGCAAGAAGCTCTTTCTGTAATATACCAACTGAAGCACCTAAAATAATAGAATTATTAACCTGTGTGTCAAAAGATATAATTAAATCCGAGCCCTCTTTTAATTCAAATGTTGAACTCTCTGGCATAAATGAGTTAAAGCGAATGATATCTGGAGTAATATTTTCATTGTCTGCACCAATACTTATCTTATTCCAAGCTTCTTCCGTGCCATTGTAATATATATCAGTTAAGTTACAATAGTAAAAAGCACCATCACCTATACTAATTACATTCGAACCTATTTCAACCTTTTCCACTGAAGAACAATCATAAAATGCTAAAGCTTTTATAAATTTTACATTATTTCCAATCTTAACTTTCGTCAACAGGCGACAGCTCGCAAACGCACTATCTCCTATTTCAATAACACTATCTGAAAATTCTATATTTGATAAATATTCGCACCACTCAAATGCCGAATTTGCTATGTTTATCACACCATTTGGAATTATGTACTGTGCATCCTTTTTAGAAATCGGATATTGAATTAAAATTGTCTTATCTTTGTTAAATAGTACTCCATCGACACTTGAGTAATTCTCATTTTGCTTTGAAACCTCAAAATCTATTAAGTCAAAACAATAGTTAAATGCATAATCTCCAATACTTATTACACTGCCAGGAATCTCTATGCTAGTCAAGGCTGAGCAGTTTGCAAACGCATAGTCACCTATATTTGCTACACTATTTCCTAATGTTAAAGTAGTGACATTCTTGCAATCTTGAAACGCAAATTCTCCTATATTTATTACACTATTTGGAATTTCCAAGCTGCTTAAAGCTTCGCAGCACCAAAATGCAAAGCTTTCAATATTCGTTACAGAATTTGGAATAATAACGCTCTTCAAAGCATCACACCAGCTAAAAGCATACGCCCCTATGGTTTTTACACTATTTGGTATCGTCACGCTTGTTAAGGTGTCACAACTATCAAATGCAAAATTTCCTATGTTTGTTACATCATATCCATCAATTTGGCTTGGTATTACAATTTCTTTATTATCACCCTTATAGCTTGTAATTGCAACATTATCATTTTCTACGAGATATCCAAAGCCTGAATCTGTATATAGCTCATCTTTGCAATGAATTGATACTTTTTCTGGTAGCTGAGTTTCAATTTTTTCCCATTGACTATTAGTTCCACCATAATAAATGTCGCAAGAATTAACTGCTTCATAGCCTATATAAATTATACTACTGGGAATTTCTACCTTTTCCAATTCTACACAATTGACGAACGCAAATTCCCCTATTTCAATCACACTATTAGGAATCTTAACGCTTTTCAAGGTATCTGAACCTTCAAACGACCACTCTCCTATGCTAGTCACCTTATGTCCATCTATCTCACTTGGTATAACAAGCTCCGTAGCCTCTCCGGCATATGAAATTATATTAGCCGTACCATCCTCAAGTACTTCATATTCAAAATCACCGCTCGTTTCAGCTAACGCATTCATAGTTGAAAATACAAAGGATGAACAAAGTATTGTAAGTACTAAAATCACACTTAAAATTCTTTTTTTCATAAAATCTCTCACTTTCGTAAAATTGAAGCGCCTAGTCATACATTATTCTCCAAACAAAGCATTTACTCTAAATAACAAATGACTTGTGTTAAAAATGACCTCCAGCGATCACTATAATATCACACCATTTTTTATTTTACAATAAAATAAAAATAATTAAATACTCGCGTTCTATTTGTATATTTTTTAACATATCCATAGACAAGCAGCTTCTTAATAATATTAATTTCGAGGAGGAATAATATGTACTTATTGGATATAATTCTAGCTAAAATTGGATACAAAAATCTTTTAAGCGAAAAAGAAATAAAAAGACTTGAAATACTAAACGCTATGAAGGAAGTAAAATTATTAATCGATGCCACGGAAAACAATTTTAATAATGTTACAGATTCCGATAGCATCGATTATTATTCATACCTTTTAAAGGCTTATAAAATTCGCTACAATAAGCTTGTTAAAGAGCTAAAAAACATTTCTACAAAAGAGGAAGACAATAATATTTATATCCCTACAACACAAGCCCTTGTTACTGAAGAAAAATCGTTATAACACGCCTCGCAAACCTCAAAACCACCTTGAGCATGTATTATAATATTATCCCCATCGATTTCTCCTAAATAAAGCATTACGTGACCGGGTATGTAAATTGCAGTCGGAGCACTATTCTCTTTGAGAATTTCTTTTATTTCAGAGTCCGACATATATTCTGTATTAATTTGATTTCCTACAGAATCCTTTTGTTCTCCGGTATTTCTTGGAAATATAAAACCAAAGGATTTAAATACATTTAAAACATAACCGGAGCAATCCACCCCATCCTTCATACCGCCCCAACCATATGGAGTGCCAAGATATTTAAAGGCTTGTATATAAAAATTCTTCATGTTATATTTTGCAAATCCAACACAAGCTGAATTTATAGAAATATCCTTTTCTATTAAACCTAATGTGCCATTTGATTTACGGCATGGAATTAGAACTTTGTAGAAATTTTTATTCTCCTGATTTTGAGAAAGTGGCAAAAAAGTCCCCATAGAAAGCTTTATTCCATCAATATTTAAAAGAGCATCCGTAATAGTAATAAATGGTATTTCGTCTATCATATTGTCCTGCATATTTAGCAGTCTTGCAAAAAGAATCCAATTATTAATACTCTCGGTATCTTGGGCTATTCCTATATTGTCAGCTCTTACCCATCCTATATAAAAATATGATTGTATAAAATAAAACATGCCATCGCTACTAGTATGCAAAATCAGCACAGCACTACCTGCCGAAAGCTCTGTTTCTTGCATCCTATCATGATCCTGCTTATACGAATAATTGTAAAATTCTAAATCGGTAGGAAGCGTTCTTACATCTGTTCTTTGAACCGTTACACCACGTTTCAAATTTACAATTTCACTTACAGCATCTAAATTTCTATTCATTTTTATTTTATAAAGCTGATTATCCGTGATTTCGTTACCCGACGCATCATATTTTGGAAGTGAAACCTCAAATGAATTAGTAATCATTTCTAAAACATCATCGCCTGACATAGATAAATCATGATTCAAAACATCCTTAAGTGCTGTACATGATTTTCTTGTCTGCTCGTTCATTTTTTGAATTTCATTAACTGACATAAGCTCAGTATCAGGATTTTCACATTGTTCAATCCATTTTACTGCTTTCTCTGGAATGATGTCAAAAGCCTTACTTTCTGGCAAGCTTAATGGTGTTGCTTCAGACTCTATATTTGACGTATTTTTTGACGTTACAGAAGAATCTTCTGCGCTTGAAGGCGAACTGCCGCCTGCACACGCTGCAAAAAGCATTGTGCAAACGGCAAAAGTAATAACTAATAAGCATTTAATTAAAATCTTCTTCATATCTATAATTACTTGACATCTATTCTTGGGAACAATACATCGCCCTTTGAAACCTCTGTAGCATCAGGATATAATCCCCATTTAGCAGCATCTTCCCATTTTGTAATATCACCGTTATCTAAAATACCAAGCTGTGCTTGAATCTTTTTTGGTGTAGATGGCATAAATGGTTCTAATTGCACTGACACAATTCTAAGTCCTTCTAAAAGTGTATACATTACACCGGCAAGGCGCTTTTTATCTTCAGGATCTTCACTTTTCGCAAGAACCCAGGGCGCAGTTTCATCGATGTACTTGTTCATTCTAGAAATCCCCTTCCAAATTTCAGTAAGTGCAGTTGGGAATTGAAGAGCGTCCATAAGCTCATCTATATGAGCAGCATTATCTGCTGTAAGTGCCTTAATGTCTGATACAGGACCAAATTCCTCCCTTTCAGCTATAGAAGGCATCTTTCCACCAAAATATTTAATCTGCATAGATACAGTTCTTGAAACTAAATTTCCCAAATCATTAGCTAGGTCAGCATTTATTCTATTAATTAATGCCTCGTGTGTAAACTGACCGTCAGAGCCAAAAGGAACCTCTCTCAATAAGAAATATCGAATAGCATCTGCTCCATACATATCAACTAATTGAACAGGATCTACAACATTACCCACAGATTTAGACATTTTTCCACCGTCTATTAAAAGCCAGCCATGACCATATACCTGCTCTGGAAGAGGTAAATCAAGGGCCATTAAAATAGCAGGCCAAATAATAGTATGGAAACGAACAATTTCTTTTCCCACAAGATGAACCTGTGCCGGCCAATATTTTTTGTAATTTGAATCATCCTCCGAGCCATAACCCATCGCTGTAATATAGTTAGAAAGAGCATCTACCCAAACATACACTACGTGTTTTTCGTCAAAAGAAACCGGTATACCCCAATTAAACGTTGTTCTTGATACACACAAATCCTCTAGTCCGGGGCGAAGGAAATTGTTTAACATTTCGTTTTTTCTTGAAACAGGCTGTATAAAATCAGGATGGCTTTCAATGTATTCTATAAGTCTATCTTGATATTTTGAAAGACGGAAAAAATAACATTCCTCCTGAGCACTTTCAACAGGTCTTCCGCAATCTGGACATTTTCCGTCCTTGAGCTGCGCCTCTGTCCAAAAAGATTCACAAGGTGTACAATATTTTCCTTCATAGCTACTTTTGTATATATCTCCTTGATCGTATAACTTCTTAAATATTTTTTGAACTGCATTTACATGACATTCATCTGTCGTTCTTATGAAACGATCATTTGAAATATTCATTATTTTCCATAATTCTTTAATTCCTGACACAATTTCATCAACATATGCTTGCGGGGTTACACCCTTTGCCTCTGCTTTACGCTGAATCTTAAGACCATGCTCGTCTGTTCCGGTAAGAAACATTACATCATATCCTTTAAGTCTTCTATATCTAGCCTCTGCGTCAGCAGCTACAGTCGTGTATGAGTGTCCGATATGAAGATTATCACTTGGATAATAAATCGGTGTTGTTATATAATAGGTAGGTTTTGGCATATAATCGCCCTCCTTCATTTTTTAAACTTGTAACCGTTTCATTATATCACGACTTTATTTTAAATACAAAGTAAATTTAAAATAACCTAATGAATGGGGGATCATTTTTATAATTCCCTTCCTATTTAATAAAAATCAAAAATTTGGTAAAATTATTTCAATAAATTGCTAAAAAAACATCTTGCATTATATTCTGTAATGATTTAAAATGTCTAAGAATATTCCTTATACAAAGGATAATAATTTATTGGAGGTAATTAAAATGAAAAGATCTATTTCTTTCATTGTCGCTTTGGCTCTCATGCTAACAGCATTTTCAGTTTTCACTGTAAGCGCTGCTGAAACTGAGTGGTCACAGGACGCTAGCTTAATGAATGCAAATGGCGAAACAGATGTAACATATAAGCTTACATCAGATATTGCTGGCACATTAAGATTGCAGGGACAGAATATTTCTATCGATCTTGCTGGTCATAAATGGGAACATTCTGGATCAGTTATTATATTGGAATATGGCTCAATTCGTGTTTATGACTCAGTTGGTGGCGGAAAAATTAATGTAACAGGAAATGACGCAATCAATATGGGTAATGGTACAGCTGAGTTCGAAAACATCACTATTACAGCCGGTGCAGACAGCATGGATGCATTTTTTGTAGATGGCGGTAGCCTTACACTTAAAAATTGTACAATCGCTGGAAACAAAGCTGCTATCAATGCCGCAAATGGCAGTGAAGCTGCAGAAGCTTCTGCTAGAGCAGTTGTATATGTGGAAAATTGTGTATTTGCATCATCAACAGCTACAGACTCTCAAGGACGTAACTGTGCTATAGAGATGAGAAATAATGCTGATGAAATTACTCTTGCTGGAAACAATGTTTTCACAAACAACAAGATAATCAGCAGAAGTCCTGCAAAACCAATCAGCGAATGTATTACATTAGCTGACGGATGCACAGCAACATATACTGATCTTCCTGATTTTGTTGACTATAAGGTTGCTACAATTGAATACACAGGTACAGGAAATGGTTCAGGTGCTACAACTCCTGATACAGATACTGACACAGATAATACTCCTTCAGTAGAAGAAGTTGAAACTGTTATTGATATTGCAACTCTTCCTACATGTGGTGGCTTTACAGCTGCTGGATATCCTGCTGAAACAATGTTACTTAACTTTGAATCAGGCGGAGATAATAGCGGTGGCTCACACTCAATCGGAACAATTAATCTTGCTGACTATGATAAATTAGTTATTACTTATGGTACAGATCCTACAATTGCTGCAGTTGGTACATTAGTACTCAAGGGTGCTTCAGATATCACATCTGTAGTTCTTAATCCTGCTGTAGGCGGATGGCAAGATACAGCAACTGCTACATTTGATATTTCAAATGCTACAAACAATGAAGAACTCTTCTTAGCAGCTGCAGAACTCGCTAACGGATTTGTAATCAATGGAATTAAGCTCGTAAAAGTTAACGAGATAGAGGGCGGCACAACAGATACTCCTTCTACTGACACTCCAGCAACAGATGCTCCGGCAACAGATGCTCCAGCTACAGATGTTCCTTCAACAGATAAACCTTCAACAGATAAGCCTGCTGACAAGCCTGTTTTAAGTCAAACAACTGTAATTGATATGAACAAGCTTCCTACATCAGGAAACTTTACACCTGCTGGATATCCTGCTGATCAAAAGGTTCTCAACTTCTTTACTGGTGGAGAGAACGACTCAGCTAGACATTCAATTGGAACTATTAACCTTTCAGGTTATAATACAATTGAAATTTCATATGGTACTGATGCTAGCGCAGCTACAGTAGGTACAATGACACTCGTTAATGCTGCAGGTAATGTAATTGCTTCAGCAGTTGTTCCTCCTTGTACAACAGGTTGGAGAGATACAACTACATTTACATTAGATGTATCAAAGGCAAATAACAACGAAGAGCTCTTCTTAAACATCGTAGATGCTACTAATGGTATGGTTGTTACAGAAATTAAGCTCATCGGTACAGCTGGCGGTTCAAGCAATGGTGCTCAGAATGACACTGGTGACGTTATGTCATTTGCAATTGTAATCGCTGCAGCAGCGCTCGTTGTTACAGTTCTTGCTAAGAAAAGAGTACGTTAATTCGATTCAATTCTAAATCAAACGAGTCCTTCGGGACTCGTTTTTTTTTATAAGAATTTACTCTTATATTGTGCTCTATTATTTATTTCACTTTTTGATTTTATATCACTATTTGAATATATATTGTGCTTCTCGGCACATTTTTTACATACAGCCTTTTGCCCTTTTAGGCCCAATCTTAAATTTACATCATTTATGTATTTAAAAGAATTTTTAATTTTTCTTTTCTTACAAAAACTACATCTGGGAAAAATTCTCGAACCATAAATTATAACAAATAATATAATCGCTAATACTGTATAAAGAATATTTTCTATTGCAAAATTCATAATCAAAAATTCCTCCTTGCTCATACTATAAAATATGAGCCCGCCATTAATTTTATCCATATAGATAAAAATGGCAGGCTAAAAAATAAATAGATTTAATTAACTAATTATTTTGTACTTTTTGGATATTCGTTTCCTGTATAGCTTTCGAATACCTTTTTTACAATATTTCCACCAATTGTACCAGCTTCCTTAGATGTCAAATCTCCATTATATCCATTCTTAAGATTAATACCTGATTCCTTAGCTATTTCATATTTCATTTCATCAAAAGCAGTTTTATTATTATTCTTAGACATATTTTTCTCCTCTCACAACATCCTGTTGATTTTTATTCTCTAATAGCATCGCTGTTTCTAAAAAGCAAACTTATAGAATATATTCCTGCAATTCCAACTACGGAATAGATTATTCTGCTCACTATTGAAGACATTCCTCCAAACAATGCAGCCACAAAATCAAATTGGAATAAACCTACAGAAAGCCAGACGATAGCTCCTACTATTACTAATAACAATGCTATTCTGTCTAAACCATTTCTTGCCATAGATAATCAGCTCCTTTCTGCTAAATTTTGCGGGAAGTGACTCGTTCGTCACTGATATTATATTTACCCAAATTTATTTTTTTATAACATAATTGATAAAGTAAATTTTTTACAATATAATGATTCTATTATCTTTGAAAGGAGCCTCAAATGAAATACTATATAACTAGCGCACTTATGGCTGATGAAGCAAAAAATATTTTAAAGAATCATGGAAAGCTAATAGAAATCCATGCACATCCATATCTACCCGAACCTGAAAAATACCATGCTGATATGCAATGCGCTAAAATTAACAATAACACACTGGTATGTGCTCCCAATATTAATCTTTCCAATATTAACAATCTAGACAACTTAAATATTATTTACGGCTCTTCAAAGCTAGGAGAAAAGTATCCAAATAACATTGCATATAATGTTCTTCGATGTGGCAATATTTTTTTTCATAATACAGCGTTTACAGATGAAGAAGTGAAAAAGCAAATTGAAAAATATGAATATAGCCTGTGTCATACAAAACAAGGGTACACGGGTTGCTCATCAATAACCATACCATTAGGTTTGAATAAATTTCTACTTTTATCCTCTGACCCCGGAATTGTTTCTTTAATTGAAAATATGAAGTTTGATAATGTTATAGTTCGATATTTTGATGAGACAAAAAAAATACTTTTAGCTGGTTATGACCATGGATTTATAGGTGGCTGCTGTGGTTATGATAATGATTTAGGTCTAATAATTTATGGTAAAATAAATGAACAGCTAAAAAAGCTGTCCAATGAATATAATTTTCAAATATTTTCTATATATAATAGTTCATTAACTGATATTGGTGGAATATCAGTTATGTACTCAAATCAATGAGTCCCAAGCTGATTTTTAAGGCATAATCTACCTTTTTCATGTTTTCGTGATCGATGTGACAAACCTTTTCCCGCAGTCTCTTCTTATCTATTGTTCTCAACTGTTCCAAAAGAACAACGGAATCTTTTGCTATACCAAACTGATCAGCTCTAATTGACAAATGTGTAGGTAATTTCGATTTATTTATCTGTGACGTAATTGCTGCGACTATAACGGTGGGGCTGTGTTTATTGCCAATATCATTTTGAAGAACAAGAACTGGTCTTATTCCTCCCTGCTCTGAACCTACTACAGGACTTAAATCAGCATAAAATATATCTCCTCGTTTTACGCTTTGCATCTAATCAACAACCTTTCATTTAGTTATCACACCAGACCTCTGCCTCACTTGCAAAAAACTCCTCACAAATTGAAAGATTAATGTCCCCCATTTCCTGATAACCCTTTATCATTTCGTCTTTAAGGGCTCTTTTTTCTCTTTCATCAATGTAAAATTGCATTGTATGTTCCGGCAGCTCTTTTCCGGTTTTATTTTTTTTATTCGTCTCCGAATTGCTTCTTAGCCACTCGGGAAGTTCAATTCCCACTCCATTTGATGTGGTCATATAAAACCCTCCATTCACATTGTATCCATTTTATTGAAGTAAATACACTTCATTATAAAAATTTTTTTATTTTATTACTTGTCTGTTAGTTTATTTGATATTTTAATAATTTTTCCCATTTTTTTGTAAATCCGAGGTACTCTTCTACTTACAGCGCAAATTATTTCATAATTTATTGTGTCACATAATTTTGCTATTCCTTCGGCTGTAGGCATTCCATCAATATAATCGCCAAAAAGTACTATTACATCTCCCTCCTCAATACGTCCACCTTCTTTTATGACATTCTGTGCATCAACCATCATTTGGTCCATACATATACGTCCCACAATTGGCAATACTTCTTTTGAGTTTTCATGATACACAAAGCCCTTATTGCTTAAGGCTCTCATATATCCATCAGCATACCCTACAGGAATAGTAGCAATCGTTGTTTTGCTTTTTGTACTATATGTACAGCCGTAGCTTAAACTTGTTCCTGCTCCAACTTCTTTGATATACGAAACAGCCGATTTAAGTGTCATAACGGCCTTAAAATCAGCACCACATATTTTAGACTTTTCCGAGGGCCATAAACCATATAAAATCACACCTGCACGTACCATATTTAGGTGCATGTTTGGAAACCTTAAAATTCCAGCGCTATTACAAACATGCTTTATTTTTATATTTATATTCTTTTCTTTTTCAATTATATCACAAACATTACAAAAAGTATCAAATTGTTTCTTTGTATATCTGTCAGCCTCTAAAGAGTATTCATCCGCTACCGCAAAATGGGTGAAGATACCTTCAATTTCAATGTTCGGCAAGGCAGCAATTCTCTCAGCGATATTTGGTGCGTCTTCTGAGCTAAATCCAACTCTACCCATTCCTGTGTCAATTTTAAGATGTATCTTAGCCGTTTTATTTAGCTTCATTGCAGCTAAAGACAATTTTTTAGCGGCCTCAAAAGTATATATCCCCTGTCTTATATCCAAATCCACTATCATTTCAGCACATTCAGGTTCATTATCGCTTAAAATTAATATTGGAGCTTTTATTCCAGCATTTCTTATTTCCACAGCCTCATCTAGCATAGAAACAGCAAGCCAGCTTGCACCATTTTCCAAAACAGTCTTAGATATTTCTCTAACACCGTGACCATAAGCGTCTGCCTTTACAACAGCCATTATCTCAGCATCACTTGAAGTAAAAGACCTAATTATCTTCATGTTATGCTCTAAAGCATCTATATTTATTTCCGCCCAAGTTCTTTTTGTATTAATCTTCATACAAATGTACCTCTTTCAGCATCTCTATTAGGTCACCAGCCTTTAATGCTCTCTGACCATATTTTTTTGTGCCCAAATCACCACATAATCCATGTATATAAACACCTATGCATACCAACTCAAATAGACTCTTTTTTTCTTTATTTGCTTTTGCAGTAGAAATAATCCCAGCAATAATTCCAGTCAAAACATCCCCGCTTCCTCCTGTTGCCATTCCGGGATTTCCTGTATTATTAGTATAAAAATTCTGTTCATCAGCTACAATACTTTCATTTCCCTTCAAAACAAGAATTCCTTTTAAGCTTTGTATAGAGGCTAATACAGCCTGACCTCTATTTTCGTTTATATACTTTATTTCCAAGCCGGTTATCCTCGAAAATTCCGCAACATGAGGTGTCAATATCATTTCATTTGGTATTTGATAACCCTTGTATGCGTTTAACGCATCTGCATCTAAAATAATATTAATATTCAAAGACTTAATATTGTCAACAAGACTTCTTACAAAAGCTTTTGTCTGTTCGTTTGCTCCAAGTCCGGGACCAATAACTACCACAGCGTTTTTATCCGCCTGTGATATTAATCCTGCAACTGCATTGACATGCTTCTCTTCAAAAAATGAATCCTCATCTCCACCAATTTTAATCTTTACAGCTTCTCGGCATCCAACTTCGTATATAGGTAAAATTTTTCCAGGTGAAAATAAATATACTAATCCTGCACCTGCCCTAATAGCAGACTCTGCACATAGCATGGCCGCGCCCGTCATGCCTTCACAACCTGCGACTACAAAAACCTTGCCATAATCACCTTTATGAGTTTTTAGTTCTCTTGGTAAATTATAGTACCTTAAAAATTCATTTATCATTTATCTTCTCCTATCATCAATAGAAGCATCTATAATATCTGTCTTTTCTTTTTTTCTCTTTATAATAAAGCTTACCACACCCTCAACGACAAAAAATACACATATCAAAAAAAATATGAGCATAAAAGCAATTTCTCCTGCACTATTACCCGTAGAAGAATCTGGTTCGCCTTCAAACAAAATTTCTTGATCATTTACTGCAGACTTATCTTCTTGTTTGTTAATAACACCTTCATTTTTTGTAATTTCAGAATCGTTTAGAGTGGGCGTTGCGGCATAAATACTTCCAAAACACGAAAATAATATAATAAATATCATTATAATCGTAATAAAAAATAAAGACCTTTTCATTTTACCACCGCTTTCCAACATATATTAATATTCTACATGAATTTATTTGCTAGCACAATGCCTACAATAAGAAATATTGTTATTATAAACAAAACAGCATCAATATATGTGAACTTTAAAACTTTAAATTTTGTTCTTCCTTCTCCGCCTCGATAGCATCTTGCATTCATTGCAGTTGCAAGATCCTCTGCTTTTCTCCAAGCACTAATAAACAATGGAATTAAAATCGGAATATAGCTTTTAATTCTTTGAATAATATTTTTGCTATCAAAATCCGAACCTCTTGCCGTCTGAGCTTTTATAATCCTATCAGTTTCATCCATAAAGGTCGGAATAAAACGCAGCGCAATGCTCATCATCATAGCTATATCATGCACGGGCAATTTAATTATTTTTAACGGTGATAACAGGCTTTCTATTCCGTCTGTCAGCATAACTGATGTTGTAGTATATGTCAGTACAGAAGAGCCTAAAACAAGCAATATTATTCGTAATAACATCCGAATGGCAAAAATAACTCCCTCTGTATATATGGTTATTTTCCAAAATTCAAGCATAACTGTTTCACCCTTATAGAAAAAAACATTTAATAACACCGTGATAAGCATCATCACTATAAGCGGTTTAAGACTTTTGATTATTTTCCCTATATTAATTCTGGCACATATATATGCTGCGCCTAAAAAAACAATTGCTATTGTATAAGCAATAAAATTCTTCGCAAGCATTACACCTAACATATAAGCAAAGGTAATAATAAATTTTGTACGAGGGTCAGCTCTGTGTATAAAAGAATTTCCTGGTACGTATTGACCTATCGCAATTTTCATAAGTCAGTACCTCCTTTTTCTTGTAGAATACGCATAATTTCATCTGCTGCCGCCTCTACTGTGAAAATTTCAGTATTAATTTCTATATCAGGTAAAAGCTTTCCTATATTACGAAAGACACTCGCCATTTGTGGCACAGAAAGACCAATTTCAATTAATCTCTCCTCATTTTTGAAAACCTCTGCCGGTGTTCCTATCATTTCAATGCTGCCATTGTGCATTACGATTACCTTATCAGCTAATTTTGCTACATCCTCCATACTATGTGATACCAAAATTACTGTGATTCCATTTTCATCTCGCAATTTTTTGGCAAAGCCTAGTATTTCGTCCCTGCCGGCAGGATCCAGTCCCGCTGCTGGTTCATCCAAAATTAATATTTTAGGATTCATTACAATAATACCAGCTATTGCGGCTCTTCTTTTTTGTCCCCCTGAAAGGTCATAAATAGAATTTTCAAGTAGCTCCTCAGAAAGACCAGTCTTACGCGCCGCATCAACAACTCTAATTTTTTCTTCTTCCGGTTTTAATCCCTCGGATTTAATACCAAAAGCAATATCTTTATATACAGTAGACTCAAATAATTGATATTCAGGATATTGAAAAACAAGTCCAACCTTTTTTCGTATTTCTTTTATATTTATATTATTCATAAGTGTGCCGTCAATGTAAATATTTCCATTTTCCGGCTTTAATAGTCCATTAAAATGTTGTATTAATGTTGACTTTCCACAACCAGTATGACCTATTATCGCGACGAATTCACCATCATTAATCTCTAAGTTAATGTCGTGCAATGCTTTTTTTTCAAATGGTGTTCCTTTCATATAAGTATAACTTAAATTTTCTACTCTTAATGACATTATTTAACACCACCATTTCTCAAAAGCTCAACAATAATTTTCACTCCATCATCGGTTGATATGATATCTTTGGGTACATTTATACCTCTTTTTGCAAGCAAATTCATTAATGCTGTTATTTGCGGAACCTCTAAACCAGCATTTTGGACAAGCTCAACATTTGAAAATAATTTTGCTGGTGTAGTATCCATTAAAACATTACCATTATCTATTAAAACGACTCTGTCAGCTACACTAACCTCATCCATATGATGAGTAATATGAACAATTGTAATATTTTGTTCCTTATTTAGCTGTTTAATAAGTGACATAACCTCTCTTCTGCCTAAAGGATCCAACATTGCAGTTGCTTCATCTAATACTATACACTTCGGCTTCATAGCAATAATTCCGGCAATTGCGCATCTTTGCTTTTGTCCACCCGACAACAAATGTGGTTCTGTAAGTCGTTCATTACTTAGTTTAACTATATCCAAAGCCCAAGAAATTCTATTTATCATTTCTTCTCTTTCTATTCCAATATTTTCTAAACCAAATGCAACATCTTCTTCTACAGAGGTTCCCACGATTTGGTTATCCGGATTTTGGAAAACCATGCCTACGGAGCTTCTAATTTCCCATATCATATCGTTGTCCTGTGTATTTATACTATCTACAAATACAGTTCCCTCAGTTGGGAGAATTAACGCATTCATAGTTCTTGCAAGTGTAGACTTACCTGAACCATTTCGACCTACTATAGCTACAAACTCACCTTTATTAATTGAAAAACTTATATCATTAATTGCATAATTAATATGACCAACCTTTGATTGTGGCATATTATCATATTCATTATCATAATCCTCATATGAATATGAGACATTTTTAAATTTAATAAAGTCGTTCATGTTATGTCTCCCTTTTAAAAAACGGGGATTATCTCACGCGACAATCCCCGTTTTGAAATACCATAAATAGCTTTTCAATTATACAAGCTCTAATATTGCCATAGGAGCAGCATCGCCTCTTCTAGGACCTGTCTTATAAATTCTTGTATAACCACCCTTACGCTCCTTGTATTTAGGTGCGATTTCATCAAAAAGCTTGTTAACAACGTTTACGTTATTACCATTTTCGTCTTTTACCTTATAAATCCATTCGATAGCTTGCTTTCTTGCAGCAAGTCTTGAAGGATTATCTATACGAACGAGCTCTGTTTTGATTTCACGGTCAGCATACTTAGTAAATTTATTACCATTCTTAGAAGTAACAACTGTTGTTTGCTTCTTACCCTTTGAATCAACAGGTACACTACTAACCTTAGCTTGTTTAGTTGTGAAATTATCAGCTTCACGAACTGCTTTTGAAATAATTCTTTCAGCTATGCTTTGAACTTCTTTAGCTCTTGTCTCAGTAGTAACGATTGAACCGTTTTGTAAAAGAGCAGTAACTAATCCTCTAAGCATTGCTTTTCTCTGGTCTGCCTTGCGACCAAGCTTTCTATATGCCATTTGAATATTACCTCCTGTCTAATAAGTATGACCTTAGTCTTCCTTCTTTAAAGAAAGTCCGA
This sequence comes from Candidatus Egerieisoma sp., assembly GCA_045580735.1. Classification (GTDB taxonomy): domain Bacteria; phylum Bacillota; class Clostridia; order UBA1212; family UBA1255; genus Egerieisoma. Next base: position 8,471 of record JAZNOJ010000099.1, on the reverse strand, counting down.
GTGATTCCAACTTTTGAATAACTTCTTCTAAAGACTTTCTGCCAAGATTTCTAACTTTCATCATCTCGTCTTCTGTCTTTTCTGCCAAATCACCAACAGTATTAACTGATGCGCGCTTTAAACAATTGTAAGAACGAACTGAAAGATCAAGATCCTCGATATTCATTTCAAGTATCTTGTCCATTGCACCTGAAAAATCTTCATCCTTGATTTGAATGTCAGGAACATAATCATTATCCATACGAGTGAATAACTCAAATTGATTTATCAATATTTTGGCGCTCTCTTGAATTGCTTCCTCAGGTGTCATAGCACCATTTGTCCAAACCTCAAGTGTAAGCTTGTCATAGTCTGTAACATTACCTACTCTTGTATTTTCAACAAAATAGTTTACTTTTGGAACAGGTGAGAAAAGTGAGTCAATCGGTATAACACCAAAGGGCATATTTGGAGTCTTATTTTTATCAGCAGATCTCCAACCCTTAGAAGTACCAATTTCCATCTCAACAGAAAACTCTGCATCACCATTGAGAGTTGCAATGTGCTGATCAGGATTCAACACCTCAGTGTCTGAATCACAAATAATATCAGCAGCAGTAACCTCGCCTCTTTCAGATTTGGAAATTGTAACTACCTTTGTAGTTTGAGGATCTTCATCATAAATTTTAAATGATACAGCTTTAATATTTAATATTATTTCTGTAACATCCTCAACAACCCCGGGTATAGATGTAAACTCATGACATGCGCCTTTGATTTTAACATTCATAGCAGCGGAGCCTGGTAATGATGACAAAAGGATTCTTCTAAGTGAATTACCGATTGTTGTACCATATCCTCTTTCTAAAGGCTCTATAACAAACTTACCATATCTGTCATATTCGTCAGATGCCACACATTCAATTCTCGGCTTTTCAATTTCATTCATTGTAATCCCTCCTTGGAATTAATAACTAAGGGCGAAATTATTTACTATATAACTCGACGATAAGATGCTCTTCAATAGGAAGATCAATATCTTCACGCTTAGGGAATGCAACAACATTTCCTTGCATCTTGTCTGCGTCAAATGAAAGCCAAGCAGGCAATGTACGTCCACTTGTAGCATCAAGAATAGCAGCTATACGCTTGTTAGATCTACTCTTTTCACATACCTCAATAACATCGTTAGCTGAAACAAGATAAGATGGAATATTTACTCTCTTACCATTTACAGTAAAATGTACATGAAGCACGAGCTGTCTAGCCTCTGCTCTAGTAATACCTAATCCAAGACGGAAAATAACATTATCAAGACGTCTCTCGAGAAGAATTAAAAGGTTTTCACCTGTTACACCGCTCTTCTTATTAGCTAATTCAAAATAATTGCGGAATTGCTTCTCTAAAACACCATATATAAATTTAACTTTTTGCTTTTCATTGAGCTGGAGCGCATACTCGCTCTTCTTTGATCTCTTCTGACCATTAGGATTTCTCTTTGTAGATCCAGTTTTAGATTTACAAACATATCCTAATTCAGCAGGAGATATTCCAAGCGCTCTACAACGCTTAACTATAGGTTCAATATTTCTAGCCATAATCGTAATACCTCCGTAAAATTAAACTCTTCTTCTCTTGGGCGGTCTGCATCCGTTGTGTGGAATAGGAGTCTCGTCCTTGATTAAAGTAACATCAAGTCCTGCAACCTGAAGTGCTCTGATAGCAGATTCACGGCCAGCACCTGGACCTCTTACATAAACCTCAACTGACTTAAGGCCATGCTCCATAGCAGCCTTAGCAGCAGTTTCTGCAGCTGATTGAGCAGCAAATGGAGTGCTTTTCTTTGAGCCACGGAATCCGAGTCCACCTGCACTAGCCCATGAAATAGCATTTCCAGCTTTGTCAGTAATTGTAACTATTGTATTATTAAAGGTAGAACGAATATGTGCCTGACCAAATTCAACAAATTTACGTTCTCTTCTTCTGCCTTTTACAGTTCTTTTGGTTTTAACAGCCATAATTCACCCTCCTTATTTCTTCTTGCCTGCTATAGGTCTTGCTGGACCCTTTCTAGTTCTGGCATTAGTCTTTGTTCTCTGTCCTCTTACAGGAAGTCCCATTTTATGACGTCTGCCTCTATAGCAACCAATTTCCATAAGACGCTTAATGTTGAGTGATACCTCTCTACGAACATCACCTTCAACAACATATTCTCTATCTATTACATCTCTTAATTTACCAACCTCATCGTCGGTCAAATCTCTAACTCTTGTGTCTGGACTAATTCCGGTTTTAGCAAGAATCTCTGATGATTTAGCTCTTCCAATACCGTAAATGTATGTTAATCCAATCTCAACACGCTTTTCTCTCGGCAAGTCAACACCTGCAATACGAGCCATTCGCAAATACACCTCCGTAAAAAATTACCTTTACATTTTTTCAATTTTTAAATGACGTATATATCAACATTTTGAGGCTCATGTTAAACATGCAGCCGCACCTCAAAACGATAATAATCGACGCTTCTCAATACATATCCCTATTAAGGAACAAAATGCGAGAAGCCAAACAAACATTAACCCTGTTTTTGCTTATGCTTTGGATAAGCATCACAGATAACCATTACTTTGCCTTTTCTCTTAATAACCTTGCACTTATCGCAAATTGGCTTAACTGACGGTCTAACCTTCATGGTACAATCCTCCTTCACTTTCTCCAAACAATACGACCACGGTCTAAATCATATGGAGATAACTCAAGGGTAACATGATCACCCTTTACAATCCTAATATAATTTGTTCTGAGCTTACCTGATATATGGGCGATAACCATATGCCCATTAGCGAGCTCTACCTTAAAAACACAATTGGGCAATACTTCGGCGATTACGCCTTCAACTTCAATTACGTCTTCCTTTGACAAAATATGTCAACCTCCTTAAAGCGTTACAATTAATGGTTCATCATCCGTTACTATTACGGTATTTTCATAATGTGCAGATAATTTTCCATCTTTCGTATAAACTGTCCACTTATTATCAGCAAGTAATATCTCATCCGAGCCCTGATTAACCATAGGCTCTATTGCAATAGCCATACCTGCTGCCAATCTGTGACCTCGCCGATTTGTCCTGTAATTCGGAACTTCTGGATCTTCATGTAGCTCTCTACCGATACCATGTCCCGTATACTCCTTAACAATCGTATAACCGAATGACTGAACATAATCCTCTATAGCTCCGGATATGTCCGATATACGATTGTTAGGCTTAACAAATTTCAGCCCTTCAAAAAAGCTTTGCTTTGTAACTTCAATAAGTCTAGAAGCTTCATCTGATATTTTCCCTACAGGAAAAGTCCGCGCAGCATCACCATGAAAGCCATTATAATAAGCACCTACATCGACACTAATTATATCACCCTCTTTTAGATGACGCTCGTCGGGTATACCATGAATAACTTCTCCATTTACTGAAGCACAAATAGCTCCCGGAAACTTTATACCGCCATAACCATTTGGAAATCCTAAAAACGACGGAAAAGCGCCACTCCTTATTATATAGTTTGTGGCGATTCTGTCAAGCTCTTTTATTGAAATTTCCGGAAAAATATTTTTTTCTATTTCTTCAAGTACTTCTGCAACAATCCTACCGGAAGCCTTCATCTTCTCGATTTCAGATTTCGATTTTATATTAATCATAAATTAGATTCCCTTTAGACCGAGTGCATATAATGTATTTTGTAGTGATTCTTCAATTGAATTTTCACTTCTTACATTCATTAACTTTCCTCTGTGTCTGTAAAATTCTACTAACGGTTCTGTTGTTTCGTGATAAATTTTTAATCTATTCTTTACTACATCAATTTTGTCGTCTTCACGCTGTACCAATTCTGATGCACATTTTTTACATTTATTATCCTCAACCGGATTAAACTTCAAGTGATATGTTTCTCCACAGTTCGGACAAACGATTCTATTTGATAAACGATCAACTATCATGTCATCATCCGTTACAATGTTAACAATCCAATCAATCTTTTTGCCCGATTTACTTAATATTAATTCAAGCTTTTCAGCTTGATTTATTGTTCTAGGGAAACCATCAAGAATAAATCCATTTGCACAATCAGGCTGTTCAATCCTATCTTTTACAATTTCAATTGTTACATCATCAGGAACAAATTCACCCTTTGATATATAAGATTGAGCCATTTTTCCGAGCTCAGTATTTCTTCTGATATTATCTCTGAAGATTGCACCGGTGGAGATATGAGGAATTTTTAATATTTCTGATAACCCAAGAGCCTGGGTACCTTTACCGGCACCCGGAGCTCCTAATAATATTAAGTTCATCGTAACCTCCACCAAGTGTTATTAATCTAAGAAGCCTTTGTAATTTCTCATTAAGAGATGTGACTCTAACTGACGAACAGTTTCAAGCGCAACTCCTACAAGAATTAATACTGTTGTACCACCGAACCAAAGATTGATGTTTCCAGCTGGTTCTTTAATGTAAGATGCGATCTTACCAAAGACTGAAGGAGCAATTGCAAGAATAGCAAGGAAGATAGCACCGAACCATGTGATTCTTTGTGATGTCTTCTTGATGAAATCTGCAGTTGGTGCTCCAGGTCTTAAACCAGGTACAAAGCCACCATTCTTTTTGAGGTTATTAGCTATATCAATCGGATCAAAATAAACTATATTATAGAAGAATGTAAATCCTACGATTAACAATGCATATACTAAAATATAAATCCAACTTGTTCCAGAAGAAAATTTGTTAATAAAACCTGCAAAACCGTCCGTTGCTCCTGAATTTCCAGTAAATGCAACAATAGTTGCTGGGAATTGGAGTATTGACATTGCAAAGATAATAGGAAGTACTCCTGTTGAGTTTACTTTAAGTGGAATATTTGTATTTTGACCACCATAAACTTTTCTACCAACTACCCTCTTTGCATACTGTACTGGGATGCGACGCTCTCCGCCTTCAACCCAAACAACTGAAACAATTACTGCAAGGAATACAACTAAGATTGCGATAACAAATAACAATCTTAGTACAAAACCTGATGCGTAATATTTATCAGGATTTGCAACAATCTCGTAAAGCATCTTTGTTGCACTAGGTGCATTTGCAACTATACCTGCAAAGATAAGCATTGAAATTCCGTTGCCAATACCAACCTCAGTAATTCTTTCACCCAACCACATAAGAACAGTAGTACCAGCAGTGAAAGAAAGAACAACCATAAGGAAAGTAAATACATCAAAACTTCCTGCATCAGCAAAAAGATTATATGTTGCACCTTTAATGTTAAAATACATCATAATAGCTTGGAATAATGCCAAACCAATTGTTACATATCTTGTAAGCATATTGAGCTTTTTTCTTCCATCAGGACCTTCCTTTTGCCATCTTTCAAATAAAGGAATGGCAACTGTTAAAAGCTGAACAATAATCGATGCATTGATATAAGGGCTGATTGTCATTGCGAACAATGATACCTGTTGGAATGCCCCACCTGAAAGCATATCATACAGTTTAAACATTCCGTTACCAGCAAGAGAATTGAATGCTGAATCTGTAAGTCCAGGAACTGGGATAAAACATCCAATTCTGAATATGATGATGAGCATGAGTGTCATGAACATTTTCTTTCTTAACTCTTTTACACGAAAAGCGTTAATGACAATGTCTTTAAACTTCATATCAGATCACCTCAGCCTTTCCTCCTGCTTTTTCAATCTTTTCAGATGCGCTCTTTGTAAAGCATGTAGCTTTTACTGTAAGTTTCTTTGTTACATCTCCATTACCGAGAATCTTAACTCCATCATAGAGCTTATTAACAAGACCTATCTCAGCCAAAGCAGCTGCATCAACTACGGCACCATCTTCAAAAACGTCAAGAGCAGATACATTAACTTCTGCATAAACTTTTGCAAAGTTTTTGTTGTTAAAACCTCTCTTAGGCATTCTTCTGTATAAAGGTGTCTGTCCACCTTCAAAGCCCGGTCTTACACCGCCGCCTGAACGAGCCTTCTGACCCTTGTGTCCTCTACCAGCTGTTTTTCCGTTTCCGGATCCGTGACCTCTGCCTTTTCTATATGCTTCGCGGCTTGAGCCAGCCGCTGGACGTAATTCGTCAAGCTTCATGGAAACACCTCCGTTATATTTCTTCTACTTTTACGAGGTGAGAAACAACCTTAATCATACCTCTGACTGCAGGTGTATCATCACGCTCTACGCTACTGCCAATCTTCTTAAGACCTAAAGCTTGAACTGTAGCTTTTTGATTTTTAATTACACTGTTCGTACTTTTTGTAAGAGTAATTTTCAATTTAGCCATTGTTAATTTCCTCCTTATTCAAGTATCTCTTCAACTGTCTTGCCACGAAGCTTAGCTACCTGCTCAACTGTTGTAAGTGAGCTCAAAGCATCAATTGTAGCGCGAACCATGTTGATTGGATTGTTCGAACGAAGTGACTTAGTTCTGATATCACGGATACCTGAAAGCTCAATTACGGCTCTTACAGGTCCTCCTGCGATAACCCCGGTACCTTCTGCTGCAGGCTTTAATAACACTTCTCCTGCTCCGAACTTACCTATTATCTCATGTGGTATTGTTGAACCAACCATAGGAACTGTGATGATGTTTTTCTTAGCATCCTCAACGCCTTTTCTGATTGCTTCTGTTACTTCAGCTGCTTTTCCTAAGCCAACGCCTACTTGACCGTTTTCGTTACCTACAACAACCAAAGCGCTCCATCTGAAGTTACGACCACCTTTAACAACCTTAGTTACTTTTCCAAGATTTACGACTTTCTCTTTGAATTCCGGTGTATTGGAATTATTATGTTCCATAGTATATCCTCCTTACGCCTTAGAATTTGAGGCCTGCTTCACGAGCTGCCTCAGCAAGTTCTTTAACTCTACCGTGATATGCATAACCACCGCGGTCAAATACTACTGTTGAAATTCCAGCAGCAACTGCTTTTTCTGCTACCAACTTACCAACCTCTTTAGCTGCATCGATATTACCACCGAAAGCAACCTTTTCTTTGATTGACTTATCTAATGAAGAAGCAGATACCAATGTATTTCCTGTCGTATCATCTATAACCTGAGCATAGATATTTGAAAGGCTTCTAAAAACATTCAATCTCGGGCGTTCAGGTGTTCCGCTGATATGCTTTCTAACACGAACGTGTCTTCTTTGTCGAATTTGATTTTTACTTAATTTCTTTGCCATATTGCGTCACTCCCTTTCTTATTTCTTAGCACCGGTCTTGCCTTCTTTACGTCTAACAACTTCGTCAACGTACTTAATGCCTTTACCTTTATACGGCTCAGGTGGCTTTTTGCTTCTAATTTTTGCAGCAAATTCACCAACCATTTGCTTATTTGTTCCCTTGATGATGATTTTTGTCTGTGAAGGAACCTCAATTGTAATTCCCTCAGGTGCATCCATATTAATCTGATGTGAAAAACCAACATTTAATACGAGTGTTTTACCTTGAAGAGCTGCTCTGTAACCAACACCATTGATTTCGAGCTCTTTTTGATAACCCTTTGTTACACCATCAACCATGTTTTGAATCAAAGTTCTAGTAAGACCATGAAGTGAACGATATTCCTTATCATCACAGCTACGTGTAACAACTATTTCAGCTGCTTCAACTTTGATATCGATTTTTGAATTAAATTTTTCTGTAAGAGTTCCTTTAGGACCCTTAACCTGTAATGTGTTATCTGCTGAAAGTGTTGCTGTAACGCCCTCAGGAATAACAACAGGCTTTTTACCAATTCTGGACATTGTTTTTCCTCCAATCTTAAGATTCTGTACGGCTTATTATTTAAGCCGTACTTTTCAGATTATTTATATATATTTTTACCAGATGTATGCCATAACTTCTCCGCCGATGCCGAGCTTTCTAGCTTTTTTATCAGTCATAATACCCTTTGAAGTAGAAATAACTGCTACACCGAGACCGCCGAGAACTTTTGGAAGCTCATCCTTTGATGCATAAATACGAAGACCAGGTTTTGAGATTCTCTTGATTCCTGAAATAACAGGCTTCTTATTCTCTGTATACTTGAGATAGAATCTAATTACGCCCTGCTTACCGTCATCTATATTCTGAACTTCTTTAACATATCCTTCTTCTAACAGAATTTGAGCTATTGCATTTTTAACATTTGAAGCCGGAACATCAACTGTTTCATGTTTTGCTGTGCCCGCATTTCTGATACGTGTTAACATATCTGCTATAACGTCAGTAATTTGCATTTTGCCAACCTCCTTTATTTATCCGATTACCAGCTGGCTTTTTTTACGCCGGGAATCTGTCCCTTGTAAGCCAATTCTCTGAAGCAAATACGGCATATACCGTACTTTCTGATATATGCATGAGGACGTCCACAGATTTTACATCTGTTATATGCTCTCGTAGAAAACTTAGGTGTCCTTTGTTGCTTAACCTTCATT
>JAZNOJ010000098.1:0-13495 GCA_045580735.1 Candidatus Egerieisoma sp. | reverse complement strand
GTGGCTACTATTTGGAAATTTGGGTGTGAATTGTTTAGACTATTACAACTAGACTTGTCTACGTATCCAGAGGGCAATGTTGTTATAAAATGTTCTAGGCAAAAAAGAAAATTGTCTCGAGGAATTGAACATGTGTATGTTTATTATTATGAAAACATTGATGTTTTTGGAGTGGGACAATATCATTTGCCGGTTAAAAACAAGGGAGAAAGAAGAAATCCCAATGATGAACTTTGGATTAAACGCGATAAAATAATGTATAGACGACAAAAAGAAGCTGAAATAGAGTATAAGCAAAAGCAATTGGAAAATTCTGTAAAACATTATAATTCACTAAAGAAAAATTACGAAGCAAGCGAAACAGTTGAAAATGTGTTAAATAATGTAAAAAAGGCACTTGAAAACAAAAAGAAACTCAAGGAAGAAATAGAATGTGATATGTTTGCAGGAAAAGAAATAACATTTAAATCGGAAGAAAATCTACTTTCAGAGCTAGGAGAAAAGGTGCGCTCTAAAAATGAATGTATATTTGCAAATTTATTATATAAAATGAAAATCCCATATATTTATGAGGCGAGATTTAGAGGAAATATTTATCCGGATTTTACAATATTTGTCAACGAAAAAAGGTATTATATAGAGATATTAGGACGAATGGATGATTATGAATATTCAAAAAGACAGGAAGAAAAAGTAAAAATATATTCAAACGGAGGTGTAAAACTAGGAGGACAGCTTGTTATGATTGACATGACAAAAGGCGTAAATATGGAGCTTCTTAAAAACTGCTTATGTGCAATTATAGCCGGGAAACCACCAAAAAAGATTTTTTTGGGCTATAATGCTAAATGTGCGTGACTTTGACAAAAATACTATTCAAAATTATTCTTTTTTTGTTTTAATAACAAAATAATTAAAGATATAAAAGGTAAAATTATATTTACTAATATTAGCAAATAAGGAGCAATATTTATTATATAATTTCCCAAAACAATGTTTGATTTCCATAAATATACTGTTGTTAGGAATAGAACAATAGACAATATAATTGATATTGTTAGTTTCTTTTTACAGAATATTAAATTATTTAGTATTTTTAATATACAAAAAAAGATTAATGCACTTTTGAAAAACATTAAAAAAATCAAAGCAGCACCATAAAGACTTTCAACATGTGACAGCAATTTATAATCGATCAATCTAATTGCTTCATAACCTGGGTATGAAAAATTTTTAACTAAAGAACCTAGAATACAAATATCTCGAAATATTGTTATTAATACAAAAACACTTCCTATTACTACTCCAGTTATAAATTCCTTTTTTAAGGATTTTTTATAGGAAATTTTGCTTTTGTATTCAGTACAATAATTAATATCTTCATTCTGTAAGTCGCCTTTTTTATTATTAACGATTGGAATTAATAGCATAAATATGGATAATTCAGAGAATGGCATAGATGTTGACAAGAGTACAGAATCGATATACTGTGGTATAGTTTTTGTTCCAAAGGGCAGAAGGTATTCAATGTTCATTTGAGGGATTAACATAATAAAGAAAAAAATTGTTATCAAAAATAAAGATATACACATAAACGTAGCAACAGATGAAAAATAATTATTAGAATGGTATGCTGCCCAAACACACAAAAGCAACATTGCTATTAAAATAAATTTCCAATTTGCACCGAATAATAGATTTGTCGATACGAATTGCACTGATTCTCTAAGAAGTCTAGAACAAGATAAAATGTATACTATAACGTAAATTAAAGATACAATTTTTCCTCCTATATTTCCAAATGCACAGCAATTTATAGCCAACAATCCTTCCGGACATAATTTGCATAATTTGCAGTACAACATTGCCAATAATATTCCAATGATCATAGCAGCCAAAAATGAAATCCATGCTTCATGGCTTGCAATATCGTAATAATATATAGTATACAAAAAAGAGCTTTGCACATAACATGCAACCATAAATAAAAATTGAATCCTACTCATTTCAGCCTTCCTTTCGGACACAAAAACTCCAAACACTAAAATCCTGTTTAAATTCCATCGTTTTGGGCTTGCATTTATTTATATTATTTAATTTATCTAGATACAGCCTCTATAACCGAACCAGTTCTTGTTATATCAACGTTAATTTCCATATTTAATTTTGCACTTTTAAAAAGGGATTCATAATTATCAGAAATTTTTTTCCAATCAGAATAGCAATGTCGATAAATATACTCTCCAACTCCAATTACGTCCGCGCCAGAATTTTGTAATATAAAAAATGCCGTTCTAAGCTCCCCGGCAATTTTTTTTGAACAAAGGATTTCGATATCATCCAAAGTTTTTTCTGATATGATTTCGCCATTTTGAAATTCTCCCAAAGTACAATCGGCACTAATGTCTACATTGACAACAATTGCATCATCAATAACATTTGCTGTAAAATCACCCTTTCCGTTTAATATTTCAACACTAACACTTCTGTTTTGATATGGAATTGTTAAAACACCTCCAGTTTTTTTCTCTGTTAACCACAAAATTCCACGTGTCAAATTCTCATCTAGAGATGATACCATCTTATCTTCTTTAAAAATTGCACTGCCAGATACGCTAAGAAACGGGGATTTTTTATCATCTTTGATTTTTGAAATTGATACGATTGGAACAATATTTGATTTATTTGGTATTTTCATATTTTGCACGAAATCAAATAAAGTACATTTGGGAGAGATGCCACTATCCTTCTGCATTCGAATCATTTTATATAAATCCTGAGCAGGAAGTTTTTCTAGATGCGATTCCGTGTTTAATATTTCTGAGGCATTTCCATCTGAAATTACTAAATCCACATCATACCTAGTCTCTTGATCCCTAAAAAAATAGTCCAAATATTTACCAATACCTGCCTTTGCTATGTTTTTACTAATAACAACGATATGATTCTGTGCAATGTATAGGTCACGATTCGTCATGTGAATTGCATTTCTCATTGACTCCAATAAATTTTTACCTTCAACTGAAATATTCCAATATGCTTTTCCCAAATCGCTTTCATTATTAGAAGAGGACTGCCCAGAAGCATTTTGACCTACACTATCATTTCGAACGAGCTGTGCCGTCATTAGCAGTTCGTTTTCATTTTTACTTTCATCAATAGCTAAACCCACAACTATACCCAATGTATTTAATTGGCGTTTAGCACCGGTTACAGAACAACCACAAAATAATATGGTTATCAGTAAAATTAATTCTGTAAAAACTACATATTTACGAGTTTTTGTCATTATCTTTCCTCCAATAAAGTATTTTGATGCTGCACCTCATATCTATATTTTTACTTTCTCATATACTTAATAGTAAAAAAACAATAGATTTGTTTGTATTTTTAATTTCTCAAATAAAATATCTGATTATTAGCAAAATTAGTTGCATATTTCCTATAACTTTTCCTTTCTCAAATTATTTTGATTGTACTCCTAATTTCTGTATTTTTACTTTTTCGTATACATAATAGTAAAAAAGACAAGGTGATTTAGGCGTTGATATTAATATAATAACTAAAAACAATACAAACATATAAAATCACAAAAACTGCAAGATACATATTTATAAATTGGTGTGTTTTTATTCATCAGAAGGTGGTACAGGACTATTTTCACGGACCTGGTCCTGGGATGCCATTGAATATGGTCTTTTGTGCATAAACCACAATGGAGAGCGTACAAGCGTGTCCTTTAAATCCCCTGGTCTACAGGGCATAAATGGTGAAAAATACTCATATCCAAACGAGCTCATGCCAGTTACATGAATTGTTAAACCTATTAGTCCGATTACTATTCCAAAGCCACCCATTAATCCACCTAAAAATAGGAAAATCCATCGCAACAATGTCACTTCATTTCCTATTGTGGGAACTACAAAGCCGGAAACCGCTGTAAAAGAAATTAAAATCACAACTGGTGCTCCAATTAGTCCTGCACGTATTGCTGCCTCACCCATTACAAGTCCACCAACTATACTTATGGTTTGTCCAATATTTTTGGGCATGTGAACCCCCGCTTCCTTGAGTAACTCGTAAATGAGTAAAAACAAGGAAATTTCCATAAATGAGCTAAAAGGTACACCCTCTCCCGATGCAGCAATATTAAAAAGCAATGTTGGAGGTATCAATTCTTGATGAAAACTTGTCATAGCCACATAAGTTCCTGGTAGTAAAATCGAGATAAAAAAAGCCAAATATCTAAAAATACGTATAATGGAAGAGTAAATCGTGCGTGAATAATAATCCTCTGGATTTTGAAAAGCTTCTACGAACAAGTAAGGAACCGTCAAAACAAATGGGGAACCATCAACAATTATTCCAATTCTGCCCTCCATAAGTTTTGCAGCTAGTACATCAGGTCTTTCAGTCATTCCCATCGTAGAAAAAACAGAAAAAGGATTATCTTCTATAAATTGTTCGACATATCCTGATTCAAGAATCATATCTGTATTAATATAACTTAGACGTCTCTTAACTTCTTTAATAAGTTTTGGCTCTGCCAAACCTCTCATATATGTTATTGAAACTATTGTATTGGATTTTTCACCCAAAATAACATTTTCAAAAATTAAATTTGTGTTTTTTATTCGTCTTCTTAGAAGGCTTGTATTAGTTCTTAAATTTTCATTAAAGCTTTCACGAGGTCCACGCATTGATACATCATAGGTAGGCTGTTCAACACTTCTTTTGTCAAATCCCTTACAGCTTATAATTGAAAATTCATTTGAATTTTCAATAAATAATACACAGTCTCCATTTAAAATTGCTTCAATGGCTTTCTCAAATTCCTTACCTATTCTAACATCGCCAATGGATAAAAGCATTTCATTTACAGCCTCTATTTTACTTAACTTTTCAGTTATTGGTAAAATAAACACCTCATCTCCATGCATAAGAGGCTTTATTACACTTTCTGAAAGTAATTCTTGCCTAATAAGACCATCAGCAAAAGCAACAAATGCCTTTTCTTTTTTTCCTCCAACCCCATTAAATGAAAAATGCCTTATAACAAAGTCAGTCGTATTTTCAAATCTTTGCAGAAAATTTTTTTCATTTTCTTCAAGGCTCGATGAAATTAAGATTTTTTCTTCGTTGCTTGAATAACTAATATTTCTTTTCAGATTTTGCTTAAATTTAATGTTTTTAAATATCTTTTCTAAAAGCACAAACTCACATTCCTTTAATTACTACCATAAATCAAACCCGTTTCTGGCAAAAAACAAAAATATCCTCACCATTAAGATGAGGATATTATTTACATAAAATATTAGTTTTATACTAAGCAATATACAAAAAGTTTAAATTTCACTCATGTTCATACGGATAATTTCCTGTGAAACAACCATCACAATAGCCGCAATTAATATTAGGCACAATTTCCTGTAATCTTTCTACTGGCATAAATCCCAACGAATCAGCACCTATCATTTCACGAATTTCCTCTATAGAATGATTGCAAGCTAATAAATGTTCTTTTGATGGAATATCTGTACCAAAATAACAAGGCCACACAAAAGGCGGAGCACTAATTCTCATATGCACCTCTTTAGCTCCAGCTTCCTTAAGCATTGAAACTAACTTAGCACAAGTCGTACCTCGAACTATGGAATCATCAACAAGAACAATTCTTTTGTCCTTAACTATGTCCTTAATTACATTAATTTTAAGTCTAACAGCTGTTGTTCTCTGCTCTTGCGTTGGCTGAATAAAAGTTCGGCCTACATATCTATTGATTACAAGTGCTTTTGCATAAGGAATTCCAGAAGCTTCGGCATACCCTATAGCTGCATCTATACCTGAATCAGGCACAGCGGCAACTATATCAGCATCAACAGGATATGTTTCTGAAAGAATTTTACCTGTCATTTTTCTTGCAATGTGAACACTCATATTTTCAATAATTGAATCGCTACGTGCGAAATAAAGATATTCAAAAATACACATTTGACCTTTCTTTGGATCAGTACAATTATCCTTAATGGAACGAATTCCATTTTTATCAATAATAACAACCTCGCCTGGCTCAATCTCACGGATAAATTCTGCTCTTACAGTATCTAATGCGCATGTTTCTGATGCCAAAACATATGAATTATCAATTTTTCCTAAACAAAGTGGTTTCATACCCTTTGGATCACGACATGCAATTAATTTTTGCGGACTCATCATAACAAGAGCATATGCACCTCTAAGCTGTTTCATCACTTCAACAAGAGCTGTTTCAACACGACCAGTATTTTTTCTTGCACGAGCTAAAAGATGCATAATTGTTTCAGTTTCACTCGTTGTCTGGAAAATAGCCCCATCTTGTTCAAGCATCTGCTTTAATTCTTTGAAATTAGTCAAGGTACCATTAATCGCTACTGCAATTTGACCTTTAATGTAGCGGCTAACCATAGGCTGAGCGTTTAAAACATTTTGTTCTCCATCAGCGCTGTATCTAACATGACCTATTGCCATCGTTCCCTGTAATTTGTTTATAATATCTTTACTAAAAACCTCATGAACAAGTCCATTATCTTTGTACAATGAAATCTCTCTATCTTTATTTACAGCTATGCCCGCACTTTGCTGCCCTCTATGTTGCAGTGCAAAAAGACCTGCATAGGTGATTTGTGCGACATCAAAGCCATCCATATCATACATAGCAAAAACGCCACACTCCTCTTGCAATTTATCTTTTTGTTCAAATTCCATAAATACGCCTCCTTTATTTCAAAGAAAAATAATATAATGCCGCATACGATTAGTCCGTCTACGGCATTATTAACATGCATATATTCAACATTTGCACGAAGGTACACGGGCATGCAATAATCCCCGATTTTACTTCTAGGCACGGTTCAATTTTGATTGATTGCTTGTCCATAATGTCAAACACCCCTTCGTAATTGATTAATAAATCAATGGGCACATTTTATCACATATGGTCAGCTTTTTCAATAATCAAAATTTACAAATGAATTATTTTTCTTCGACAATTTTTTCCTCACGAGCAATTCTTGAAGCAATTTCCTCTTTAATTGATGAAATAAAATCATTCAATGTTTTTTGTCCTTCATCGCCTTCAAATCTGCTACGAACAGAAACTAATCCACTTTCCTCTTCCTTTTGGCCAACAACGAGCATATATGGAATTCTCTCATTTCTAGCTTCACGAATCTTATAGCCAATTTTTTCAGGTCTTTCATCTATTTCACATCTAACACCAGCAGACTTAAGCTCGTCAAGAACCTTATGGCCATATTCAGCAAATTTATCCGAAATTGGAAGAATTTTTACCTGAACAGGAGCAAGCCATGTTGGGAATTTACCAGCAAAGTGTTCTGTTAATATTCCGATAAATCTCTCAATAGAACCAAAACATACTCTGTGAATCATTATTGGACGATGCATCTCTCCGTCTGCTCCAATATATTCCGCTTCAAATCTCTGCGGAAGTTGGAAGTCTAACTGTATTGTACCACACTGCCATGTTCTGCCAATAGCGTCTACAAGATGGAAGTCAATCTTAGGGCCATAAAATGCTCCATCTCCTTCGTTTACAACGTAATCAAGGTTCATATCCTCTAAAGCATTTCTCAAGCCTTCTGTAGCGACCTCCCAATCCTCATCGCTGCCCATAGAGTCCTCGGGACGTGTTGAAAGTTCGATAAAATATTTATACCCGAAAAGCTGATATACCTCATCGATAAGTTTAACAACCCCTTTAATCTCATCTCTAATTTGCTCTTGTGTCATAAAGATATGAGCATCATCCTGATTAAAGCATCTTACTCTCATTAGACCATGAAGAGCACCTGATTTTTCATGTCTGTGTACGAGACCAACTTCTGCCATTCTCAAAGGTAAGTCTCTATATGAGTGAGGCTGTGATTTATATACAAGCATACCACCGGGACAGTTCATAGGTTTAACAGCAAAGTCTTCTTCATCAATAACCGTGGTATACATATTTTCCTTATAATGATCCCAGTGACCAGAAGTTTCCCAAAGCTTTCTATTAAGCATTATAGGTGATGATATTTCCACATAACCTTCACGCTCGTGAATTTCTCTCCAATATTGCATGAGCGTATTTTTAAGAATCATGCCTTTTGGAAGGAAAAATGGGAATCCAGGACCTTCATCTGTAAACATAAACAAACCAAGCTCTTTACCAAGCTTTCTATGATCTCGCTTCTTTGCTTCCTCAAGCATAGTAACATAAGCCTCAAGGTCTGAATTTTTTGTATATGCTGTACCATATAATCTAGTAAGCATTTTGTTATTTTCATTGCCCCTCCAATATGCACCAGCAATTTTCATTATTTTAATTGCTTTAACAGGCTTTGTGCTCATAAGGTGAGGACCAGCACAAAGATCAGTAAAATCTCCCTGCTTGTAAAAGCTTATAATCGCATCCTCAGGCAAATCACGTATAAGCTCTACTTTATATGGTTCGTTCAAATCCTCGAAAAATTTAATAGCTTCTTCCCTTGGAAGCTCAAATCTTTCAAGAGGTATATTTTCTTTTACAATTTTTTTCATTTCTGCTTCAATTTTTTCAAAATCATCGCTAGAAATTGCATCCTCGCAATCTATATCATAGTAGAAACCGTCATCGACAGATGGACCTATGGCTAGCTTTGCTTCAGGGTATAATCTTTTAATTGCTTGAGCCATAATGTGGGAAGCTGTATGACGAAATGCATCTCGACCACCTTTGTCATCAAAAGTCAGAATGTTCAATTTACAATCACTTTCTACTAAAGTTCTAAGGTCTACTCTCTGGCCATCGATTTCCCCGGCACAAGCAACCCTTGCAAGACCTTCACTTAAATCGGCAGCTATTTCTAAGACTGTTTTAGGCTCTGAATACTCTTTTATTGAGCCATCTTTTAAAGTAATTACCATATTATTCTAATCTCCTTCCGGATAATAAATCTTATAATAACAAGTTTGTACCTAAAAAGGCACTATTTGTGCTCTTGAAATTATATTCCAATTTGATTCTACTGTCAACAAATATGAAATAGCTCCTTCTTTTTCTATTTTTTTAATATGTATGCTAATTTAAAAATTTTCATTAAGCGTTGTATAATTGATATTTCATACGGATAATATATCTTCTAAGAGAAATTTAAAAATAGAATTTTGAGCGCTATACTCCAGATAAATCGTTACATTATAAGTCAAAGTAGCATTAATATTATACTCTAGGTAATTGTTTCGTAGTTGTTTTATTTTCTATTTTATAATCTGCTTTTTGATAATTAATCGTCATATTTATGTCAGGATGTTAGCAGGGCTAGGTAGATATCTACATTTTTGATAATAATGATGCATATATATGTGATTAAGGATACAATAATGATATTTTCGAACTTTCTAGTGCAATTAATTAATAAATTACTTTCGTTGAAATATAATCTAAACTTACGTTTTATAATCGGAAGATTTTAAAATGTATAAATAACATTTTTTAGGAAATCATGGTGTTTTTCTACAAAAATATATATTAAACAAAAGCTCAAATAATTTGCTAAAAATTTAAATTTAGATATCTTATACTTATTTTATAAGAATTTTTAATAGTCAAAATGTTCCTTATATTCAAATACTATTATCTTTATATAAGTCCCAAATTACATGTCGTTTTAAGTTTTGAAATTTAATGTTACAAAGTTTTTCAGTCTAGGTTTTTCGAAGGCAATAATCTTTTTTATTCACATCTTTTTATCAAACAATTTATTTAAAATAGATGACTTTTATGGTTTTCCCTGGTCAATATTTATTACTCTTTTCGTTATCCTCTTTTCTTTATATAAAAGATAAATATTCATAAATTGTAAAAAGGTTGCACTCCATAAGGAATACAACCTTTAAATAAACTTATTTAGTTTTATAAATAATACAATTTACGCAGTACAAAGCAAATGCGTTATAGAGCAATTAATATATTATTTAAATTCAATGTCATAGCCAGCTAAATAACGTCTGATAAGTGCAACGTCCTTTGTATTAACTAGATCATCAGCATTTACGTCGCCATTATTAATGTCTACTCCATCAGGTACAGGTATATCAGCGATATAACGTCTAATAATTGCAACGTCCTTTGCATTAACTAATTCGTCACCATTTACGTCACCCTTAACTGCTGCAGAAGGTTCTTCAGGTTCTTCTAAAATTTCAACATCAACAGGGAGACCTATTTGGAAGTTGTCTATACGAACAAGTCCTGCACGTGTTACAACAGCTAAAGTATGAGGAACGCTGATAATAGCCTCTGTTGTTGAAGCAACTTCCTGACCATATGCATTGTAGATTGTAGCCTTGCTATAGCAATCAACTGCACATTGACCAGGTGTAGTGCCTTCGCCACCAAAGTCTACAGTCTTAGGATCTGCACATTCAATGTATGCTACTAATTGACCATCTAAAAGGAAATACTTTGTAGTACCTTTTTCAACGAGTTGGAAGTTAATGAAATCATTACCTGTAAATGTTCCAGCTGCAAACTCAACTACATATTCAATGTGTGAATATGTTGTTAAATCTGTTGACTCTAAAACATAGATATACATGATATCTTTTTCCTCTGTTGCGTTAAATGAAACACCTATACCAGAGTTACCAACATATCTAGGTAGCATTTGTGCTGCAGCATATCCAGGTGTAGCTTCAAACAATTTATAGTAAGGTGCATGAGCGCCTGCATTAAAGCCATAGTCAAATAAGAAACCTGACATATTTACTTCATTCTTATTAACATTGATGTCAGCTAAAAAGCTATAATCCTTATCTATTTCGTAATCATAGAATAATGCGTTAATGTCAGCAATTTCGAAGTAGTTACCATCTGAATAATCTGAGCTAGAAACTTTACCCTTATTATTACCACCACCGATAGAGAATGTCCAAGCTGATCTAATGAAGTTACCTTCTGAAGAAGATGTATTTCCTGTCACCCAATCTGTATTTGCAACTGAATCATAGAATGATGATTCAAAGTCACAATCCCACCATGCATACCAAGTATCTGGTGTTGCGTTTTCATATACGTAGTTAATTGTAGCAGTCTTCCATGTGTTTTCTCCACTTGTGATAGATTCACCATCTACAAATGTTGCTGTGCTGCCTGAACCAATTGTGATAGCATCCTTAATTGGTGTAGGAGCATCCTGTCTGCTAATAATTTGATTTACTCTAAACTTAATATCGCCTTCGATTGAGATATTGTCTTTATCTGCATTATTTCTAAGCTCTATAGCACAGTTTCTTGCCTCAGCATTTGGATGGAGGTTGAAGATACCGCCGATAACCTTAATTTTTGCAGGAATTCCCTGTGATTCACTGTCATTACTACAGTCAATACCAGCTTTAACTGCTGATAATGTACAATTTTCAACTGTAACATCACCGCCGTTAATATACAAAGCATCAGAGCCGTCGCCGTTAGCTGTAATAGTTATATCTTTAAGACGAAGTTTACCTTGTCCCATTGCGATAGTATCAGATGCTAAAGAAACAAGCTTACCTGTCTTATCAACTGATGAGTCGTAAACATAAACATCATTAGCTGTTGAGATAACGATTGGCTGTGCATCATTTGTCCAAGAGAAACCATTAAGGTCAACAACAAGTGAGCCCTTAGCTTCGTTGATGTCAATATAAGCCTGTCCTGAAATATCATTCATGAGCATATTGATTGATCCGTCATAGAGGAATTCATCAACACTTGTAACTTTATTTGTATGTGTACCATCATTTACATTGTAAACGTGATCCATTGTTCCTTGTGCAGCTCTTTGTGTGTCATTCCAGCAAACTGCAATTGAGTTGATAACTGTTCTTTCACTTCCGTCTGATGGCTTATTTCTTACAATATAGTTGCTTCCGTCAACTGTAACCATTGTAGCACTTCCGCCACCATCGAGATAGAATGCTGAATTAAGTCCTAATTCTTGACAGAATTTATAAACGCTGTCACCCTTAAGACCAACACTATAGTCATCTTGACGACCATCAACTGTAACCATCATAACCTTACCATCATTGTCATAGCCAATGATTGATGAAGGATATCCTGAACCTGGGTTTGAACCCTTAGAACCATTAATGATTGCAGGAATGTGTCCACCGATAGCTTGCTGACATGTTTGCCATAAAGCTTTATCAGTAGTAGCTGTGATAGATGTTGAAATTGTGATTGAATCACCAACAGCATATCCTGAAATATCATTAGCTCTTTCTCCTCTAGCTGTAAGAACGATTACGTTATCAGAAATAGTAGCTTTTCCACCTTGTCCTGAAGCATATACTTTTTGAACTGTACCATTGATAGTACCACCATGCTTGAAAGCGTCTGCGTCAACTGCGATTTGAATTTCTACTGCATCTGCAAGAGCATAGCTGTCTGATACTCTATCGTTATAAACGATAAGTGAGTTATCAGCAGGAAGTCTGTTAAGACCATCAGCTTCAGTAGATGTTTCTTGTGTGTTATTTGTGATGCTGATTATTGCATCAGGAACACCAACTAATGGTTGATAGCTTGATGTAACACCAAAAGCAAACTTTGCAGGTGTTGTGTTACCTTTTTCTCCATTAGTAGCTTCTAAGTTCTCGTTACCAATTTGAGGTGTACTCCAAATTTCTCCGTCTATGATGAGCATTCCTCTAGGAATTGAGAATGTGCCGCCTGTATTAACTGCTGGGTTACTATGAACTGATGTCATCCAAAGGTCACCGTTAACTGCTGCAAGTACCTTTGAGCTGTTAGCGCTTGAATATGCTTTAGCTGCTGAAGATACTGTGGCCATAGATGTCATTTTGTCACCGTGGTTAATAGCTTTAACCTCGAGGTTACGATTTGCAAGGTCAAACTCAACTACTTTAATCTTGTTAAGACCAAATGCACTCTCTTTTGGTGTTTCGATTTCTGTGAATATAACACCAGTGTTCTTTCCGTTATAAACAATTTCACTTGATGTGTTTTTTGTTTCACCTGCTAAATTGCCTGCCGCTGACACTGAAGAGAGTCCGCCGATAAGCAAAGATGAAGCTGAAACACTTACTGCGAGCAATAAAGATAAAATTCTTTTTTTCATGCTACACTTCCTTTCTATATTATGAGTCTATTTTACAGCCTAATGAAATATTTTTCAATAGGTAAATATAAAAACATATAAAACTTTTTTGTGTTATTAATAAAATTATTCTATTCTTTTTTCCACTCTTTTGCAGCATGATTTAATCCGATAATGCCCGAGAAGCTGATTATACAAGGCTTTCGGGCAAAAAATTTTTTAATTTTTTATCATTTTTCTGTTGCCTTTTGTTGCTGTTTGTGATATAATAAAAATAAAAAGGATTTTTAATATGTATTTACAACAAAGCAAAAACTTAAAAACTGGAAGAACTTATTTAGCTATCGTACACAAATATCGTGACAAAGATACAA
>JAZNOJ010000097.1:0-11150 GCA_045580735.1 Candidatus Egerieisoma sp. | reverse complement strand
CGAGATTGCAGTAATTTCTTGTGGTTTTAATTTACATAAATTCCATTTAAAGCAATTTTCTCGACAAATTGCTGCATAAAAAAGAATAATAAAAAAATAAATACAAGCAAAACCAACCAACAAATGTCGGCTGGTTTATATCACTATGCTCATAAATGCTAATTATTTTATTTTATATATATAAATAATATTAATTTTTGTTTATTATTATCAAAAATCACCAAGATTCGCATTTTACAGAATCTTGGTGATTTTTTAGGCTGTTTTTTTACAGCCCATTTTTTATGCAATTTAATCTAGTAATAGCCTTATGAAAAGACCTCCTTGTACGGATCTGTGCTGAAACATAATTGCAGAGGAGGTGTCTGCATAATACCAGTCTCCCATGGGCACACGAGTTTTTGATGTATTATAAGAAAGCCATAATGAGTCCACCAATACATTAAAATCCTCTTTATTATCTGAAAGTGAAGCCGCCCAAACCAGCCAATCAGATTTAGTGTATGTTTGACGGGAGTCAAGTGGTACTCCGTATGGAAGAATTTCCTTTTTATATCTTTCTATTTCACCTTTGTAAAATTCAGCAGGGAAGAGGTGAGTATCCCATATAAGATCCCAAACAGCATTGTATTTTAGTGAGAATGTATTAGGCTTATCATAAGCTAGTCGATAGCTACCATCTGAATTGACAGCACGAGAAACTAATGAAGAAGCATACCGTTTGGCAGTTTCCATATTTTCATCAGCTTCTTCTGTTTTTCCTAGTCTTTGAAGTATTTTACTGTAAGCAGCAATTCCCATAATTGCTTTAATAGATAAATTAACATTGTGTGCTAAATGACCTGCAAAGTCATCGGTGCAAAGCTGATTTTCAGGATCTAAGCCATACTTTATGAGATAATTACTCCAATTACTTATGACATTTATATAAGGTGAAACAAAAGCTGTGCTATCATCTGCATCGCAAATAGCAGCAAAAAGAATTATCATATTTCCACATTCTTCAACTGGCATTTGCATATCCTTATCAATAATTGCTTTTAGATTTTCAGGACGCTCAACACCATAAAATTGTCCATTTACTAAGGGATATTGACCAACATCGTGTGGAGCAAAATCAAAACACCATTCGTCAGATAAGCAATAGTCCATTATAGGCCTTAGCATGCCCTTTAAAAGCTCTGTGTTGTAAAGCAGGAACATAGGCGCTGATGGATAAGTAACGTCTACTGTGGCAGCACAGCCGTTTGAAAAACACTCTTTAGAAATGAAAAGATTATTTCCACTATCGTCTACTACCAATTTATGAGCAGCCATTACCTGACGAACAGAAAGAAGTAATAAATCGGCATATTTTTCACTTCCCTTATTTATAGCATCTGATTTTATTTTTGCTGACAAATCGTTGCAACGTTTTAATAAAGTGGTATAGTCATTAGAGGCTTCATATATTGCTTCTTCTATTGTTTTATTATCCTTTTTCCAATATGCTTTTAGATTTTTTCCAAAATATTGAATGCTTTCAATATCGTCGTAAGCAAACATAAAAAGTGCACTATTTTCAAGTTTTGCGCCAATATATGCACCATACATGTCGTCGATAATATTGTGACCGGCATCACCACTGCCCTTTAAAGCTAAATATATATATCCCCAGTCGATGCGAATATCATCCCCGCTCTTGTTAAGTACTTTTTGTATACCATTCCCCATCTTTATTGCGGTAATTCCATCAATGTCGATTTTATCGGCAAAAGCTCGGCCTTCTCCTTTTTTATCGAGAACGAGCTCTTCACTTACTGTAAATTTGACATATACTTCATGAGAGTTTCCGTCTTTGCTTTCAAATGATACATTACAGTATGCAAGAGGGCGTGAAGCATAGTACAAATCTGTTATCAAGGTAGGGGAGGTAAAATGAACTGTGAGTTTTATAAAATCATTAGAATAATTAATAATAGTTGAAAATGCATCAAATTTTATATCATCAACTATCATATTTTCAACATTGGTTACTATTTCTTTAGCTATTTCTTCTTTTTTGTTGAGACCCAAAAAATGGTATTCTTTACCATCGACAAAAACTCTTCCTGACATTGTATTTGGTTTTCCTGTCCAATGTACAGTATTATCAAGAACAGATTCCTCAGTCCATATTGAAAAATATGGATCAATATTGATTATTGGAAGTGCAGGCGGTCGTAAATTCATTATAAATATCCTCCGTAATTTTTTTGAATTATAACATAATAATGGTTTAGAGGGCAATAAAAAAGAATATGTTAAATTGCTCTATTTTGATTTTAATAGATAAAAAATATTGAACGAAAAACACTAGAGGATGGTTGAGCTTATGGAAAGTACTGTAAGACAAATTTTAGCAAAAGCGGTAGAAAAATATTGAAAATGGTGAATTGGCAGATGTTTGCAGAAATATAAAAGAAATTTATCAAATTTCAAGAATAATTTGACACTGTTTGATTGTTTGATACTGTTATATGTAAAAAAACTTGCAAATTTTAAAATAATATGCTAGAATTTTAATAAATTATTAACGAACTATTAATAATCTGTTGGCGAATATTGTGAATAAATCATTGTATTAACAGTATGACTATTTTAACTTAATGTTTGAATTGTAGGAATACTTGTCTAGATACAGTGATTTGAACAATTATACATAAAATATTTAATTATTTTTTTTAAAACATGTTTTAAAGGTACGTTTGACATTAACTAAATATATATTGTAGAAACCAAAAGGATGTGATTATTAAATATGAATAAAGTTTTTAACATAATTAAAACAACTCTTGTTTGGCTGATGGTATTGCTTGCTGTGTCTATGATGATTTTTACAGTAGTATCTGTTACTACTTTCAATAGAAATGATCGTGATTTATTTGGTTTTAAGATGTACATTGTTAATTCTGATTCTATGGCAGCTACTGACTTTAGTGCAGGTTCTTTGATTTTAGTAAAAGAGGTTGAACCATCTATCTTAAAAGAGGGTGATATTATTACATTTATGTCCCAAAATACTGATAGTTTTGGCGAAACTATTACCCATAAAATTCGCAAGTTAACTGTCGATGCAGAAGGTAATCCTGGATTTATTACATATGGTACAACCACAAATGTTGATGATGAAACTGTTGTAACATATCCATATGTTCTTGGCCAGTATCAAAATCATATTCCTGGTCTTGGAACATTTTTTAATTTTTTAAAGACTACGACTGGTTATTTTGTATGTATTTTTACACCATTTATGATTATCATATTGTATGAAGGTTTAAAATTCTTTAATCTTTTCCGGAGATATAAGAAAGAGCAAATGGAAGAAATGCAATCTGAAAAAGAAAAAATTGAAGCTGATAAAGCAGAAAATGCCAAGATGCTTGAAGAGCTTAAAGCGCTCAAGGCACAGCTTGAAGGTAAACAAAATATAGTATCTGGTGATGAAATATCAGAGAAAATGATAGAAGAAAACAACTAAAATATTATCATAGTTATATTTATTAAAAATCTGTGATAATAGATGTTTAAAAGAAACTGTCGTTGTTCTTTTTAATTGTCGAAAGGCAATGAAAGGGAGATAAATGTATGAATAATATGGTAAAAAAAATATGGAATATCGTAACTACTTTTTGTGTAGTGCTAGTGACATTTTGTGCCATCTTTTTGATGGGTTCCCGTTTGATGGGTTTCCAGTGTTACAATGTTATTTCACCTAGTATGGAGCCGAAATACAGTGTCGGAGACCTAATTTATGTCAAAAAGGTTGATCCAAATACTATCAAAGAGGGTGATATAATCACTTTTGTTGCTAATGAGGATTTAGTTGTTGGTACGCATCGTGTTGTGAGAGTTGATGCTGAAAATCAGCATTTTTATACTAAGGGAGATGCTAATGAAATAGAAGATCAAAATCCAGTTCATTTCAATAACGTAATAGGTGTGACAAGGTTTTCTATTCCAAAGTTGGGCTATGTATCTGATTTTATTCAAAACCCTCCAGGAATGTATATCACTATTCTTTTGGGTATAATTTTAATTTTGGCGGTTTTTTTACCAGATATGATTGATAAAAAGAAAATAAAAAAAATCAACGAAAACACAAATGTACATACAGAAATTGACACTGTATTAGAGGAAAATGATAGGCTAAAAGCCGAGCTTGCTCAGCTTCGTTCTGAAGTTAAAAGTGAAAAGATTGAATAATTATGATTTTGATTCATGTTTGTGTGGTAACTCTAATAAGCATGATTTTTTAAATAAAATTTAAAGAAAGGGGGAAATTATAATGAAAATAACAAAGAAAAAGGTGTTTGTTGCAGCGGTTGCAGTTTGTTTGATTGCCATTCTGTCCTTAGGTACTTTGGCTTGGTTTAATGCCACCGACGAAATCACTAATAAGTTCATGATTGCTGATAGTGATGGTGATGGTACTCCAGACTTCAAAGTTGATGTCTGGGAAAATGAGAATGACAATGATGATACAGCAGATGCAGACGGTGATGGTGACAACATAATCACTCACGAAGGCAATACTTATCCTGAAATTGCTCCTGGTGATAAGATAGCTAAAAATCCTACTGTTGAGAATACTGGTGATTACGATCAATGGATACGTGTTTATGTAACCTTTGATGAGTGGTCGACCATTAAAACTGCTTGTGATGTACATGGCATAACTGACGATTTACGTACTTGGTTAGATGTCGACAACAATGCTTGGTATGCAGATGATTCTGTTACTAAATATGCTAATAATTGTGCTACTTATGTGTATTATTATCGATATAAGTTAACCGAGGGTCAGACTGCCGTTCTGTTTAACAATGTATATATTCCTGGTGAATTTGAACAGGCTGACATGGCATATGTTAATGGGAATTTTAGTATTAATATCAAAGCTGAAGCATTGCAGGCTGATAACACTGGTAATGACGCACGTTCTGCATTTGCGTCTTATTGGAACAAATAAGTTCGTGACTTGTTCTAATAAATAACTATGTCTTGAATTGATTGGCTTTATAAAAGATTTGATGGGTAAAAGTCAAACTATAACAGCAATCATTTGTTGGCATTATATTTGATGTGTGGTTATGTAAAATGTTGACAAATTAAAAGGAGGTCGTTTGAAATGACAAATAATAAAAAGACTAAACGTGCTCTTTTGGCGAGCGCATTATCTCTTTTGGTGTGTATATCTATGCTTATTGGTAGCACTTTTGCTTGGTTTACAGACTCTGTAACGAGTACTGTAAATACCATTCAGTCTGGTACTTTAGATGTTGATTTGGTTGATGCTCAGGATAATTCCTTAGAGGGAAAAATTCTTAAGTTTGTTGATAAAGATAACAATGATTTATGGGAGCCAGGTTGTACATACAAGTTGGAGGATGTTTATGTAGTAAATAAAGGAAATCTTGCTCTTAAATACGAAATTGTTATTAATGGTATCAATGGTGATGAAAAGCTACTTGAGGCGATTGAGTGGACTGTAACTGTAGATGGAGAAACCAAGAATCTTGATGAACTTAATGGTTATCTATTACCAGAAGAAAAATCTAAAGCAATCGTTCTTTCCGGTCATATGAAAGAAGAAGCTAGTAATGAGTATCAAAACTTGAGTGTTGATGGTATAGCTATTTCAGTCTTTGCAACTCAATATACTTATGAATATGATAGCATTGGCAATGAGTATGATAAAATAGCATTGGTTTCTAGTGCGGATGATTTGAAAGATGCTATCGAAGCTGGTATGAACATAATGCTTACCAATGATGTTGAGCTTGAGGTTAATGGTAAGGCGATGAAAATTGCTGATGATAAAAAGGTTATAGTTGATTTGAATGGTAATGATATTATAGCTACTACAACTGCTTCAGATGCTAGCCAAGTATTATTCGAAGTTAAGGGTGAACTTACCGTTATAGGCGAGGGAACTATTGCACTTTATGATAAATCTGGAGCTAGTTTTAATGAGAGTTATGAAAATGCTACTATTTTTGTTAATGGTGGTATTGCTAACTTAAATGAAGGCATGATAGTTTGTACATCAGATGGTAATGCCATGGCGTATGCGGCGGATGCTGTAGGAGGTAACTCTGTAATTAACGTAAATGGTGCTACGTTATATAGTTCGTATATTGGTATACGTTCTTTCCCAACTGTTACAGGAAAGACTAATACTATTAACTACAATAGTGGTGTAGTGTACGGTGCAAAGAATGGCTATGATATTTGGACACAGGAAGGTAATGGTTCTTCTGTTGTAAATATTGCTGATGATATTGTTCATATTTATGAGGACGATTTTGGTGGTATGTACTATATTGAAGATGATGCAACAATCGTTAGCACTTCTGAAGGTCTAGCAACTGCTATCGAAGCTGGTGGGAACATTGTGCTCGCTACGGATGTCCTTTATGAAAATACAAAACTTGAAATTCCAAAAGGAAAAGAAGTTGACCTTGACTTAAATGGTAATACACTTGCAGGTGTTAACACTCAAAAAGGAACAAGTGCTTTATTAGTGAATAAGGGTAATCTAAACATTATGGGTAATGGTACCATAACTGTTTTAGCTGAAAATCCAGACACCGATTGGGATCCTGAAGGTTTTCCAACATACGCATCTAATACAATCTCCAACAGCGGTAATTTGACTATCAATGAAGGTGTTAAAATCGAAAACCAAACTGTAGGAGGTGGTGCAAGTTATGCTATCGATAACTATGCTGGAGCAACATTAACAATTAACGGTGGAGAAATAATTCAAAGTGGCGGAGATGTTGCTATTCGTATGAACACTGCTAGTGCTACACTTGAAAATAAAGTAGTAATTAATGGTGGAAAAATTAGTGGCAGACGTGCTATTTGGATTCATTTGGCCGGTAGCAATAGTACAGTTGCACCTACTGTTAATCTTGAAATTAATGGAGGCAATCTCACTGGTACACAGATGTGTATTTACTCATATTCATATGGAAATAGCTTTGTGAATACAAAAATAAACATTTCTGGCGGTACATTCAATGGTGACGTTCAATTTGGTGGCGGATATAAAGGTGATCAGGAAACAGTATCTGTAACTGGTGGTACATTTAATGCTCGTCTCGGAAGATGGCTTG
This sequence comes from Candidatus Egerieisoma sp., assembly GCA_045580735.1. GTDB lineage: Bacteria > Bacillota > Clostridia > UBA1212 > UBA1255 > Egerieisoma. Next base: position 4,008 of record JAZNOJ010000097.1, on the reverse strand, counting down.
AAGGTGATGGTTGGGAAGATATTGCCATATCATAATTTTCGTGAATTTAGTCTGTGTAAGCAGACAACAAAGTCCATCCTATCCCTCAAAAGAGGGATAGGTGGCAATCAAAAGACACAACCTAGACGTCAAAGATAAAATTTGATTGTTGTGTTTTTTGATTACTAAGGACAAGAAAATTATCAGGGAGGTTGCTCAAATGCAGGGAATAAAGATAAAAATATTTATTATTTCTCTTGTTGTAGTGATGATGTCATTTATAAGTACATCAACTCTTGCATTTTATTCGGCTTTTAGTAAAGCTAGCAACGTTGTGACCTCAGGTAATATTCAATTCATCATCCACGAAGTGACTGATTCTGGTAATGAATTTCCTAAAGAGGGTGTATATATTGTTCCTGGAGATATAGTATCTAAAAAAGTCAGTATTGAGAGTGACTGCGAGCATCCTTTTTATTTACGAGTAAAAATAGTGAATAGCATCGATTCTCTGGAGCTTTCTTCTGAAGAATGCTTTAAATTGAATATTGATGAACAACATTGGGTGCAACATGATGGTTGGTATTACTATACCAATATTGTCAATCCAGGAGAAAAGACTCCTGAAGTGTTTTCTCATGTAGAGATTGTTGGTTCTAAGGTGGATAACAACTATTTAGGAAAAACTTTAACTCTTACAGTAAAAGCACAAGCCGTACAGAGTGAAAATAACCCAATAATAGATGGTAATACTTATACAGCTTTAGGCTGGCCTGAAGGATAAGGAGGATTGAAAATGAAACGTTTTTTTACTTTATTAATTGTACCTATCCTTATTTTATCATTTATATATCCCATCTATGCAGCGGACGGAAGAGTAATATATAATGGAAAGGCATCAAATTTTGTGTTTGAGCCTGGCAGTAAGCATTCGCTGACTGATTTGTTTTCTAACTTTAAGGAAATTATGCCTGGAGATACATTAACACAAAAGATTACTATAAAGAATAAAGCTGAAAACAATGTTAAGGTGAAAATTTATCTTCGCTCTCTTGGTGCTCGAGATGATTCGAAAAAATTTCTTTCTCAACTTGGACTTAGAGTAAGAAAGAGCGAGGAAAACAAAATGGCATATATGTTTGATTCTGCCGCTAACGAAACGGCACAGCTGACAGATTGGGTCTGTCTTGGTATGCTGTATTCAGGCGGTGAAATAAATTTGGACGTGACCTTAGATGTTCCTGTGAGCTTATCTAATGATTATAAAAACATGATTGAATATTTAGATTGGGAATTTATGGTAGAGGAATTTCCTGTTGAGCATGCTGACCCGGACGCTCCACAGGCAGGTGATGATTCTTATATAGGATTATGGTTGACAATGATGTTTTGCTTAATTGTGTTATTAATTATACTTTTTGTTTCGAAGAAAAAGTATAAGGATAACGAAGAAATTGTCATAAAAGGCTAATGAGGAGGAAAGGGGTATGAAACTACAAAAAATAATACTCTATAAACAGCTAGCTTTAGTCCTCAGTTTGTGTGCGTTAGTTGTGTGGTGCATTTTTGGCACAGGAGCATCTTTGGCATGGTTTACTGATTCTTCTCCTGACATTAACAACATATTTCATATTGCAGATTTTGAATTGGTTGTATCTCATCTCCTTACTGACGAAAAGTGGGAGAGGATTGACAATAAAACGAAGATATTTGACGAAAAAGCCCTTTATGAGCCAGGATATGTACAAATTGTATACTTGAAGGTGGAAAATTTAGGAGAACGTGTATTTAAATTTCGTATGGGAGTAAATGTAAACGGATATGTTGAAGGAAATAATGTGTTTGGACAACGGTTTATGTTACAAGATTACTTGAAATTTGGAATTACTATAGCCGATAGTGAAGAAGAAATAAAAAATAAGGTATCTAATCGTTCAAAAATATGTAAAATTGCAGATATGCCATTACATAACTATGATACTGAAAGCACAATTTTATCACCAAATGCAATAAAGTATATAGCGTTGATTGTTCGTATGCCAGAAGAAGTCGACAATATAGCTAATTATTGTGGCAACGATATTCCAAAAGTTGAACTCGGTATTACAGTGAAGGCAGACCAAATTATTAATTGAATTATACAATAAAAATATTTAAAGTCCAGCAGTGATATGTCAAGTAAGGAGTGATTAAAAAAATACCACTTAAACCCTAAGCTGAAAATAAAAAAAACGGGGCAAAGACTCAGGTAGAAAAGCAAGCTGGTATTTAGCTAGTCTCCAGTACGATATAGTCTATTGTCCTTAAGTAGTGTAAAGACTAACCGAACGAATTTACGAGCAGTTAATGCTAGTGCACGTTTGTGTTGGCATTTGTTTACTTCATTGTATTTGAGGTAGTAAAAATGGCTGTATTCCTTGTCGTATTTTACAAGAGAAAAAGCTGCTTCGCACAGATAATATTTTAAGAATCGATTACCGGAACAAATAAGCCTTGTTTATTCGGCTTGGTAAAACCCATGATCATGGAACATCGACACCCTCGCATATAAGAATCCAGCTTAAGTCGGACAGATGCGAAGCCACACTGCTAAATGGTTGCCCGAAGCTTAAGCAAACGCCAGTTGGTTTGAAGCTAACTTCCATGTTAGGGAAACAGACTTTGAAATGAAGCAACCGAACTCGGTTCAACAGAGGGAAGAAGAACTATTACCTGATTGACACTGAGACAATTTTATCATGGGCTTAACAGGCCTATTTAATAAAGTTTATTAAGTTATTATGGATATAAATTTTGTATCTAAAAAATATTATACGAGGAGGGTGAATTGTGAGAAAGTTCTATAACGAGTTTTTCTATATACCAAAGCAAGGAAAAATATGTGACAGGGTAATGTTGACTCGTGTTACGATGACCATTGTGATTATGGTTATGTGTTTGTTAGCTATGAGTATTACAGCATATGCCTTTTTTTCTTACAATCTCAATTATAAATTTAACATCATAAAATCAGCGCATTTTGAAACTCAAGTACAGATTCAAACTTTTGATGAGGAGGGGAATGTAGCAGAGAATAGTCAAATTTTCCCAATAACTAGTGATCATAAGTATTTTATAATTAAAGGGTTAGAAGTAGGTAAATATTATAACATAACTATTACTCCTTCTGAAAATAGCACAGCAAAGACTGGATTTGTTGTTATAACTGCTGACAACTGTCTAAACACATACCATACACAACAACTTGCTAATGATTTGAATGTTAAAGGTGGGCAAACACAATATATGTCATTCAAATTAATGATTACAGATATAACCAATGTTTATATGTTTGCACATTGGGGAACTTCGTCTTATTATGATGCCTATAGTAATAAAGGCAATCAAGATGAGTTGTATATAACTCAAGGTGAAGAAATTAAATTAGTTATTGACGAACCGAAAGTTATTGTTAATAACGCAGAATAGACTGAGATCTTGTCTTATTTGGAGAGATATGTGATTAAAGAAAATATGTTATTTACATAATATTGTTACAATATGAATCTAGTATAAATTCATTTTAAAGACACTTTGAATTTTTATAAATATTTCATTTGAAATTTTAGAAGGCAACAAAAATGAGCAGCTAAAATAGCAATGTCATTTAGTTAGTGTTTTAGGAAAAAAGAACCCATCCATTTTTGAAAATGGACAGGTTCTTTTTTATTCTTTCTTTTTCTTTTTACAAATTGGAATTTGTCACTATTCTGTAAAGTCTACTTCATAACGAGTACCATTTGAAAACAAAATACCATTTGTTAGTTTTATACAAAGAATGCAAGTGTTTTTGTCATCAAAATTGTTATGCCCGTTATCAATCCATGCAGAGAATACTTGTTTCATTTTGTTTGCAATATGCGAATTTTCTGCTTTTCCAAAATATCCTAAATTGATACCGTTACCTTGGGCTGTAAACCATTCGCCAGATATTGCAACTGTTGAATTTTGTTCTATTTGCTTCATTTTACCTGATAACCCGTGAGTAAG
>JAZNOJ010000096.1:0-4577 GCA_045580735.1 Candidatus Egerieisoma sp. | reverse complement strand
TTTGAAAGTGTCATAGTGGGTTACATACTTTGAGAATGGTAAATACTTGCCGAAAACAAAGAATATCTTTCTCGGCAGGTAAAGTGATATTGCAAACTGTCGTTTGCAGTGATATTTTTGCCTTGCAGCAAAAGTGATATTGAAACCTTGCGGTTTCAGTGATATTATATTCGCCCATTTAACTGTCCGAAGGACAATATCACTATGCGTAGCATAATATAACTGCGTAGCAATATCACTCGCCGTTAGGCGAATATAACTGTGGCACCTTCCTTACGGAGGGTGCCACAAGCAGGTTCTTTCTTTATTTTAGTCGGTCTGCGCTGATTTCAGCGGTCTAACCTTACTTCAGAGCCTCAGATACAGCCACAGTCATACTAATCATAGGATTTATTGGTGATTTTTTATTTAAAATCCACCGCATACAAAAAAATTCTTTTTTTCTGTCCTCTTTTTGTTTCTATCGTTGTTATATTAATAGAAACACCAAATTCTTAATCAAGGATCTTTATTATATGAATATGAATTCCTTAAAATCTTTTTGGAAAGCCATAACAATATACTCATTAATCAACTTATTAATTATTGGGACTATTCGTCCATTTACTATCAATTTATTCTTTGGCAATACAACCAGCCATTTTAATGTGATAATCTATGATTCTTTCCAACTAGCCATTCGTATAAGTGCCTCTCTTCTTGTTCTTTTGGTCTTTTGCAAAACCAATAAAGCCAACACCAAAGATTGGCTCTATTTATTTTATAAAATAGCCTTGATCTTTGGTGGTATCATATTACCTCTCACTCTTTTTTGGATATCTGGCGAGATAAAAAGTTCATTTATCATCCAATTAGTTCTCTTATTCTTAATTATTTTTTTTACCGGCCATTACTTCAAAATAATTAAATTGAAATATTTTTCCTCAATATGGATAATTATAGGCATTCTGCTATTCACCTACTCAACTGCATTAGAATTCTTTTCAAGCATACTTTCCCAAATGACAGTCCCATTCATTGTATATAAATTAACAAGTTATTTACAAAGTTTTCTTTTCAATATCTATCCCTTGATCGCCCTAATATGCACCTCATATTACATTTTAAGAAAAAAGGAGGAGGATAACATATGAACTGTTGATTATAAAAACATTATCACTATTAATTAGAAAAGAAAGGAAAATAATCATGAAGAAAAAGCGCCTCATTCTTTCCCTATTGATAATAGTCATCACATTATCAAACCTAAATCTTTGTTCTTTCACAACTTTGGAAACAGCAAATATGATTCAATTCACCTCATCCCCCAATAATCAATTAAATAAATCACAAACTAACACACTACAATACTCTTCATCGACCGAAAATGAAAAAAGAAATTATACAGTTTCATCAATCTCGGTAAGTATTCAGAATCTCAAATCAACTTGTGCTACAAAAGCATCAATTACTATTACTTTTCCAGAAAAACAAATTAGTGTACCTGCTACTGGAAAAATAGATTCATATGATACCAACGGATATGTCGGTGTCTTAGACGCCGTGATATCCTACAATAATAAAATTGAGCAACTAACACTCGATTTCAACTATATTTCAAAGTCAGAAACATTTTCTGTTTTAACCATCGGTTGTGCTGGAAAAATAGCTCCTCAAATCATTTACTTTGGTGAGTTTTCCTCTAACATTTCCAAGCTCTCAGCACTTAATGTTCAAGCAAAAAAAGGGTCAGTTCCATCAAACGAAACCCAATCAAATGATTCCGTTATGTCTACGGCAGTAGATGCAACAATACGTTTACAGGGTTATGATACAATCGATGCTTCTGGTTATGATGCTGCCACAATCGCTATTTACCACGCTAACGAGATTGAAAATCAGAATACTATGTCCGTCTATGCAAAAGTAAATTCCCATTGTAGTGAGTTTAAATCATATTTAAAAAATGTACATGGTTTCACCACCGGATCTCTCACCGTCTACCCAGACACCTACCGGATTGAAATTATTAGTAATGATAAGTATTTACATTCTACCGGATTGGTAACACCTTCTAACGGAAGTGTTGTTCAAAATCTAACTTTTCCAGCTTATATTCCTTATTATGGATGGACCACATTTGGTGTTCCTCTAACTATGTCGAGTACAACAGTAACAACCCGCACTATAGAAATAGGGGGCATATATAACGATAATATTGTTTCTTGGAATATTTATAAACTCTATGGATGGAACTCCGCCGATATAGACGGCTATGAAGATGATCCATCTGGTGGAGTCGTACGAACTAATTATATTTACGAGGGCAATGTCACAGATGAATCGTATGCATATATGGGAGCATTTGGTCAAGTTCGCTACGAATATGTAAATACAATTTGGGGTTCTTCAACCACTTTACACATGTGGTCAGACGAAGTCCTTTGTTTAAGCGAATTAACTGTTCTTCCTTAAAAGAAAATTTTTAAATTTTGTATTAATGAAAGGAATAACATGAATAAAATATTAAAAAGAAATTTATCGATCATTTTGATTTTATTCTTAATCATTATGTCAACGCCATATACTCACGCAGCTACCATTGATTCCTCTCACACTGTAGCTCCTTTATATAACAATGTAGTTTCTGCACAAACTTCTGCTTCTGTATCTAGTTCCGGAATAATCACAATATCAAACCGTTATGTTGGAATCCAAAACACCACAACAAAAGCAATCATAACAACAAAAATCGAGAAACGCTTTTTAGGATTATTCTGGAAAAGCGTTGATATTAATCAACCTAATAATCAATGGGTTGATACAATATATAACTTCTCATATACTGGCTCTCATACTTTTCAACTACCATCAACCGGAACATACCGAATTACTGCCGTATATGAAATTTATGGAAACGGCGGTTCTGCGGACAAAATAACATGCGAAGTTAAAAAAACATATTAACTAATGGAGACCTGATTTTTCATGATTACAAAATCAGGTCTCCATTAGTTATTCTACCGCTGCCATTGAAGTTGCAATATCGAAAATAACTTCCTTTTCAAGTTCACCTTGATATGTCAAATTAAAAACATATGAATCTCGCACAAAAACTATATGTATCAAATTTTCTCGTGTATAAAGATAGTATTTCACATTTGTTGTGTCAATTACTGTTAGTTCTCCACGTTCTGAATCCAAATAAAGATCCACATCATCGGTTATTGTTTGAGAAAACTCTAAATAATCACCATTAGAATTTTCATATGTGGTCACAATGATGGATTCTGTTTCGAACACCGTCGTTTTACTAAAACCACTCGGAACTGCAATGAGTTTATACTTAGTTTTTATCGAATCAATGCCATCCTCAAAAACATAATGAACGAAATCCTTATATACTTCAACAAAGAAGGAACAAATTGGTTCTCTAATCGATGGGATGCTACATGCAGTGGAAAATAATAAAGCAAATACCATCATAATGATTATTACCCGTTTAGGTCCCGTATTAATAAAATGCCACAACCTTTGTTTTTCTTTTTTTATCAGTTTTTTTAGTTTACATTCAAAATCTACTGAAAAAGCATAATCAATACATATTTCCGGCGGAATATCTTCGAACTCGACACTGGCTGCTTTTCTAAATGCATCAAATAAATCCGCTTTATTCATTGGCATAATTATCAAAAATTCCTTCCACAGCTAATATGCTTAACAATTGTTTTTTTCCTCTAACTAGTTGTTTTTTTACCGTTTGAACCTTTCGGTCAAGAAGTTTTGCAATATCCGCTATTTTTAATTCCACAACAAAATGATAATACAAAACATCTCTATACGGTTCATCTAACTTAAGCATTGCCTCTAAAACACATTTATATTCTAATCGTTCACATAACAAATCAATAAAATCAGAATCATTTAAAGTTGAATATTTAGACAGATCAACACTCTCGACTTTTTCAAACGATACAAACTTATCTCTTCTTTTTATTTCATTTATCGCTCTATTTTTTGTAGCTGTTAATAAGTAATTTCTTACATCTCTGGAATCATTAATAGATTGAATCAACGACATATGTTTTGCAGCAATATCAACTAAGACATCATGAACCACATCTTGAGCATCATCATCATTCTGAATATACTTTTTTGCAACCAATATCATTTGTTTTCGATATGCATAGTATAATTCTTCAAATTTAATGCGACTGTTTTCGTCGTCAATAAAACTTAAATAATATGATAACATCTTCCCTCTATTAATTCAAAACTTGTACTTATAAACACTTTTAAAACAAAAAGAGTTGCCTCAAGGCAACTCTTTTTGTTTTGATTCACCTTATTTCAAAGCTTCGCTTACTGCTACGGCAACTGCCACGGTCATACCAACCATGGGGTTGTTACCGGCACCGATCAAGCCCATCATTTCGACGTGGGCAGGAACGGAGGAGGAGCCTGCGAACTGAGCGTCACCGTGCATACGACCAATAGTATCGTTCATGCCGCGGTCGAATTATTATTTTTAAAAGATGATGCTGTTCTGAATATTGGTCAGATAACTTATCAATACCTCCAGCCCAAAAGCTAATGCG
>JAZNOJ010000095.1:0-86931 GCA_045580735.1 Candidatus Egerieisoma sp. | reverse complement strand
TTTCTTTAAGCACATCCTTTTCTGTAATAAATATGACATATGAATCATGCATCTCTTTCATATCCTGTCCCTTTTTCAGCATACGCACATCTAACATACTGCTGTAAAATCTTGCTCTATGTGCATCTGCTCCCTTATCTGTTCTTTGTACCTCTATATCATAGAATTTTCCTTCGGAATCCTGTGCAAATACATCTAATATCACACTTCTGCCATCTAGCTCCTGATTCGTCATTTGCTTTTGAACATCTACACTGTTTACCTTAATATCTTTTCTATTTAATATTATATTCAATAGTAGCTCAGTAGCCTCAATATTATTATCAAAAACATGCCTTGTCAGCTCATCATCAAGTAAACACATTTCGTCTACAAAGCTTTCTTTTTTATTTGAAAATGCCACATTTATATGCTCTTTTATTAACGAGTTAGTGTTGCATTTAATGTCACTATTATTTATATCCAATTCAGCTTGACTTTCATATAGAGCTTTAGCGTGTGATACTACATCATATTTATTTACATTGTTTTCATGCATTTTACTAGGGCTGGTATCTATATTTGAATCAATCGCAGGCTGCATTTCATCTAAAACATCTGTAGCTAACATATTTCCTTTATCTATATCATTTATCTCGATAAGCCCAGATAGAATTTCTAAAGACACACTTGCACTTATTTCCGAATGAAGTTCTTCTTCCTTTTCAGCCTGCTTAAGAGCCGATACTTCACCTAAACAATGCTTTTCACTATTCAATTTTTCAATTTCTTGGGAATCTTTCAACTGTTCATTCACATCAAACACATACTTTATTCTGTAATTTAATTTCAAACAGAAAAACTGTGTTTTTGGTATGAACCTGCTAAATTAAACATTAAAACTTCGATGACTAAATGAACAAATGTAATTCAGCTATGCTACGGTAAATGCTCTGGCATTTTCCGATTTGAAATTGATTAAAGTTTATCATATATTGTCTTATTATGCAAATTTTCGGAAATATTTCCCAAGATAAAAAAATACCGCACCAATTAAAATTGATACGGTAGCTAATATTATTTAAGCCCTAATTTGAAACGGCAAATGATTTGTATAACAAATAGATTTAAGACAATAAAATATCTATACATCTAAAATTTGACGATGAATTATTTGCACATCAAACACAAACATTCAAAATTCAATTAAAGTGTTAAATCCCAGCCTGCAATATATCTTCTAATTAATGACACATCAGCAGGTGTAAGAGATGATAAAGATGTATCCATAGCATCAGTATAATCATAGCCACAAGTTATCCCTCATCGCCATAATAATTATTTGGAACGGGACTATAAGTACTAAGGAAATCATTACCATAAGCATTACTTGGTACAATCATCATCGACATTAACAATGAAGCAGCTATCGCCATTGAAAAACATCTTTTTAATATACTTTTAAATTTCATTCTTTCACCCATCATCCTTTAAACTCTACACCATTCACATAAACCTTCGCAGTATCAGAAATCTTTGAATCAAAGCTTACAATACCCTTATCCTCTGTCTCGATATTCACACTACCACCTGAAATATCAACCATGCTATCAGCCTTAATGCCGTTATTTGCAGTCTTTATATTAACCTCGCCACCAGAAATACTGACATAAGTCACAGCCGAAACAGCCTCATCCTGAGCTTCAACATTAACCTTTCCACCACTAATAGAAACATAACCCTTAGCAGTATCAAGAGTATTCGTAGATTTAATGCCATCAGCGCCAGCAATAACATTAACCTCACCGCCAACAACTGAAAGTAAATCCTTGCCTTTTATTCCATGATTTTTCGCATTAATATTAATTATGCCACTTTCAACCACAAGCTTATCACGACTTGCTATAGCATCATTATAAACAGCATTAACATTTAAAATACCGTCCCCGCTAATATTCAAATCACCTTTAGAAAAAATTGTAGCATCAGGCTCAGTTTCACCAGCAGCCAGGGCATACTTTCCACTATCAGAAAATGTATTTTCCGAGCCATCAAAAAGTGAAATATAAACATTATTAGCATTAACAATATTTAACGGAGCAGAATTACTACAATTAAGAGTAATTCCCTTAAGCACAAAATAAATGTCAGCATCTAAAGCATCGACAATTATCTGACCATTTTCAGAACTACCAGAAAGCTCATAAGTTCCACCATTTTTGATTGTAACCACGTTTTCGTTAATATCAATTGTATCAATATTCGAAGTCACACCTTGCTCTGAAAAAACAATCTCGGCCGCAGCACTCTCATCAATCGGAGGTGTAGTAGCACTTGCCTCAGCACCAGGTGTGCTAGCTATAGTATTAGTAGGTGCTGTTGATGCTTGAGGCTTTTCTGAGTTTCCGCAAGCAGAGATTGAAAGCACCATCACCATAAAAATAGCAAACATAAAAAACTTCTTCATATAATCAAAATCCTTTCAAAATATATATATTATTTATCGTTATTTTCTTCTTGACGTTTTTTCCATTCCATGTACTCAATAATTTTCTTTTCGGCGCCATTACCACACGGAGAATAATAAATTGTACCCTCCATTTCATCAGGAAGAAATTGCTGTGACACAACATGACCGGGATAATCATGAGCATATTTATACCCCTTACCATAACCCAAATCACCCATGCCCTTTGTAACAGCATTTCTAAGATGAAAAGGAACCTCACCTGTATTTTTACTGCTAACATCGCGCAAAGCATTATTAATCGCCATATAAGACGCATTTGATTTAGGACTTGTTGCAACAGTAATAGCCGCTTGTGAAAGCAAAATACGAGCCTCAGGCATACCTATCATGCGTACAGCCTCTGCAGCAGCTTGCGCCACCAGCAAAGCTGTCGGATTAGCAGTACCAACATCCTCAGATGCACAAATAACTATTCTTCTGGCAAGAAAATTAATATCCTCTCCACCCTCTAATGCTCTTGCTAAATAAAAGACAGCCGCATCAGGATTGCTGCCACGCATAGATTTAATAAACGCACTTATATTATCATAGTGAGCCTCACCCGACTTATCAAATTTAACTGCCTTCTTTTGAACGCATTCTGACATAACCTCAAGTGTAATATTCATACTTGTAGAATCAGCAGCAAAGGAAGTAAGCACCGCAAGCTCTAAAGCATTGAGTGCTATTCTTGCATCACCACTTGATACATCTGCAATAAATTCTAAAGCATTGTCATCAATCGAAATATTAAGCTCGCCATAGCCTCTTTCCTTGTCGGACATAGCTCTTTTAACTATATTTTTGATATTTTCGTTTTTTAATGGATAAAGCTGAAATACTGTAGAACGAGAGATTAAAGCCTTATTTACTTCAAAAAATGGATTTTCAGTGGTAGCACCTATTAAAATAATAGTGCCATCTTCAACATATGGTAATAGGGCATCCTGCTGAGCCTTATTAAAACGATGAATCTCGTCTATAAAAAGCAGAGTTCTGCCTGCAGGATTTAATAAATAATTCTGCGTATCTGCAACAATTCTCTTAATATCTGCAATTCCTGATGAAACAGCATTTATTTTTACGTAATTTACCTTTGTTACATTTGCAATCAATCTTGCAAGAGACGACTTTCCTGTTCCAGGTGGTCCGAAAAAAATAACAGAGGAAATTCTATCTGCTTTAATCATTCTATAAAGCAATTTTCCCTCTGCCAGTATATGGTCTTGTCCTTCGTATTCTTCTAAAGAGCGCGGGCTCATTCTATATGCCAGCGGTTCCTTCATAAATAAAATCCTGCCTTTTAAAAATTTTTAGGATGTAAAAACATCCTACATACAAATAGCTCAAGCAAGCATCACTGCCTGCTTGAGCATAAAATAACAAATTAATTGTAAAGTGGGAAACGCTCTACGAGACTAGCAACCCCCGCTTTAACCTTTTCCTTATTACCTTCAAAATCCTTAAGTGTAAGGTAAATGAGCTCTGCAATTTCATCCATAGCAGCTTCATCCATACCTCTAGATGTAACAGCCGCAGTGCCAAGACGAATACCACTTGTAATAAATGGACTTTGTGGATCATATGGGATACCATTTTTATTACATGTAATATTAACCTCATCCAAAATGTGCTGTGCTTCCTTACCTGTAAGATTCATATTTCTTAAATCTACGAGCATAAGGTGATTATCTGTACCGCCACTAACTAAATTAATACCACGGCTCATAAGTCCTTTTGCAAGAGCAGCAGCATTTTTTACTATTTGCTTTTGATACTCTTTGTACTCATCTGAAAGCGCCTCTTTAAGACTTACAGCTTTAGCTGCAATAACATGCATCAAAGGACCACCTTGAATTCCAGGGAAAACAGCCTTATCGATCATCTTCGCATATTCTGCAGAGCAAAGAATCATACCGCCTCTTGGTCCTCTTAATGTCTTATGTGTTGTAGTTGTTGTAAAATGTGCATAAGGAACAGGATTTGGATGCATACCTGCAGCAACCAAGCCAGCGATATGAGCCATATCAACCATAAGATAAGCTCCAACCTCGTCTGCAATTTCACGGAACTTTTTGAAATCTATAATTCTTGGATAAGCACTTGCGCCTGCAACAATGAGTTTTGGCTTATTTTCAATAGCAAGTCTTCTAATTTCATCATAATCTATAAGCATATCTTTTTCACTTACATTATAAGGAATAATATCAAACCATTTACCAGACATATTAACCGGGCTACCATGTGTAAGATGTCCTCCATCAGCAAGGCTCATTCCTAAAACCTTATCACCAGGCTTCAATACAGCAAAGAATACTGCCATATTTGCTTGCGCACCTGAATGTGGCTGAACATTAGCATGCTCTGCACCAAAAAGCTTCTTTGCTCTTTCAATTGCAAGTGTTTCAACAACGTCAACACATTCACATCCACCGTAATATCTTTTTCCTGGATAACCTTCAGCATATTTATTAGTAAGTGGGCTTCCCATTGCTTGCATAACTGCTTCTGAAACAAAGTTTTCTGAAGCGATAAGTTCAATCTTGTTTTGTTGTCTGCTGAGCTCGGCTTCAATTGCTGCTGCAACCTCGGGATCAGCTTTCTTTACGATATCAGTCACATTGTACATTGTACTTTCCTCCATGATTATATATTAATGCTTGTCCATAATAAATACTTATTTGCACAACATTTGAATTATATAATAGTTTCGTTGATTTTACAAGAACGTAATGATATAATTTATTAGAACTTTTTTAGAATTTTCGGAGGAAATTTTATGGCTATATTTGAATACGGTATACTTCCATATTATGCTGATGATTTTCTTGTATATTTAGAATCCATTCTTGGAAAATCCAAAAATACAATAAATGAATATTATTACGACCTTTTAATGTTCTTCCGTTTTATGAAACAAAAGAAAAACCCATCACTTAGAAAAGATGAATTTCAAAATATAGCTGTTAATGATTTCTCTGTTTTAGAGCTTTCGGAAATAAAGCTTTCAGACTTGTATTCATTTTTAAATTATATGAATAATGAACGAAATGACCAGGCAGCTACAAGAGCCAGAAAAGTAGCCTGTTTGCGTTCCTTCTTCAAGTACGTATGGAGCAAGGCAAATTTAATACCTGATAATCCTGCTGCCGAGTTGGAATCACCAAAAATAACTAAAAAATTACCAAAATATCTAGAATTAGATGAAAGCATCGCATTGTTAGAATCCATAGATGGAGAATTTAAAGAACGTGATTATTGTATTATTACACTCTTTTTAAATTGTGGTATGCGTCTTTCGGAGCTCGTCGGCATTAATATTAGCGATATAAGAGAAGACACTCTTACAGTTTTAGGTAAAGGTTCAAAGGAACGTACTATATATTTAAATAATGCATGTCTTGATGCTATATCAAATTATCTAAAGGTTAGACCAAAATACGAGGAACCAAATGGAAAAAAACCACTTTTTTTAAGTAAAAGAAAAAAAAGAATCAGTCCTAAAACAGTTCAATACACAGTAAAAAAATACATAAAAATAGCGGACTTGGACCCAACAAAATATTCTACACATAAGCTTCGTCATACAGCCGCTACACTTATGTATACTGTTGGTGATGTAGATATCCGCTCACTTCAAGAAATATTGGGACATGAAAGTGTAGCAACTACAGAAATCTATACACATGTAAACAACAATCGACTAAAGGATGCTATTAATAAAAATCCTCTAGCCGATTATAAAAAAAGAGATGAAAATGAAAAGTTAAATCAATAATATTAATCTGTTATAAAATATTCCTCCCACACAGATTCACCATTTCGTACATCACCTGAAGGAAGGCACAATACCTTGTTATTATAAACAAACGAAGCATTGTCAATCACGGTATTATCTCCTCCTGCAACGAAATATCTTATAGAGTTAGAAGGAATTTCTTTTAATAAATTACCGAACTTTGTGATTTGAAGCTTTTCAAGGTTAGTATCACAATCCTCAATCACTGGCATAAGTCTTTCTACAAAGACTTCCGAGTAATCCTTTTTATCTATGAGAATCTTTTGTTTAAATAATTCCTCAAAAAATCTTTGTGATGCCTCAATTCTTTTTATCTTACTGCCATCGTAAAATTCTAGCATGCTTGCAGGATAAGTATTATTCTTTGTTCGATAGAACTGGATAAGCTGAAGCGCCTTATCACCATCAAGCTTTTGAACTCCCTTATCTAAATCAATTTTATAGCTTCCGGACTTATATGTCATATCACATGGGATTTCATACTCAATACCAGTGTCATCAAAATCTAAAGCATTCACCATTTTTACAAAATTCTTTGACGAGAGATGAAGATAATAATCTATTGTCGTATTGAAAAATGATGACAGTGAGTCTGCAGCCTCCGCAGCCCCTATATCCTTTAAAAGCTCTCCTGCTCTTTCATTGGTTTCATATTTAAAATCCTCTGGAATAAACATAAATGACATTATTGACTTTTCAGTATTAACGTTCGCTAATATAACAAGCTCAGTTTCACTGTTACCTTTGTCTCCTATAATGATTAAAATGTTATCCTTAAATGGCTCGAGTAATGACGGATTAGCTTTGTTTGGATCATATACAGCAGCATCGACATCTACCTTTTGAATTTTCGTTATATAAGAATCATTATATTTTACTGCAAGTACTGCTCCGCTAACAGATAATGTTAAAAATATAGCGACCACAAAAACTAGCAAAAAGCGTCTTAAATTATCCATTAATACAACCTCTGTTTCTTACTTATAATTGTTAAAGAAAGCTATATAAGCCTTGTATGTCCAATATACATCTGCTGTCGATGTAACCTCATATGGAGAATGCATTCCAAAGACCGGAGTTCCGCAATCTATAACATCCATTCCCAAATCAGTCATATATTGTGCAATAGTTCCGCCGCCACCTTTTTCGATTTTACCCATTTCTGTAAGCTGCCACGGAATATTTTCATCATCGAGAACTCTTGCTATTCCTGTAAAAAATTCACAGCTTGCCTCACTTGCTCCCGATTTACCTCTATGTCCTGTATATTTCTCAAAAGCGATTCCCATGCCACTGTAAGCTGTATTCATAGTATCTGACACCTCTGGGAAATTAGGATCAAATGCAGCCGTTACATCTGCTGACAAAAATGCTGTATTATACATGCTTCTTCTCGCACAGATACCAATATCTGTCTTTTTTGAGTTAGCCACTGCATATGCATTACATAACTCGTAGAAGAAATTCTGAAGCCAATTAGCTCTTGCACCAGTATTTCCCATGCTTCCAACCTCTTCTCTGTCTGAGAAATAGCAAACACATGTTTTTTCAGGTATTTCATTAATATCAAAAATTGCTCTAAATGCCGTATATGCACATACTCTGTCATCTTGTGCATATCCACCTATCATTCCCTTATCTAAACCTACATATTTAGCAGGAAGTGCAGGAACAATTTCTATTTCAGCAAAATTAAAATCTCTTTCAGCAATGCCATATTTTTCATTAAGCATTTTTAAAATATTAGCCTTTACGCCTTTCAATTCCTCTTTGTCCTCTGTCTTATAAGGAATCGAACCAATAAATAAATTTAATTGTTCAGCACTGACTACATCAGATGCCTTATTTGCAACCTGTTCGTATGCAAGATGCGGAAGTAAATCGTTAATTACAAAAATCGGATCGTTTTCATCTTCACCAATAGTAATTTCTATTTTTGAACCATCCTTTTTGCAAATTACACCATGCATTGCAAGAGGTACTGACATCCATTGATACTTCTTTATTCCTCCGTAATAATGAGTTTTTAAAAGTCCGATATCATGATCCTCGTAAAGAGGCTGTGGTCTTAAATCAAGTCTTGGTGCATCAACATGAGCGCCCACCATATGACAGCCGTTTTCAGGATCATCTTTACCAATAACTGCCATCATCATAGCTTTGTCTCTATTAATCCAATAAGTCTTGAGTCCGGGCTTTAATGTTATTTTTCCACTCATAACATCAGCAAAATCCACAAATCCCTTTTCTTGTGCTTCCTTTTTCATTATGGAAACACATTCTCGTTCAGTTTTTGCTATATTTAAATAATTTATATATCCTTTTGAAAATTCATGCGCAGCAGATTTTTGTTCTTCTGTCATGGAGTACCAAGCTGATTCTCTTTTGAATTCTAATTCCTTTATACTCATAAATACCTCCGAAGCATTTAAACGATTTTCATATTCACATTATAATATAATGCATAAAATATTTCAAATAATTGAGCATTATTTGCCTTCGTTAATTTTATTAACCGAGCAAATTTTTACACATTGACAAAATACCCTTATAGCGACCTCTAGCTCCTCGACTGGTGGAAGTGAAGGTGCTATTCTAATATTTTTGTTTTCAGGATCCTTTCTGTATGGGAATGTCGCACCTGCAGCAGTAAATAAAACTCCACACTCCTTTGCCATAGCTACAACCTCTGAAGCACAATTATACTTTGTATCGACGCTTATAAAGTATCCTCCCTTTGGATTACTCCACGAAAGGAAATCATTATCTGAAAATTCTTCTTCAAATATTCTAATTACAGCATCAAATTTTGGTTTTAAAATTTCAGCATGCTTATGCATATGTGCTATAAGGCCATCATAATTTACAAAGAATTTTGCATGTCTTAATTGATTGATTTTATTTGGACCGATAGTTTGTACTGTATAAATATTCTTAAACCATGAAATATTATCTACACTTGAAGCTAATGCAGCAACACCTGCGCCAGGATATGTAATTTTAGATGTAGATGCTAAAACGATAGCTCTATCATCATTTCCGGCTTCAGCACACGCCTTAATCAAATTAAGCTGCTTTGCAGGTTCTCCCTCAAGCATATGAATTGTATACGCATCATCCCAAAAAATTCTAAAATCATCTGCTGCACATTCCATTTCAGCAAGACGCTTTATTATTTCATCAGAATAGACAACGCCTGTAGGATTGCTATATTTAGGAACAGACCACATACCCTTAATTGAAGAATCTTTTTTTACGAGTTTTTCAATCATGTCAATATCGGGTCCATCCTCGCCTATCGGAACATTTATCATTTCAAAGCCAAATCTCTCGGTTATAGCAAAATGTCTGTCATAACCCGGAACAGGACATATGAATTTTACTTTATCATATTTTGCCCAAGGCATTGCACCTTTACCTGTACCTAATATCATAAATGCCGATATTAAATCATACATAATTGTAAGACTAGAGTTACCACATGCGATAACTTGACTTGCAGGAACATCAAATACTTGTGCAAATAATTCTTTTATTTCAGGAATACCATCAAGTACGCCGTAATTTCTGCAATCAAAACCATTAGAAGCTTTGTAATCACCTAAATACTTTTCAGACATCATCTCATTTGATAATTCTAATTGCATGGTTGCAGGCTTACCGCGTGTCATATCATATTTTAAATTTTTTGATTTGTATTCATCGTATTTTTGTTGGGCAACTTTTAAAATATTTTCGTAGCTCATAATTACCTCCGAAAAAAAGAATTTCACATCATTATATATCAATTCACCTTATGTGTCAAAATCATTTATATGTTAAAAAACAAAAAAAGATTACATTCTCACATAATGCGAGTCTGTAATCCTTTTTATAGATTTTTAGTAAATATTAAAACTTTCCGCTTCTGCCACCGCCACCACTTGATGAAGAATGATTACTACTCTTCGGTTTTGCAGTCTTTGTGGTTGTTGTATAAAGGAAGACATCACGGCTTTGCTGAACTTTCATACTACCAAGCTTTGTATACTCAGTTGCTGCAGCCTGTCTTTTAACGCTTTTTAGCTTTGCTTTCATACTATTAGTCACTATAAAAGCAACGACGAAGCCTATAGCTAAAGAAATTAAAAGATTAAATACAAATGAGAATGGCTTATCCGGCTTTCCTTCTTTGTGGTCTGTAATTTCCTCGTCCACACATTTTGCAAAGCCTTTAAATCCTTCAAAATACTTATCTTGTCCTAATAAATCTAAAAAAGATTCCTCTAACCTGTCTAGCGGTGGATCTGTAAATACCTCTTTAGCATAACCAAATGTATAGATTGCCCAATCTCTGTCAGCCATGCTGATATAAAGCATTATACCATCTTTTTTATCTCCATATCCATAATTATTATCTTGATAGAAGTCCTCTGCAGCATCCCAAACCTCGTATGTATTGAAGTCTTCTACAGTTACAATTGCAACATCAACCTTTTGGCGTTCTACTATTTCATTAACCAAAGTTAGTAATTCTTTTTCTTCACTTTCAGACAAAATATCTGCACTGTCAACTACCGATAGTAGGTTAGACTTTGCATATGAAGCAAGACCATTGTACGATGTTGAAAACATAATTAATGATGCAGCTACCAAAATAAAGGCAACAAAAAATCTCAAAGATACAAATTTATTTTTTAAATCATTATACTTTCTCATATTCATAGCCCCCAATTAATAAGCCAAAACAAAAATGATATTCCAAAGCATGCAGCGGCAACTACGCCTGCAATACCAAACAACCATTTCTTTAAAGCACTCTTGTCAACAGGTAAATCACCTACAAATTTTCCAGTTTGACCATTCATTGCAAATGTATATTTATTACCATTCCAATTTGTATTTAAAATCCATACTGGATATAAAGCATATTTCGATGTACCATTTTGCAAATTAATGCTTGATTGCACAGGATTTACTGCCGTATATCCCTTTACAGTTTTTGCGAATGCATTTTCAGTACTCCTTTTAATTCTTTGGTTCGCTCTAACATTACTATCAGTAGCATTAACATCATATCTATCAGCCAAATATCCCGAAAGATATGCAGTTTGAAAATCAACAGCTTCTTTTATATTAAAAGGCTCAATAGACTCCATTAAATCGTCAGGCATTTTTGACGAGCCATCTACCGGAACATTTTCAAATCCAATGCTGCCCTGTCTAAATATAGAATAAAAGCTAGTTTGTGTATAATTATAATCTGAATCGCTCCATGCACGAACCTTTGTAGCTCTGTATCTTATAGTTGCATTTGCATCTGCATCATAAAGCCAAAATGGAACATAAATGCCCTTTATTTCATCAATATGATTTTCATCCTTGAAAACCTTAGGAAGTAATCTCTTGCCCTTAAAGTGATTCATAAGTGCTTTTTTAGCATCTTTTTTATCTAGCTTAAAAGGAATTACATAATCAGGCTTCAAATCGCCTTTAAATTGTCCCATCATAACAACAGGATTACCGCAATATGGACATTCCGTAGCTGCCAATGTTTCATCTGCTACAATTTGACCTGCGCACGTATTACATACATAAACACGCATTCCTTCTGTTTCACCCTCTGTCCACTCATTGCCTGCCTCGGTTTCCCATTCCATATTATCTGCCGCATCACTTTTTAAGTCTTCATCGTAGCTTTTCAATGTTTCTACATCAAATTCAGTACCACAATACGGACAAAGCATTTTTTGTGACTCACTATCAAACTCAATAGCACCATCACAGCACGGACATTTGTACTCATGTAATGCCATAAAATCCACTCTCCTCTTTAAGTTTCATTAATTAAAAATCTATATAGTGATTAATAACATATATAGATTAAAAAATCAAATATTTTTATAGAACCTTTGACAAAAAGTCTTTTGTTCTTTCATGCTTAGGAGCATCAAATACTTCAAAAGGTGTTCCCTGTTCAATAATTTTTCCTTCATCCATAAATAATACCCTATTTGCAACCTCCTTCGCAAAGCCCATTTCATGAGTTACAACAACCATCGTCATACCCTCATCTGCAAGCTCGTGCATCAAATTCAAAACCTCACCAACCATTTCAGGGTCAAGGGCACTCGTAGGTTCATCAAAAAGCATAAGCTCAGGATTCATTGCAAGCGCTCTTACTATTGCAACACGCTGCTTTTGTCCTCCTGAAAGCATATTAGGATACGCTTTTACCTTATCAGACAATCCTATACGCTTTAAAAGCCTATTTGCATTTTCTTCAGCTTCTTCTTTAGTTTGTAGCTTTAATTTTACAGGTGCAAATGAAATGTTTTCAAGTATCGTAAAATGAGGAAACAAATTAAAATGCTGAAATACCATTCCCATATGCATTCTTATTTTATTTATGTTAACTCCCTTTGTTGTAATATTCTCATCTTTAAAAAATATGTTTCCGCTTGTCGGAGTTTCTAACAAATTTAAGCATCTTAAAAATGTACTTTTTCCGGAGCCCGAAGGTCCGATAATTACAACTTTTTCTTTTTTTTGAATTTTTTCGGTAATTCCATTTAAAATGATTTTTTTACCATCAAAGGTTTTAACGAGATTTTCAGTTCTTATCACTTTTATTCAATCTCCTTTCAATCTTTTTAAATATTGCAGATAAACCAAATACTAATATAAAGTAAATAATAGCAACAAAAATCAATGTAAAGAACGCATCAGCCGTTCTGCTTCGTACAATTTCACCAGCTCTTGTAAGGTCAATAACTCCTAAATATCCAATAACGGATGTTTCTTTTAATAAGGCTATAAATTCATTACCTAATGCTGGTAAAATATTCTTCAATGCCTGTGGAAGCACGATACTTTTCATTGTTGTAAATTGAGATAAGCCTAAAGAACGTCCCGCCTCCGTTTGACCTTTGTCTACAGAATTTATACCTGCTCTTATAATTTCTGAAATATATGCACCTGAATTTATACTAAAAGCAAATATACCAACTGCTACTGCATTGTCTGAGTAAACAAAAATTACATTATATGTAATCAATAGTTGTACAACAACTGGTGTTCCTCTAATAACAGACGTATATGCTTCACATATTGTATTTAATACTTTAAGTAATGGATTTTTCTTTTTCGCTAATATATTTTGATTATTCCAAACCTTAATTACAGCTACAATCATACCAATCAAAACACCAAATAACGTAGCCATAAGTGCAATGAAAATTGTATTTCTAATACCCTCTAAAAACAATTCATAACGATTATCCTTTACGAATGTTTTATAAAGCATTTCTTTGAAATAATCAATTATCCCCTGTATAAAACCAACATCCTCTTTGGCATTACTGTCACTATCCGTTTCAAAGGAAACAGGCGAAAAAACACTTTTAAGTCTTGTTGCGCTCATATCACTAAAAGATGGTGATTCAGTAAAAATTCCATCATAATAGTAAATAACAGGAATAATAATGCAATCCGGATTTGCCTTCTTCATTTCATTAGCCTTATCTAATATAATGGTTTCAGGCTTCCATAGCTCAGCTTGTGATTTTTCCCATTCTTCATCGCTATTTTTATCTAGAATCAGCATTTCTCTTTCATTAGCTGCATCGAACCATATTTCAGGGAGCACACCATCTCTAAATACAACAACCGTCCAATTGATGCTAATTAAATAATCTAAAAAAGAATTTACCCATTGCGGATCTTCAGTATAACCATCATTCTTTTCGCTACCTACAAATTGGCTAACGATTATGTCAATACCGTATTTGTACTTATCAGTTCCCAGTAAATTTTCATCTAATGAGCCTTGCGCTGAAGCCTTATTTACATCTGTGCCTTCTGCACTTACTGCAAAAAAAGCACTGTTAAATAAAATCAATAAGCATAAAAAAGCTATTAGAGCTTTACTAAGGACTCCATATGAATTTTGTTTTTCTCTCATACTACCGCCTCTTTATTCAAATAATGCATTTACAAAATCTTCTGAGGAAAATGGTTGCATATCATCAATTCCCTCTCCAACACCAACTAATCTTACAGGAATCTTAAGCTCATTACAAATAGAAACAATTATTCCACCCTTCGATGAGCCATCAAGCTTTGTAAGAATAATACCGGTAATATTGGCAACCTCAGAAAATGCCCGAGCCTGATTTACGGCATTTTGTCCGGTTGTAGAATCAAGCACCAAAAATGTTTCATGACGAATTCCCGGCATCTCCTTTGAAACAACTCTAGCCATTTTAGCAAGCTCATCCATAAGATTTTTCTTATTATGAAGTCTTCCGGCTGTATCACATATCAAAACATCTGTATTTCTTGCTTTAGCAGCACGACAGGCATCAAATAACACAGCCGCAGGATCAGCGCCCTCTCCTTGTTTTATCATTTCTACCTTACATCTGTCTGCCCAAATAGCAAGCTGGTCAATAGCTGCCGCCCTAAAAGTATCTCCTGCTGCAAGTAAAACCTTTTTACCATTTGATTTATATAAATTAGCAATTTTACCTATAGAAGTGGTTTTACCAACACCATTTACTCCAATTATGGATATTACAGCCGGTACATCATTTAAATCAAGACCTTTTTCACCAATATCAAGTAAGTGTGAAATAATATTTTTAAGTTCACCTTTAATCTGTGAAGGATCGGTCAGCTTGTTTTCCTTAACTAAGCTTTTTAACTCATCTAATATTTCCTCCGTTGTCTGTACACCAAAATCAGAAGAAATCAAAATATTCTCTAGCTCTTCAAAAAAATCCTCATCAATTTTACCAAAGCCTGCTAAAATCGTATCAACCTTACCAAGAAAGCTGTCCTTAGTTTTTTTCAAGCCCTCTTTTAATTTATTAAAAAAACCCATAATAAGCTCCTTTCAAGCAATGATGATTATTTATTCATTTTCAAGGAAATTACCTTTGAAATTCCTTTTTCTTCCATGGTTACACCATATAATGAGCACGCATTTTCCATTGTGCCTTTTCTATGTGTAATCATTATGAATTGCGTATCATCCTTTATCTTTTTTAAATAATCAGATAATCTATAAACATTCGCATCATCTAACGCAGCTTCAATTTCGTCTAATAGGCAAAATGGAGACGGATGCATTTTTAATATACCAAATAGCAACGCAATTGCTGTAAGTGCTCTTTCTCCACCCGACAAAAGCATCATATTTTGGAGCTTCTTTCCAGGCGGCTGAACTTGAATTTCAATACCACACTCTAAAACGTCCTGTGTTTCGTCTAAGACAATATCGGCCTTACCCCCACCAAAAAGCTCACTAAATACTTCTTTAAAGTTACTTCGAATAAGCTTAAATTGCTGTAAAAACTGTTCTCGCATAACGGAATTAAGCTCTGAAATAATCTTTTGAAGTTTAGATTTTGTTTCGTCCATATCCTTCTTTTGCGCAGACATAAAAGTATATCTTTCCTTCGTGGCTTCATACTCCTCTACAGCATTTACATTAACCGGACCCAATGCCTTAATACTAGCTTTCAATTCTTTAATTTTTTTAGAAGCTTCAGGGAAATTATCTACTCTTTTGTCGCCGACGATTTCCTTTGCCTGCGAATAAACAAGCTCATATTCTTCCCAAAGTCTGTTTTTGTTAGAATTAATTTCACTTTCCTCACGAACTTTTTTTATTTCAGCCTTGTTAAGATTATCTGTATAAATATTTATTTTATCATTTACCTCGGTTATCTTATCAAGCATTCCTCCTAAATCCTTATCAAGGCTCTCTTTCATTTCTTCATATTTGGTAAGATTTAATGAGTCTTCTTCCTTTTCTTTTACAATATCATCAATCATAGTCAAACAGGATTCATTATTTGCTGAAATTTGAGCAATTATTTTATCACAATCACTAATCTGTGCATCGTAATATTCCATATGTTCAGCACCCTCAGACAAAGCCTCCTCATATCTCAATCTGTCCTCTTCAGATCTTGCAATAGCTGATTTTAAATCAGCCTCTTTAACCTTTTGCTTTATAAGCCTCTGATTAGCTTCATCTAGCTGCTTTTCTGAATGTTCTTTTCTAATTTCAAGCATTTTTTGTTTTTCTAATGCTCCTGCTAAAACCTTTTCAAGCTCTGCCTGTTCATTTTCAGCATCATCTATTCCATTTTTAGCTTCAAGCATATTATTAACCAAAATCTTGAGCTCCTCTACAAGCTTACCACGTCTTGCACTTTCTCCTGCCTGTTTTTCTTTCATAGCCAAGCATTTAGCATTCCATTGTGATAGCTGTACCTCAAATGAACGAATTTCTGACGATAATGCTTCTCTTTCAGTTTCTAAATTTTTAACATCGTTTTTATATTTTTCAATATTTTCATTAATGTCCTTTAAAAGCTTTTCATTAGCTGCTACAGATTTTTCAAGTGCTGGTATTTCTCTTGTTCTAGATAATGTTCCAGCAGAAGATTTTCCCTTTTCTACGCTACCACCTGTAATAGCACCTGAGGTTCTTAATAAATCACCCTCAAGTGTTACACACATAAATGCGTATCTGTTTTTAGACGCACATTTTAAAGCATTATCAAGATTATCAAATACTGCAACTCTTCCTAAAAGACTATCAATTGCCCTTGTATATTTTTCGTCAAAATCTACAACATCAGATGCAATACCTAAAAATCCTACAGCAGCCTCGAGTATCCTTACAGTATCATTATCGAAACGTCTTCCATTAACTGCACTAAGAGGCAAAAATGTTGCCCTTCCGAATCTACCCTTTTTTAAATACTCAATAGCTTTTTTTGCATCCTCTTCACTTTCGGTTACGATATTTTGATATGCCTGCGCTAATGCTGTTTCAATTGCAGTTTCATATTCTGCACTAACTCTGATAATTTGTGCAACTGCACCGCAAATACCCTTACCAAAATCAGGATTTGATTTACATAAAGATAAAACCTTCTTTACACTAAAAGCATAACCCTCATAATCCTCTTCCATTTCCTTAATAGCCTTCAATCTAGCCGAATCACTTTGAAGTGCAGCCGATACCTTCATGCTTTTTTCTACAGAAGAAAATTGTTTTTGCTTTGAAGTTTCAAGAGCTTCATTTTTGTTTTTATATTGTTGCTTTATATCCTCTAAAGTATGCTCTACAGATAATCTTTCATTCTCTGCAGCTTCAATTTCACTGTTAGCTACTTCAGAATTTGACTCAAGTATATTAAGCTCGTTATCAATTCCAACTTTACGCTCTGTAATCATCTCAATCTGCTTATTAAATGATTCTATTGAGCTTTGCGCTTTTCCTTGTTGTAATTTTATTTCAAGCACTCTATCTAAAACTGAAGATATTTCTTCCTTAATTTCATCATTATCCTTTTGCTGACTGTCATAATCCAGCTGTAATTTTTCACTTTCGGCTATATGAGACTCAAGAGTAGCCTTTAATACAGCAAGCTCTTCCTTCATCTCATTAATTCTTATATCATATGCTCCACTTTTTTGCTTTTGTTGTTCCTTTTCAAGCTGCAAGCGTTTTTTATTATTTTCAGAAGCTTTTATTTTTTCGTTATTAACCTCGATTTCGCCTTTTAATTTTTCAATTTTTCTTTCAAAGGAAAAAATTTTTTCTCGTGACGAAGAAAGCATATCAGCAAGAATTTTAGCTTTTTCAGTTTTGTCTGTATTTTCCTTCTTGATATCTTCTAATAATCCCTCAGCCTCTGCCTTATCATTTGATAATATCTCAATATTTTCTAAAACCTTTTTTAAACGTTCCTCTGCAAAATCTATACCATCAACTAATACATTTACCTCAATATCTCTTAATGCATATTTAAAATCAAGATATTTTTTTGCAGTCTCTGCCTGCTTTTCGAGTGGCTTAATTTGATGCTGAAGCTCATTGACAATATCATTCACTCTCAAGAGATTCTGTTCAGTCAAATTAAGCTTTCTTTCACTTTCAGCCTTCCTCATTCTGTATTTCATAATACCTGAGGCATCTTCAAAGATATTTCTTCTTTCATCAGATTTACTATTTAAAATTTCATCGACACGGCCCTGTCCTATAAGTGAATAACCATCCTTACCGACACCCGTATCAGCAAAAAGCAAATGTATGTCTTTCATTCTACATTGTGCATTATTAATCAAATATTCGCTATCTCCTGAACGATATAATCTTCTTGTAATCTTTACCTCATTAAATTCGATATTTAAAAGCTTATCTTCATTATCTATAATAAGAGATACCTCTGCCATACCAACAGGCTTTCTGCTCTCAGTACCGGCAAAAATGACATCCTCCATTCTGCTTCCTCTAAGAGTTTTAGGACTTTGCTCACCGAGTACCCATTTAACGGCATCAGAAATATTACTTTTACCACTTCCGTTTGGCCCTACTACAGCAGTTATCCCATCATTAAAATCTAATACAGTTTTATCTACGAAAGACTTAAAGCCTTGCATTTCTAACCTTTTTAAATACAATTTTTTCTCCTCCGACTGATAATCGTCAAAATTATACAACAGCTTCTTTCAAAAGCATCATATCATCATAAACAAATTTGATTTTACAATAATTATAAATACCTTGTCAACGATAAACAGACTTATATTTTTATTCTTTTATTTAATGTTATTATTGCTTCAAGT
This sequence comes from Candidatus Egerieisoma sp., assembly GCA_045580735.1. Classification (GTDB taxonomy): domain Bacteria; phylum Bacillota; class Clostridia; order UBA1212; family UBA1255; genus Egerieisoma. The sequence continues at coordinate 68,014 of JAZNOJ010000095.1, read as the reverse complement.
ATCATTTTCGTGTTTAATTTAAAATGATCCACTGTTATATATTCATTTGCACCATGTATTTTATTGTCAATCCCGGCAAGCTCCGGTCCAAAAGCGACAGCGCCCTCAATTTCGTGAGCATAAGTACCTCCGCCTACAGCTAATGCTTTTCCTTTTTCACCACTTACATTTTCATAAGCCTCTAATAAAGCTTGAACAAGTATAGAATCTTCTTTTGTATGATGCGGCTCCGTGCTTTCATAATCTGTTAATTTTAATCCAAAAGACTTAAATCCATCTATTAATTTATTTTCTAGTTCATATCCAGATAAACAAATAGGAAATCTGATATCAAAAGAACCCTGAAACATGTCATGATCATACTTCATTAAATCAAAAGAAAATGTTAATTTTCCTGACAATTCATCGCTAACATTAATATTTAAGCTATCACCATGCACATCGCCATGTGGACAAGCATTATTAATATTCTTAAAGTCCTCGCATATATGTGCCAAGAATTCACATAAAGCTGTAATCGCATTTTCTCCTGTTTCCGGAAGTGAAGCATGTGCACCATTACCATATACACAAAGAGAAACAGCATTATCATCTTCTTCTCTAAATTCGTATTTAACACCTTTAGTACACATATTTGAAATATTTTGAAGCTCCTCAATTGAATATCCTACTAAGCGCGCATACGCTCTATCAGGAACAGCATTAATCACAATACCACCATATGCGCTTAAAATTTTCTTTTCACCAGGCATATTTATTTTTTTTATAAAATTACCGGTTGCTCTACCCTTTTCTATATTTATAAGTGGATAATTGGCATCCGGTGTGAATATATAATTAGGTAATCTATCCATTTTTTTATAATACTCAATATCCCTAGAGCCTCTTTCCTCATCACTTCCGATAATAAGTCTAACATTTGTTTCAATTTTAAGATTTTCTTTAATATATTTCATCGCATATAAAGCTGAAATAATAGGTCCTTTATTATCAATAACGCCTCTTCCGTAAATATTTTCACCCTCAATGCTTACCTTAAATGGTTCATAATTCCATCCATTCCCTGCAGGAACCACGTCAGCATGCGCTAATATTCCAATCTCAGGAAGCTCGTTAGAATCAAATAAATCTATTATCACAACTCTATCATACATTATTTTTGATGTGAAACCCATGTATTGGGCAATATTTTGAACCACCTCTAATGCCCTTCGCGGACCTTTTCCAAATGGTGCACCTGGCTCAGACTCATCTCCAACGCTGTTTACAGAAACAAGCTTATCTAAGTCTGATATCATGTTATTCCATTCTTTATCTATATAAAAATCAAATTTCATATTACACCTCTACTGACACTACAACGGCTAAAGCTCGTTATTTTCTTATGTAAATTCACTTTCTTTTCATAAAATTCTTACTACCAATACTAATTTTCAAAAAATTATACACTTTAAAATTTATATTTACAAGCAACAAATTGAATATCACGTTACCATCCTTCATCTGTCTTTAGTTCAAATTTTCTTCACAATTTTCAGAAATGTGTCACATTTTATTTACCCAATGTTTTAATTAAATGCAACAAATCAAATAAACCTTATGATATAATGCAGATGTTGAGAATTTAGACAAGGAGAAATGTCATGTTAAATTTCTTAAAAAAAGTAACATTAGCTGCTTTAACTCTCATATTAGCTGTCCCGTTTTGTTCCTGTAAAGAGGAATCCAATATTACACTGGCTGATAAGCTAATGCAGGAAGCACAAATTGTTACAGACTTCATGAGGGACGAAGGTTTTATTTATGGAGATGCCAAAATAAACCCTGGAATAAATTGGGAGCATTTAGATCCCGAAAAAGCTATAGACCCAAATGAAAAAATTGTAAGCTGTGACAGATTGGTTGATTGGATTTTGTATAGAGCAGGATTTACAAATCAAGTTTATCAGAACGGAATGAATGTATGGTCATTAATTCCATGGTGCGAGGATCATAATTTTGAAAAAATTACAGATGTAAGTATTCTTCAAGCCGGAGACATTGTTTTTGTAAATCCTGACCTTAACAATATGCCCCAGCATGTATTTATGTGCGGAAGCTCAATTGATGAAAATGGCAACTACTTAAGATATGATGCAGGAAGCAACGAAAGAATACAATGTAAAAAAGGCACAGAGGTTAAGGAAGGACATCAGCCCTTTTTAGAGCCCATCGGCGGTTTCATGTACGCATACAGACCAAATGATAGCACCTTAGAAAAAAAATATTCCAATAGTGACGGAGCTGTTTTAACGAACACTATAGATATTTCTATAGAAATTCCAAAAGGATCAGCTACAATTGACGGAATAATATCTAAAGATGAATATAAAACAAAATATACAATGGATAATTCAAATTCTCATACATGGGTTGGTTCAATTGGTGATAACAAAACAGATTTATATTTTTCCTGGGATGACAAGGGATTATATTATGCTGCAGAAATTTTTGATGATTCCCCTTCTTACAAAACAAACAAGGAAAATTGGGTTGGGGTAGATTGCCTTCAAATAGGTATTAATCCAGGTAATCTTATTTCAAAGGGTGATATGTGTGGCATATTCTTAACCTTTGGAGCTGAGGCAGATGGGAATGTAGTTGTATTTAGAAATAATTATTCAGAGGGTTTAATAAAAGACGAAATATCTGCTTATGCTACCGGTCATTTTGAAGGAAGCAAGAGCTACATAATAGAAGCATTTATTCCATGGGAAACAATAAAGCTAAACACAGATTGTGCTTCCGACGGAAGAACCATTGATACTACAAGCTTTAAACCCACGGATGGCACAAAATTCAATATTTTACCATGTGTAATTAATGCTAAAAAATCTAGCACAGCAATTTCTGCTGCATACAAGTTCAAGGGAACAGGCTTCACAGTAGCTAACTATGTTCCTTGTACCTTGGTAGAATAATTTTTCCACAATTTACTTTATGCAAACTACTTAAAATTTTCTTTTCATTACTCTTCTATACTATAACAGGCATTATAAAAAAATGCCTGTTATATTTTTATATTAAAAATGATCACTTTTAACACTGTAATTCACCCAACAAAATCAAAATATTGTATGATTAAAAATATTTATTCATTTTATTGTATAAAAAACATAAAAAAGTGTTCTTTTACCTCTAAAAACAGCGCGTTTTAGGTTGACTATAAATGTTCAAAGTGTTAAAATCTAACAAGTGAATGTTATATTTTAACAATCATGAATTGTATTTATTTTAAATTATTAAATCAAGGAGGTTATTCCAATGGCAACGCCAATTATTATGCCTAGACAAGGTCAATCAGTTGAAAGCTGCATTATTTCTAATTGGGCCAAGAATGTTGGAGACAAAGTTGCAATAGGCGACACATTGTTCACTTATGAAACCGACAAAGCTACGTTCGACGAAGAAGCAAAAGTCGAGGGTACTATGTTGGTTCATTTTTTTGAAGAGGGTGACGATGTTCCCTGCCTCACAAACGTTTGCGTTATAGGAAACGAGGGAGAGGATGTTTCTGCATTTTCACCAGAGGGCGCAGCTCAGTCAGCTCCGGCTCCTGTAGCTGAAGCAGCACCTGCTCCTGTAGCAGCTCCGGCTCCTGTGGCAGCTCCAGCTCCTGTAGGACCAAAATCAAATGCTAACCCTGTAATTATGCCTCGTCAGGGACAATCAGTAGAAAGCTGTATTATTTCTAAATGGAATATAAAAGTAGGCGATCAGGTTAAGGTTGGAGACAATCTTTTCACATATGAAACAGATAAAGCTACTTTTGATGAAGAATCAAAATTTGATGGCACTGTTCTCGCAATCTTCTTTGAAGAGGGCGATGACGTTCCTTGCCTTACAAATGTTTGTGTTATCGGTGAAGCTGGTGATACATATGCAGAATTTGATCCAAACGGTGCTCCTGCACCTGAAGCAGCTCCAGCGCAAGAAGCTCCTGTTGTAGCTCCTGTTGCTCAAACTGCTGCTCCTGTTCAAGCAGCCCCAGTAAATGCTGATGGTAAGATTTTTATTTCTCCAAGAGCTAAGAACTGTGCTGAAAGAGCTGGTGTAAACCCTGCTTTCGTAGCTGGAACAGGCCCTTATGGCAGAATTATCGAAAGAGATGTAAAAGACTTTATTGCAAATGGTGGCAACACAACATACGCTGCTAGCGCTTGTGCTAAGGAAGGCATGAATGCTACAGGCTTTGCAGGTAAGATTTCTGTTTCTGATCTCAATGCTCCTGCTGCTAAGGCTGAAGCTCCTGCTCCTGCTGCACCTGTTGCTGCTAAAGCTGATGCTGATTATGAGGATGTTAAGATTCCAAATATCCGTAAGGTTATCTCAAGATCAATGCATGCTTCCCTTTCAACAATGGCTCAGCTTACACTCAATGCTTCTTTCGATGCAACAAACATTCTTGCTTTCAGAAAGCAGCTTAAAGAAAACAAGGATAAGCTCGGTCTTAACAATATCACAATCAATGACATTATTATCTATGCTGTATCAAGAACAATTCTTGCACACAAGGATCTTAATGCTAACTTCATTGAGGATGGTACTGTAATGCGTTACTTTAAGAATGCTCACATTGGCGTAGCTGTAGATACTCCAAGAGGTCTTATGGTTCCAACACTTATGGATGCAAACTTAAAGTCACTTAATGACATCTCAGCAGAGGCTAAAAAGCTTGCTACAGATGCTCAAGCAGGTACAATTAACCCTGACCTTCTCAAGGGCGGTACATTTACAATTACTAACCTTGGAACAATGGGAATCGAGTCATTCACACCAGTTATTAATCCTCCACAAACAGGTATCTTAGGTGTTAATACACTCGAAACTCGCGTTAAAAACGTTAACGGCGAAATGAAGATGTATCAAGCAATGACACTTTCTCTTACATTCGACCACAGAGCTTTGGATGGTGCTCCTGCAGCTAGATTCCTCCAAGAGCTTTGCAAGAATCTTGAGAATTTTACAATGCTTTTGATTAAATAAGAAAGAGGTGTTTAAAATGGTTTATGATTTAATCGTTATCGGCGGCGGCCCTGCAGGATACCTTGCAGCTGAACGCGCAGGTCACGCAGGCTTAAACACATTACTCATAGAAAAAAGATTTATAGGTGGTGTTTGCCTTAACGAAGGATGTATTCCTTCAAAAGCACTCCTCTACTCTGCTAAAATCTATGATGGTGCCGCTCATGGCGAAAAATACGGTGTATCCGTACAGGACATCAAGCTCGATCACAATTTTGTAGTAGAGCGCAAAAACAAAGTAGTAAACACACTTGTTAGTGGTATCAAATCAAAGCTTAAGAAAAACAAAGTTACTGTAATTATGGCTGAGGCTAAAATTACTGGCAGAACAGCAGAGGGCTTTACTGTTGCAGCTGCTGACCAAACATATACAGGTTCTAAGCTTTTGATTGCTACAGGTTCAGTACCTGTTACTCCACCAATTCCTGGTGTTAAAGAAGGTCTTGAATCAGGTTTCATCGTTACTAACCGTGAAATTCTCGACCTTAAGGAAGTTCCTGAAAAATTCACTATCATCGGTGGCGGTGTAATCGGATTAGAAATGGCTTCATATTTCAATTCTGCTGGCTCAAAGGTTACAGTTATTGAAATGATGGATAAGATTGCAGGACCTACTGACAGAGAAATTTCTGAAATTCTTCTTAAAAATTATCAGAAAAAAGGAATTACCTTTAATCTTGGATGCAAGGTTGTTGGTGTAGAGCCTGGTAAAGTTTTATATGAATTAGAAGGAAAAACTTATGAAGTTCCTTCAGACAAAGTGCTTCTCAGTATTGGAAGACGTGCCTTTACAGAAGGTCTCGGACTTGAAACAATCGGCGTAGAGACTGAAAGAGGCAAGATTAAAACTGACAATCAAGGACGTACTAATATCGCTGGTGTTTATGCAACAGGCGACGTTAACGGATATTCAATGCTTGCTCATACAGCATATCGTGAAACAGAGGTTGCTATCAACAACATCCTCGGTCAAAAGGATACAATGCGTTATAATGCTATTCCTTCAGTTATTTACACAAATCCTGAAGTAGCAGGAATCGGTGAAACTGAAGAAACTGCTAAGGCTAAGGGAATCGAATATGAGGTTGCTAAGCTTTCAATGATGTATTCAGGAAGATACGTTGCTGAAAATGAAGGTGGCGACGGAATCATCAAGGTTCTTATTAATAAGAAATATAGAAACATCATCGGTGTTCATATGATTGGTAACTATTCTTCTGAAATTATCTATGGTGCAGGTGTAATGATTGAAACAGAGATGCCTGTAAAAGATATTAAGAAGCTCGTATTCCCACATCCTTCTGTATGTGAAGTTATCCGTGAAGGAATTTTTGAATTTAACGACTAATATTATATAAAAGAAAGAGGTTTAAATTTATGCCAAAGTCACAATTTATTGATCAAAAGACAGTAAGAAAGAGCGGCTGGATTAAATATCAGGATACTCCTGTTAACCAGTATAAGAAAACAATTGAAGATGAGAAGGCTAATTATACAACAGAAGAATTCCTTCGTATCTACAGAGATATGTTCATCATTCGTGAGTTTGAAATGATGCTCAATAGCATTAAGACAACCAGCGAATATAATGGAATTCAATATAGCCATCCGGGACCTGCTCACCTTTCAATCGGACAAGAAGCTTCAGCAGTAGGTCAAGCATATCTTTTAGATACAAATGACTGGATTTTCGGTTCACACAGAAGCCACGGTGAAATCATCGCTAAGGGTCTTTCAGCAATCGAAAAATTAAGTGATGCTGAGCTTATGAAAATTATGGAAGAATATTTTGATGGTTCAATCCTCAAAATAGTTCAAAAAGATCAGGCTACAGTAAAAGAGCTTGCTATCGACTTCTTAATGTATGGTACACTTGCTGAAATCTTTGCTAGAGAAACAGGCTTCCATAAGGGTCTTGGCGGTTCAATGCACGCTTTCTTCTGTCCTTTCGGTATTTACCCTAACAATGCTATCGTTGGTGGTAGTGCAACAATCGCTACAGGTAGTGCTTTATTTAAGAAGGTTAATAGAAAACCAGGTATCGTAATCGCTAATATTGGTGACGGTTCTATGGGTCGTGGTCCTGTTTGGGAAGCTATGGCTTTCGCTACAATGGACCAATATAAGAAACTCTGGGAAGGCGATATGCAAGGAGGACTCCCTCTCATATTCAACTTCTACAATAACCAATACGCAATGGGCGGACAAACAAACGGAGAAACAATGGGTTATGAGATTCTCGCTAGAATGGGTGCCGGTGTAAACCCTGAGCAAATGCATTCAGAGCGCGTAGACGGTTACAACCCACTTGCTGTTATCGATGCTATCCGCAGAAAGAAAGAAATTCTCGCTCAGAAGAAAGGTCCTGTTCTTCTCGATACACTTACTTACAGAACAACAGGTCACTCACCTTCAGATGCATCAAGCTACAGAACAAAAGAAGAAATCGATATGTGGTTCGAGGGCAATTCAGTTAATGAGTACAAAAACAAACTCATTAAAGCTAAGGTTGCTACAGCTGCAGAATTTGATGCTATCGATAAGAGCTGCATAGAGCTTATCACAAAGATTTGTGCTATGTCTGTTGATACAGAAATCTCTCCACGTATGGACTTCATTAAGAATCCTCGCCAGCTTGAAGATCTTATGTTCTCAAATCAAAAGATCGCTAAGATGGAAGATCGTGAGCCAGACGTTCTTATGCCTAAGGAAGAAAATCCAAGAGTTCAACAAATTGCTAAGAAAGAAAGATTTGCTTTCGATGCAAACGGAATGCCTTTCTCAAAGCTTAAGACATTTAACTACAGAGATGCTATTTTTGAACCTATCATGGACAAATTCTATGAAGATCCTACACTTATAGCTTACGGTGAAGAAAACAGAGACTGGGGCGGTGCTTTTGCTGTATATAGAGGACTTACTGAAGCTCTCCCATATCACAGAGTATTCAACTCACCTATCGCTGAGGCTGCTATTGTTGGTACAGGTGTTGGTTATGCAATGAGTGGTGGACGTGCAATTGTAGAGCTCATGTACTGTGACTTCTTAGGTTGCGCAGGAGACGAAATCTTCAACCAGATGGCTAAATGGCAATCAATGAGTGCTGGCGTACTCAAGATGCCTTTAGTTCTCCGTGTATCAGTTGGTTCAAAATATGGTGCTCAGCACTCACAAGACTGGACATCACTTTGTGCTCATATTCCTGGACTTAAGGTTTGCTTCCCTGTTACTCCATATGATGCTAAGGGTCTTATGACAACAGCTCTTAACGGAACAGATCCAGTTATCTTCTTCGAGAGCCAAAGAATCTATGATAAGGGTGAAGAATTCCACCAAGGCGGCGTTCCAAAGGAAAGCTACGAAATCGAATTTGGTGAGCCAGATATCAAGAAGGAAGGTAAAGATATTACAATCCTTACTATCGGCGTAACACTTTACAAGGCTTTAGAAGCAGCTAAAATTCTTGAAGAAAAATATGGAATTTCTGCAGAAGTTATTGACGCTCGTTGCTTAGTTCCATTTAACTATGAGAAGCTTTTAGAGTCAGTTAAGAAGACAGGAAGACTTGTTCTTGCTAGTGATGCTTGTCAAAGAGGATCTTTCCTTAATGATATAGCTGAGAACGTTACAGAAATGGCATTTGATTACTTAGATGCTCCTCCTGTAATTGTTGGTGCAAAGAACTGGATTACACCTGCATACGAATTTGATGCAGACTTCTTCCCACAAGCTACATGGTTCTTAGATGCAATCAATGAAAAGATTATGCCTCTTAAGGGACATGTAAATACTCCAAACGTAAATTATACAAACACTGAGCGTATTCGTATAGCTAAGAAAGGTGTATAATAATGCCTGACGAGAGAAGAAATTCTATATTATCAATAATAGATGAGTATGGAGAAATTTCTCTTGCCGAATTATGTTCTTTATTTCCTGACGTGTCGTCTATGACGATACGTCGGGATTTATCAGAACTTGAAAGCCGCGGTAGTATAATTCGTACTAGAGGCGGTGCTTTAAGTGTGCGCAAAATTAATTCTTCTCTTTCACATTTATCAAATGGTGAAGAAAATGAATATTCTTTGAGAGCACGCGAAAATATTATTCAAAAACAAGCAATAGCTAAAAAAGCATTGTCCTTCGTTCACAAAGGACGTTCTATTTATTTCGACGCTGGTTCTACTATAATGGCACTAGCTGAGCTCGTTCCAAATGACAGCATGACTATTATTACTAATGGTATAAATGTTGCTCAAAATCTCGTTTCAAAATCAAATATCAATGTTATGATTCCTGCCGGTACCGTAAATAGAAATACTCTTTCTGTATCAGGTTCTGAGGCGCTCAATTTCATCGAAAAAATTAATATTGAGCTTGCTTTTATGTCCGCGTCTGCTTTTTCAAAGGAGGCTGGTTTTACTGTAGCCAACACAAACGAAGCAGAGTTAAAAAAGGCTGTAATTTCTCGTGCTAAAAAGGTTATTATGCTATTAGATAATGAAAAAATCGGCAAAGATTTAGTATTTACCCTTGCCGACATTAGTGATATTCATGTTCTTATTACTGATAAGCCCTTACCAGAAGACATTCAAAAGCTTGCCGATGATGCTGGTATAAGTGTTATCTCATAAATAACTGTACTATAACTTTTCCATAAACAGGACTTGAATATATTCCTATTCCCATTTTTGTAAAGTCACCATTTTTTATATTTGAGCTATGACTTTCTGAATTCATCCATGCATAAAATGCTCCATCTACCGTTTGATTACCTGCAATGTTTTCAGCTGCTGCAGAAAAATTCAGACCATACGAAGCCATCATTTCAAATGGAGTACCATAGCTTGGCGATTGATGCGAAAAATAGTTATTAACTACCATATCTCGAGCCTTATCATAAGCAACCTTACTAAGCTCTTCACTATATTCTATCTTTCCTGCTCCAATTTCTCCTCTTATATTATTAGTTAGATTTATCAGTCTAATTGCATCATCACTTATATCATCTGGAATTGCTATATCCTGAGAGACATTGGGTGCTTCCTCATCAGGTACCTTTGGTTCATTAATAGATTCCTTTGACACTACCTTTAAATATTGACTATCTACAAAGCCTATTTGGTGACTAATCATATCATAAACTGCATACCAATCATCTACAATTCCTACAATTTTTACTGCCTGTGATTTTTCAAGTGTTGATATAGAATCAAATTCGACACCTGGTCCACTTCTTAAATTCAAACCACTTGCGTTAATGGTTGCATTTCCGCTCATATAGTCAAAAGCGTCGACACCATCATCTGAAGCTCCAACATTTGTATTTAAAAATAATACAAATAAAGAAAAAATCATAACTAAAAAGCAGCATTTTACTTTCTTATTCATATAAGGTAACCTCCATTTGTTTTTCATAATGGATATTATTACCGAATATTATGTTATTATTCGTATTTAGGTTTTGAATAAAAATTCTCTTTTGGCAAAATTGTTCTTTTATCATCAAAGGAACGATTAAACAATAAAGCAGATGCCCACAACGCTTGATATTTCATACCATATTGTTTGTTTATTTCATTCACACCATATTTCCCATCTCCAATGACAAAATGACCTAAATGAGCCAAATGCGCGCGTATTTGATGTGTTCTGCCTGTAATGAGATTTATTTCTACTTCAGATGTGTTCTTTTTGTTATCGTATTTTACTTTTTTTATTTCTGTAATTATTTCCTTTGCGTATTTTCTATTTTCATTGTATATATATACCCTATTTTTATTGCTATCTTTAAAGAGAAATGCTTTTTGAACACCTATCAAATGTGTTGCATCTCCATATACAATACATTTATATATCTTTGAATATATTCTATTGTTTATTTCTTCTTTAATTTTTTCTGTTGCTTCTCTGTTTTTTGAAATTATTAATAACCCACCTGTGTTACGATCTAATCTGTGACATAACTCATATGCTTTACCGTTTTGATTAATTAATTCAATAAGAGAGAAAGAATCAGTTGAATTTTTTGACACAGCTATTCCTTGCTTTTTAGACACGATCAGAACATCATTATTCTCAAAAACAGTATCATAATAACATGTATCAGATAACATAGTATTTTGATTTTGATTTAATACAACGTATGCTTCTATAATATCACCCTCTTTTAAAGTGATATTAGAGGATATCCTTTTTCCATTAATCTTTATATCTTTTTTTCGAAAAGCTTTATATAATGCATTTCTTTCTATATTATAAGTATTTAATAATATGCGCTCAACACTTTTATTATTTTCTTTTCCGGATACTGTATGTTTAATCATAATTTATATACCATAAAAAATAAGGCGATCTAATTAATAGACCGCCATTTTATCATAATTGAATAATCAAAATTATTCCTGTGTCTCCCAACCGAGAATGTGGAAGTCGCCGAGCATATCGCCCATAATCTTAAAGTTTGCATCCCATGAAGAAGAAGCTGACTCACATGTAATTACATAGAAGCCCTCTTTAGCTGTAGCAACATTCATGGCACCCTTCCATTCGTTACCATCTACAGTATATGTATATGTTACCTGGCAGAATTGGATGTCATTATTCTCATGTGTCATCATCTTTTCAGCAACAGCTTCTGTTCCGTCAACAGTCTCCATTACGAAAGCATCTCTTCCACCTGCTTCTGAAGGATTATATTCTGCATCATCAACAAAATATTGGTTGAATGGGAAGTTATATTGAACATCCTTTCCTAAAAGACCCATTACGTAATCAGTAAGTGAAGCCTTCATAAAAGGATATTTTACAGAATAAACGCTGTATTTTGCATCACCTTTAGCAAATTGTGCTACAAGTCCCATATCATCATATACAGGGTGCTGAGCAGGAACAAGGAATGTACCGTCGTTACCTTCTGTTACAGTCCAATCATCAGGATATCCCTGTGAAAAATAATAGCGGTTATTTTCATACTGCTTACCATAAATAAATGACTTAGAAATTTCTGAGCCTTCTTCTTCCTTACAACCTACTATTGTGAAAATCGACACGAGTGCCAAAACACAAAGTAAAACTCTTGTTAATAACTTTTTTGAGTGCATAAAATCCCTCCGTAAAAATAATTTAATAAATATAAAATATAGCTTAATTATAACAGAACATATACATAATTACAATAAATTGTTACGCAAACAAATTGTTAAATAATTGTTAATACAAATAGACTTACGATTTTTGCTTTTCAATTATGTTTGTAATTAATGGAATTACATCTTTTTTTCTCGACATTATGCTTTCAAAAACATAATCACCATCATTTGCCTTAACATCTATATCATCTACAATTTCTTCTGCAAGACTGCCTACAAAATGTAATGTTGTTGTTCCCGAGCTCAAATCAACAAATATTACAGTTAGTAAATCATATGCATCACCTGCTGAAAGCTTTTCCATATGTGTGTATATATCTGCTTTTATGTCAGAAATACCCGACATTCCCATTACAGTTATTTGGCTAATACCAACTGTATATCCTTGAATGGAAACAGTCTTAAAATCCTGAGCAAACGCTTCTGCTGCAGATTTGCCACTAAATGAGGTTCCCGCTTTAAACATTCTCTCTGCAAATTCATCTATATTGATACCTGCAATATCAGCAAGTCTTTGTGCTGTACTTCTGTCAAGCTCTGTTGCTGTAGGTGATTGGAATTTTAAAGTATCTGAAATTATCGCTGCACATAATATACCAGCTATCGAAGATGTTGGTCTTCTTCCTTTTTCTGTATAAAGATTTGCTATAATTGTAGCTGTACTTCCAACAGGTTCATTTTTAAACAGTATTGGACTTGCAGTAGTAAGATCCCCGACCTTATGGTGGTCAATTATTTCCATAATTTCAGCTTCCTCAATACCTTTTACCGTCTGACCTTTTTCGTTATGATCTAATAAAATTACTTTTTTCTTTCTGTGAGAAATTAAATGGTATCTGGAAATAAATCCCAAAACAACACCGTTTCTATCTAAAACAGGATAACTTCTAAAACGGTTTTTCGTCATGCTTTCACGAATATCCTCTATATAATCATCAATGTAAAATTTAATGATTTTGTTATTTTCATCAGTAGTCATTATTGAGCTAACAGGAATACTTTGATTAATAAGTCTTGCCGTAGTATATGTATCATATTGCGTTGAAATTAATATCGCTTTATTTTTCTCTGCAATATTGCATATTTCGTCATCAGGTTTAAAGCCACATGTCAAAACCACAGCATTTGCACCTAACTCTAAAGCTTTAATTTGTGAGTCACTTCTGTTTCCTACTATTACTATGTCGCCCTTTTCTATGTAATCTCCATAGCTATCAGGAGAACATGCTGCAACAACAACCTTACCCGTCGCCGAAAAATCATGTCTGTTACCTGCAACTATTTCACCATTTATAGTTTCAAGAATATTATCTATGCTTGTACCACAAGTAGAAATACTAGCATAATCAAAAACATCCATATATTTGTCTGTAATATTGGTCAATGATACCAAGCCCAATAGCTTTTGAGCATCATCTACAATCGGCAATGTACGAATATTTGTCTGCTCCATTATGTGCCATGCAATTTTTATTGATACATCCGGAGACAGCTTATCAACAATATCCACATCCAAGTCACTTACTTGTCTGCGTACATTTGAAATTTTAAGTGGTGATGGAACATTAAAATAATCTAATACAAATTTAGTTTCATCATTCAAGTCACCCAATCTGCACGGTTCAGCTTTAAGTCCTAATTTTCTCTTTAATTCCGCATAAGCAATAGCAGAGCAAACAGAGTCTGTATCAGGATTCTTATGTCCAAATATATAAAGTGTATCTCTATCCATTAATATGCTCCCCTTTCCTATTTCGATATATCTCTATGCTCAACAGAGGCATTAAAATTTCTATTTAAAAGTGCTGTCGTAATTTGATTGGCTATAGCTACACTTCTGTGCTTTCCTCCGGTACAGCCGATACCAATTTCTAACATTTCTTTACCTTCTTCTCTATATAAGGGTATTAAAAATGCTAGCATATTTTCTAATTTATCTAAAAACAATTTACAATTTTTATCTTCTAACACATATTTTCTTACCTCATCATCTATTCCAGTCAAATTTTTAAGAGCTGGAACATAATAAGGATTAGCAAGAAAACGAACATCAAAAATCAAATCACATGTAGCAGGGATTCCTCTTTTAAAACCAAAAGAACAGACATTCACTTGAATTCCCTTACTGCTTTCATCTCCAAAAAGCTTAATAATGTTCTTTTTTAAATCCCATATTGAATAATTACTCGTGTCTATAACAACATCTGCGATTTCTTTAAGATGAGAAAGCATTTCTCTTTCTCTGTGTATAGCAGAAATATTATTACCATCATGAGCAAGCGGATGTAGTCTTTTATTTTCTTTATATCTATTTAAAATGATTAAATCACTACAATCTATAAATAAAACCTTTATATCATGACCTTGCTCTTTCATTTCATCAATAAAAGAATAAATATCAGAAAAATCAGTCCCGCTTCTTATGTCTGTTACAAGGGCAGTCTTTTTTTGTACCTCACTGCATCTGTATAATTCCCCAAACTTTGAGAACAATTGAAGTGGCATGTTATCAATACAAAAATATCCAACATCCTCCAAAAATTTACTAGCCTGACTTTTACCTGCACCTGACATACCTGTTAATAAAACAAAACTCATCTTACAATTCTCCGATAATTTTTACTTCTGTCTCAAGAAAAACATTATTCTCTTTTAAAACAGTCTCTTGTACATATTTTATCACATTGATTACATCATCACAAGTAGCATTTCCAACGTTAACAACAAAACCACAATGCTTGTCAGAAACCATGGCATCTCCGATTCTAAAACCTTTCAAGCCCGCATCCTCAATAAGCTTCCCCGCAAAATAACCCTCCGGTCTTTTGAATGTACTACCTGCACTTGGAATACCTACAGGCTGTTTTTCTGCTCTACAGGCATTTAGCTCTCTCATTGTAGATTGTATTTCATTCTTATCACCTTTTTTTAACAAAAACTCTCCGGATAAAATTATACCTCCGTCATTTTCATACGATGAGTGTCTATAACCAAAATCATGCTTTTCATAACTTTTTGTTACTATTTCTTTACTGTCAAAGGAATAATATTCACTGCGTACCAAAACCTGTGATATTTCACCGCCATATGCACCGGCATTCATTAATATTGCGCCTCCAACACTACCTGGAATACCCGAAGCAAATTCTAAACCGGTCAAGCTTAACTCCAATGCATAATTAGCCAAGCGTGACAATAATGTACCGGCCGATGCTTTAATTATAATTCCCTCTTTAGCTTCAGAATGAGACAATTCAGTAAATTCGCTTCCTAGTTTGACCACTATTCCACGAAATCCTTTATCACTAAAAAGTATGTTACTTCCGTTTCCTATAACAATAAATGGTACAGATTTTTTATTTATAAAATCAAATAGCATAGAAATTTGCTCTACATTTACAGGTGTGACAAAAATATCTGCATTTCCACCTATTCTAAATGTAGAATGTTTTTTTAAAGGCTCGTTCAAATAGACGTTTTGATTCCCCAATATTTTTATAAGCTCTTGATACATAAATCCCCCTACAATTAATAGAAAAACAAATTATCATCTTGTTCTTCTTTGTCATTAGTATTTTCAAACACTCTTTTATTGAGCTCCTTAGCTGCATTATATCCCATCATCTTTTGTCTGTTATTCATTGCTGCAACTTCTATAATGATTGCAAGATTTCTTCCTGGCATTACCGGAATTTTAACAGATGGTATGTCAATACCAAGTATATTAGTAAAATGATCATCTATTCCGACTCTATCATATTCTATACCTGCTTCCCATCTTTCTAGGTGAACAACAAGCTGGATATTTTCCGTCATTTTTACAGCTCCTACACCATACAATCTTTTAACATCAAGAAAACCGATTCCACGTATTTCTAACAAATGCCTTATAATTTCCGGTGCTGTTCCAACAAGTGTTTTATTTGATACTCGCCTAATTTCAACAATATCATCTGCAACAAGTCTATGACCTCTTTTTACAAGCTCTAAGGCAGTTTCGCTTTTACCTACACCACTATTTCCGGTTATCAAAACACCCTCTCCATAAACCTCTATAAAGCACGCATGAACGGTTTCTCTCGGTGCAAGCTGAACGCATAAGTATCTATTAAGCTCACTATGAAAAGAAGTTGTTGTTTCTTCTGTTCTTAAAACAGGAATTTTGTACTGTGTTGCTATTTTAAGCATATCCTTACATGGTTGCATTTTTCTTGCAATTATTATACAAGGAAAACCTATTTTGAAAAGTCTTTCCATTCTATCATATCTATCAGAATCTTCTAAAGAATACAAATATTGCATCTCGACATTACCCATTAATTGAATCCTATCGTTTGCAAAATTATCCGCATAACCTGCAAGTTCAAGTCCTGGTCTGTTTATATCAGGTCCATCTATAAAAACCTTATTTATTTCATCCTCACAGCATAAAATCTCAAGGTTTTGATCTCTTATAATTTTAGAAAGGCAAACTGTATGCTTCTCATTCATATTTTACACTCCATCAAATTTGTCTAAAACGATATCCTGCACCCCATACAGTTTCTATGTATTCCGGTTTCGACATATCTTTTTCTATCTTCTCTCTTAATTTATTTATATGCACAGTTACGGTAGATGTTTCACCAAAAGAATCAATTCCCCATATTCTATCTAATAATTGATCTCTGCTAAAAACCACATTTGGATTCGATGCTAAAAAAAGTAATACCTCAAACTCTTTATTTGAAAGTATAATTTCCTTACCATCTAAATAAACACGCCTTGCTAGTTTTTCAATTTTCATGCCACCAATTTCTACAATGCCAGATTCTTTTTCTGTAGGCATAGTCAATTTAGAAACAAGTCTTTCATATCTGCTAATATGGGCATTCACTCTAGCAACAAGCTCACTTGGGCTAAATGGCTTTACCATATAATCATCAGCACCTAATCCTAAGCCTCTGATTTTATCAATATCCTCTTTTTTTGCAGTAACTATAATTATAGGAACATCCTTTTCCTTCCGAATGCTTCTACAAATTTCAAAGCCATCGATACCTGGAAGCATAATATCAATGATAATGCAAGAATACTCATTTTCCATTGCAGCCTTTAAGCCTTCATTTCCATTGTATTCAGCTTGTGTTAAGTAACCGTTTGCCTCTAGATAATCTCTTTCAAGTGCAGATATATTTTCATCATCTTCAATAATCAATATTTTTTTGTTTTCCAAACAAATCACCCCTTGCTTTTAATAATCTCGCCGTCCGTTGGAAGGCTTATAAAGACAGTCAATCCCTCTCCCAGATTACTTTCTGCCCATATTCTGCCACCATGACTGGAAACAATCTGTTTAGCAATAGATAATCCCAATCCACTTCCCTTTATAGGATTCGTTCTTGCAGGGTCATTCCTGTAAAATGAATCAAATATTTTCCCTGCCAGGCTTGAATCTATGCCTTGACCGTCATCCTTCAATGAAATAACAGCTTCGTTTTCAGCCTTTGAAAGTGTAACATAAAAGCTACCTATTTCATTTTTCTTATATTTTGCACTGTTTTCTGCTATATTTATTAGTACCCTTGCAAATTGGTCTCTATCTAATTGAACATATATGTCTTCTTTATATAGATTTACAAATGTCATGCTCATTTTTTTCTTTTCCATAGAAAAACGAATTTCCTCACAGCACTGACTCATATAATTTCCAAGCTCAACATGCTCAAAATCAAATGGAATCTTATCCAAATCGAGTTTTGAAAATAAGAAAAGATCGTCTACTAATTTATCCATTTCAACTGCAGTATTATATATTGTTGTTAGATATTTTTGTCTTTTTTCCGGAGAATCCGCAATACCATCAATCAAACCTGAAACATATCCTTTTATAGATGTTAGCGGCGTTCTCAAATCGTGCGAAATACCCGCTATCATTTCTTTTCTATCTTCTTCATATTCTTTTTGTTTTTCGTTTAATTCGAGAAGATTTTCCCTCATTATTTCAAAATCCCTTAGCACCTCTGAGATTTCATCACTGCCGGAATAATCTATTTCAAAGTCTAAATTTCCTTCACTTATATTTTTAGTTGCTTCTTTAAGTTTGTTTAGTGGCTTCATTATGCTTTTAGATAATGCTATCATCAAAACTATGCCAACAATTATTATAATTCCACAGCCTAGTATAGATACTGTTTGAACTGCATCATATACGTTATTCGTTGCTTCCTTCCAATACTTGCTATTTTCATTTCTAAATCCATTTGTGCCTAGCTTTAAGTTATAAAGTAAAACCTCCGCTGTCTCTCCATTTGATGTTTTATAATTAGACATATATATAAATGAGCTTGCATCAGAATAAAAAACTATATCTTCATTTTGATTTATTGATCCATTTGCTTGAGATGCTAAATAATATAAATCCTCAACAGAATCTCCACCTTTTATATATGAGATATTATTATTAATTATCACATAGCACTTTGAATCAGTTTTTGTAATATATTCATCTATAAGCTCAAAATCCTCGTGCTTTTGTATTTCAGCACCAGCTTCATTTGTTATATCAATTATTCCATCGAACAATATTTGAAGCTCGTATACAGAAACCGAAGAAACATTATCACCTGGAATATTTAAGCTTTTAACATCATTTTGAATATATGTAAAAAGAAGCACCTTCATAATATAAAATGCCAAAACCAATACAAGCATAAGCAATACTACAAGCATTATTATATTTGAAATAAAGATACGTCTTTTTACAGTCACAAAAATTACTCCTTTAACATAAATTAAATAACAATAAAGACAATTAACAACACTGCCGCAAATATTAATATGCCAATACCTACTCTTTTAATTCCGTTCATATCCTTCCATGCAGGCGTATCATCCTCTTTTTTTCTATAAATAATATGCCACAGCTCTTCTGCCTTTAAAATAATAATACCTCCTAAAAAGGCTAACAAACCCACAATAAAGGCTTGCGAAATTGAAATATATGCTTCAGTACCAAACAGCATTGAAACAAACACATTCTCAGTAAATCTCTCATATGGTGAATCAGGATAAACTGTTGCATTTTCAAGTGATTCTGCATTTTCATCAACAAACCACTCCACTGTTGCATTATCCCTCGAATCACCTTTTATTACATAATAATATTCATACGAATCCGTGTAATAATCAGCCAGTGTTTCATCATATTCGCCTCTAATATATAAATACAGCGTTGAAGCCTCCTTGTCTGAATGTAAGGTACCTGTCATTACTACATCATCTGTAAAATAAAACTCATAATTTTTAACATCATTTTCCGAGCTTTTAAGAACGTACCTTACATCATCCACTACAGCAGAAGCATTGCTTGCCTTTGTTCTAGCAAAAAAAGTAAGACAACCTATCACAAGCAAGCAACAGAGAATCAGCATTATATTACGACCTTTATTCATGCTGATTATTCCTCCGCTATATCATCGAGATATAATTTTTGTGCTGATTCAGGACTATCCTCTCCTGTTTTATTTTTGATAGGTGCAAATTCTTTATTTCTTTCAACTCTCAATATTCCCATATCCTCATAATACTCAAAAGCGTCAAATATAAATGCTTCGAACTTATAAGCATTTGGCTCTTCCGGTATAATTCTTTCACCGTTTTCATTAATATATGGAGCCTTCTTAAATGCCTCATGATAAGGAAGTCCTTCTCCACCCATTTTACCAAATACATCAACATGGAAAAGATTACATAAAATATGTGCATCTGCGTACACAAACTGGCCTGATTCATTTTTTAGTTCTGCCAATTCCTTAGGTATTTCAGTATATTCTACTACAGAAGCTCTGGAATTTTTCTTACAGAATACACCTGCCTTTTCATAAGCATCTCTTTTTACAAGTGACTTTCCTCCTAATTTATATCCTGATGCCGCAACAAATCCAATAAACTCTGCATCAGCAGGACGAACTAAAATATTGTCAATTCCACATGTAAAAATCCATTCTACACCTCTTTTTTTCATGTCATCTAGAATACCTCTGCCGATGATTGCCCTAAAAATACCACCGTGACCATCAGCACCTTCTTTAATTTTGTGCTTTTCATCAAGTATAATTTTTCCGTTTACATCAATCATTGGAAGCATATATTGTTTAAAAAAGTAAATGTTTTCTTTTGGATACCCAAAGTAATTATTTTCTTCAAAGAAGGCTATCGTTGCAGCGTTATTTTCTTCACTAGTCATAATATACCATGGTATTATACATTTATATGCTTCATTTGCTTTTTTTAATCTGTTACATTGTATTTCAAATAAAGATATGTGCTCAGGAACATTAACATAAAACGTACCTTTTGGTCCGTCATGTCCTAATCTGGTTCCCTGTCCACCTGCCATAGTTACAACTGCATATTTTCCGCTTTTGATTAGTTCTTCACCTGTATGAGCATATTTTTTTCTTGTATCTTCACTCCAATTTTGCTTCAAATCACAGCTAACCGGTTCAATATTTAAGTTTGTTTCAGCTACCTTTTGCTTAGTTTGATTGTATAATCTAGTAATTAAATCTAGATTAATATTACTTAGCTGTGCTTCTAAGGATTTTTGCTGAGATTCATCTAATTCATTTTCGTATTTGAATAAATGTTCCTGACCTGCTTCGATAAATTTATTCTTAATATTTTCTGATATCATAATAAGTACTCCTTTTGTAAATAATAAAAATTATTATATTATTTTACCCCAAATCCTTTTTCTTCGCAACAAATAAAAAAGAGCTTTCTCAATTTTAAGAGAAAGCTCTTTGAAGCTTATTTTCTATTCATTTCTTCCGATATAACAGCAATTACCTTGTTATAGCAACCTCCACAGCCGGTAGAGCAGTGTGTTGTATTTTTTACTTTGTCAAAAACTGACAGAAGACTATTTATATTTGTTTCACGATGCACCGCATCTAATATATCAAAATAAGAAACATCATTACATTTACATATTACATAATTTTCAATAGAATTTGTATCAAGTGGTTTCAAGTCACACACTGGTTCAATCTTATTTTCAGAAACCCATAAACTATGTAAGTTACAATATGCATATACAGCTTCTACCTCGTCTCCATCGCATATTGAGAAGCATGCCACAGGCTTATCTGAAGGTAAAAGACATTTTCGTTGATTTCCCTGTTTTGTTTGAATTGATATCCATTCTATGTAATGCTCATCGGTCATAGGATGCTCAACCTCACCCACAACAACATACACCTTATTTTTGTCTATAGTAAAAACGGGAATGTGCTTTTCTGTTGATGCATCTGTACTTCCCGGAATTATCTCTGACATTATTTCTCCACAGCATAAAACAGGCATACCCTTATCTTTTACCATAGCTAAAATATTACCACAATGCTTACATATAAAAAATCTTTGTTTCATAAAAAGAACCGCCTTTCAAAATAATTATCCTAATTATAACACATAATATAAACAGAATACAATTTTTTCAAAAATTTTCCTAAAAATTTTAAGAAGCTTTTTCATAAAATTAAATTCATCCATCTATTTCATATTTAATTTTTTTACCATCAGCAAATAGGGATTTCAATTTTGCTTTATCTTCAGATTCTAATGCAGCTTTGTATTTGCATAATTCTTTTATAATAATATCTAATTCACTAATCATATTATCCCTATTTTCCATGCAAAGCTCCGACCACATATCTTCATTGAGCCACGCAACCCGAGTGAGATCCCTATAGCTTCCTGCTGAAAAGCCTTTATGAATACGTGCCGTTGGACTTTTTATATATGCATTCGATACAACGTGTGCAAGCTGTGATGTAAATGCTATTATCTTATCATGCTCCTGTGCAGAGATAATTGAATAATGCCCAAAGCCTGCAGGAGAAAGTAATTCTTTTAATTTATCAAAAAATGCCATATCATCACATATTGGAGGAACAAGTACCATATATGCACCTTTAAACAAATCTGGTTTGCTAAATTTGAAGCCTGAATATTGAGTTCCTGCCATAGGATGACCTCCTACATAGGTAAAGCCATACTTCGCAGCTTCAGCAAAATACACATCACATATTTTTTCCTTTGTACCACAGCAATCTACAACGAAGGTATTTTTTGAAATATACTTACCCATTTCATCAATGTATTCAATGGCTGCATTGGGATAAATACACACAAGGATTAAGTCACATTGTTCTATATTGTCTTTATCAAGCGGATCATCAACGACGCCCTTTAGTTTAGCAAATTCCAACATTGCATCATCTATATCATGAACATATACATTCCAACCTGCTTCTTTATAAGCCTTAGCAAAAGATCCCCCAATAAGTCCTAATCCAACGATTCCGACTGTCATGAACCACACACCTCATAAACCTTTTTGATTTTGTCAGCTACATCTGCAAATTGTTCAGGTGTAAGGGATTGAGCGCCATCACATAAAGCATTTTTAGGATCGTTGTGCACCTCAATCATAAGTCCATCTGCTCCGGCAGCAGCAGAAGATAATGCCAAAGGCTTAACAAGTCTCGCCATACCACCTGAGTGTGAAGGATCCGCAACTACAGGTAAATGTGAAAGCTCATGTAGCATTGGTATTGCAGAAACGTCAAGAGTATTTCTTGTATAAGTTTCAAAGGTTCTTATGCCTCTTTCACAAAGGATAATATTTTCATTTCCACCTGCCATTATATACTCTGCACTCATTAAAAGCTCTTTTAGATTGTTTGCAAGACCTCTTTTTAACAATATAGGCTTTTTAGTTCTACCAAGTTCTTTTAAAAGCTCGAAATTTTGCATATTTCTTGCTCCAACCTGAATAATATCAACATCTTCAAACATAGGAAGATGATTAGCATTCATTATTTCTGTAATAATTGGCATTCCTGTAATTTTCTTTGCCTCAAGTAATAGCTTAATTCCTTCATCCTTTAGTCCCTGAAAATCATATGGTGATGTTCTCGGTTTAAAAGCTCCACCTCTTAAAATGGAAGCTCCTGCTGCCTTTACTTTTACTGCAACCTCAATTATCTGCTCCTCAGACTCAACCGAACAAGGACCTGCAATAATGGCATAATGTCCACCGCCTATTTTAACTCCATTGACATCTATTATTGTATCATCCGGATGAAATTTTCTATTTGCATTTTTAAATGGTTCACTTATCGTCTTTACTGTTTCTACAATTTCCAAACTCTCTAGTAGCTCTGTATCAATTCTTTTTGTATCTCCAATAAGACCTATAATGGTTTGATAATGCCCCTTTGAAATATGAACATCTAAGCCTCTAGCGCTGAACCAATTACATAAATTTTGAATTTGATCATCCGTAACTCCTGGTTTTAATACCGTTACCATACTTCATTTCCTCCTTAAAATTAAAATACCGTACGGTTTTCTTCTGCCGTACGGTGAAATTCTTTCGTAATCCTTAGAAATTCAATGAAAATTTATACAACAGAAGCTTCTTTAACTTTTATAAAATAATTGCAAAAGTAAAAGTAAAAATAAAAATATACTGTTGTAAACAATTTGTTCTTCATAATCATGAACTCCCGCCTACCATGTTACCGCTATATTTTAATACTGCATATCATTAATGTCAACAAAAAATTATTTATCTATTTCAAAACATGGAGCCGGCAAGCCTAAGCTATTTCCTAAATTACCATAACGTATTATTGCATTTGGAAGCATCGCAAATTGCAATTTTGCAGCATGTCCTGAAAATGTTATTTTAACAGAGCACTCATCTATGATTTCTGCTTCACATATAATATTATTTCCATCCGCATCTAATACTGTAAAGCCTGCAAGACACTGCCCATCAAGTAATTTCAAGCCCTCTCCTACGTTACAAAAATCAATTATAGCATTATCAATATTCCATGTAACCTTGCATGGCTCAGGACTTAACAGTGCATCGTCTATATCTATGCTATAAATGTGTTTTGCTGCCACATTTGCGGCTCTTACACCAAGCTGATGCTTATATTTAGGGTGTCCAAAATCATCATCACCTGGTCTTATTCCATGATCTCTTGAAACTATCAAATAACAATTATCCAGCTTTTTGGTAACATCAAATTGTATAGCTCTAATATTTTGAATTTCGTACCACGCCTTAAAGCCTTCTTCTCCATGCGTTGAAAGCTGAACATTTATAATAGGAAAATTCAATCCCCATTCTTTTCTATACCCATTAAAGGTTTTAATTAAATTGTTTGCGTAGGTTTTATAATGACCTGCATTAGATTCGCTTTCACCTTGATAAAAAATCATTCCGGTAATTGGATTTTTAACAAACGGATACATTAAAGAGTTATAAAAACCACCTGCAGGTACTGTAGGAACAAAATTAGGCTTACACTCTAAAGATACATTATTAGGCATCAATTCGTGAATAGTCGCACCACCTGCAGCTGTCATAATAACACCTAATGGAATATTTGCCATTTTGCTCAGCTCATTTGCAAAATAATAACCTAAGGCAGAGAAGCTGCTTACCGCTGAAAACGAGGCCTTGTTCCATTTCCATTCATCATTTATAACATCCCTTTGCGGAACAGATAAATCAATAACATTTTTCTGTTCTACTACATATTCCCTTGTTTGAGAAAAAATCCTTATTTTTTCTTCTTTATTAATTTCATTTTTATATTCTAAATCCCGCGGAATGCATACTGACATATTAAGTTCTGCATTTGACTGACCTGAAACGAGCCATACATCCCCGATTAAAATATCCTCAAATTCAATAGCATTTCCATTACTAGGATATATTTTCAATGTTTGTGATTCAAAGGTAGCCTCATGCGGTGAAAATTTTATACTCCATTCACCATTATCATTTATAATACCATATCTTGTCTCACCCATGAAATCTGCATATATTACGCCACCGTAATTATTTGACCATCCGAATACATTGAAATAATTATTTCTCTGAACAACCATGTTTGAACTAATAGTTTTAGAAACAGTAAAGTCAATTTTTTCACATGTATCATTTGGCCTTGGTTGTTTTTCAAGTGACATTGAAATATTATTCACTACAGTTTCCAAATCGTGTTTTTCTTTAAACACTTTCATATTATCATTCTCCTAATCAAGTTAAATAAAAGTATGCCAAGAGCCTTGCATATATATAGCTTTAGTTCTCTTGGCAATCAGTAAAACAACATTATTTATCTAAAAAATACCCTAAAAGTTTATAACCCTTTGCCATATAATTTCCAGTCTGTTTAGCACAAGCTTCACTATATATGGCATTTTCTGAAACCATACCCTCTCTCCTGCTATCATAAATCATATATGGTACAGGCTCGTGTGTATGTGTCATTATAGAAAGTGGTGTGGGGTGATCTGGCATAACGAGAATTTTATAGTCCTCTCCAGCTTCTTCAAAATACTCGACGATTTTGCTTAATATTCTACTATCTAAGTATTCAATGGCTTTAACCTTATTATCCACCTCATGTCTATGTCCACATTCATCAGGTGCTTCAACATGAAGATATACAAAATCTCCACCCTTCTTATAGAACTCAATTGCAGCATCAGCTTTTCCTTCAAAATTTGTATGAATATTTCCTGTAGAGCCTTCAATTTCAGGCACTTCCATTTTCGCACATATTCCCAAACCCTTTACAAGGTCCACCGCTGAAATCACGCATCCTTTGATATTATGCATGTCTTCAAAGCTATCAAAGCTTGGGCGTCTTCCCTGACCCCATAACCAAATAGAGGTTGCAGGATGTAAGCCCTTTTCAATTCTCTTTTGATTAATAGGATGATTTTTCAAAAGCTCGCGACTTTTTTTCATAAGCTCAAATAACTCAAGTCCCATATCACCCTTAGGTGTATATTCAGTAATTTTTCTGCCTGAAATATCATGAGGAGGTGTAAAGCTCATATCTGCTGTTTTTTGATTTTTAATAACAACGCAATGTCTATAGCTTATTCCTGGATAGAATCTTATCTTATCAGTTCCTAGCTTTTCGTCTATATATTTGATTAGCTCAGTGGATTCCTGTGTTGAAATTTCGTCAGAGCTATAGTCAACCATTGTACAATTTTCATATATCTCGTCATCAGAAAGAGTTACTAAATTGCATCTAATAGCTATGTCATCATCTTCAAGCTCTATTCCCATGCTTACTGCTTCTAATGGAGATCTTCCAGTATAATAAACATCTGGATCGTACCCCATTACAGACATATTCGCAATATCACTACCTGGTGGATTTAAATGATCAGGAACAGTTTTTGCCAAACCTAACTCTGAATATTTAGCAAGCTTATCCATTATAGGTTTATTGGCTTTTTCAAGTGGTGTGCAGCCTCCTAGCTCATCAATAGGATAATCTGCCATTCCATCTCCTAATAAAACTAAATATTTCATAAATACCATCCTTTTTATGCTTCTTCTGAAAACTTATCCAATATTTTTGAGGAACGCTCAATAAATCTTGTCATGGAATCTGCTTCCATTGGCTTATGTGCAAGGCTGGCTAAATCGTAAATCTGCCCATATAACATTTCCTCAAGCTCCTTGTCACTTCCATCTGCTTGCAATTCCTTGAGCTTTAATACCGTTTTGTTCGTAGCATTAAGAACAATTGTCACCTCATCATTCATCGGGAAGCCAAGACCTCCATACATTTTTGCCATTTCTTGCATTCTTCTTGATTCTTCAGATAAAAGCAATACAGCTGGCATGGATGATTTCATTGCTTCAGCCTTTACAATTAATTTATCATTTGATGAAGCCTTTTTAAAACCCTCTAAGCAGCACTCTGCAAGCTTATCAAGCTCTTCCTGAGTGATATTAGAAGCATTGTCCTTCATATCATCCGTTAAAGCTGAATCGACTCTTACAAATTTAATTTTACCCGCATTCTTATACTCAATAAAGCTCATAAAATGATTATCTAAAGGTCCGTTTAATATTACAATCTTGATATTTGAATCCTTATACATATTTACGTACTGAGATTGCTGTACCGGATCATCAACATAATAAATCTTATCCGTTGCAAATTCGTCAATAGTTAAATATTCATCATTTATTGTTTTAAATACGATTGCTTCTTTAACCTTGTCATAGAATTTTTCGTCTTTTAAACATCCAAACTTAACAAAAGGATTAATATCATCCCAATATTTGAAATATTGCTCTTTTTCTGTATTAAACAAGCCGGTGAGCTTATCAGCTACCTTTTTTGTTATATGTGACGATATTTTATTAACATATCCATCATTTTGTAAAAAGCTTCTCGATACATTAAGCGGTAAATCAGGACAATCTATTGCACCTTTTAATAGCATCAAAAATTCCGGTAAAATTTCTTTAACATTGTCTGCTACAAAGACCTGATTATAATATACCTTTATCACGCCCTCTAAAGTGTCATATTGACTCTTAAGCTTTGGAAAATATAAAATGCCTTTTAGATTAAATGGGTAATCTATATTGAGATGTATCCAAAATAGTGGTTCATTGAAATCATTAAATAATGTTCTGTAAAAGGCCTTATATTCTTCATCTGTGCAATCCTTTACAGGCTTTGCCCAAAGAGGTGTAGTATTATTTATTGGCTTAGGTGCTTCATAAATTTCTTCAGCAAGTTCACCCTTTTCTTTGGCTTCTTTATTTTTACTTTCTATTTCCTCAAGCTTTTTATCTTCCGCTTGAGTATCTATAAAATAAAGATTTATTGGAAGGAATGAGAAATACTTAACAAGTGTTTCATTAAGCTTGTATCCATCTAGATATTCCTTGCTATCTTCAGAAATATGAAGAGTGATATATGTTCCTCTTTCACATGTGTCTGAAGGAGTTATTGCAAAGTCCATTCCGGATTCACTTTCCCAATGGACTGCCTCTGCACCCTCTTGATATGACAAAGTATCAATTTCAACCTTGTCCGATACCATAAATACTGAATAAAAGCCCAAACCGAAATGACCTATTATTTGTCCATCGTCAGTCTTGTCTTGATATTTTTCAAGGAAATCCTTAGCACCTGAAAAAGCAATTTGATTTATATATTTTAATACTTCCTCCTGAGTCATTCCGATACCATTATCAAAAATCGTAATTGTTCCGGCTTCCTTGTCAAGTGTAACCTCTATTTTCCATTCTTCTTCATTAATATTAGCTTCGCCAAGTGAAATTAATTTTTTAAGCTTACTTATAGCATCACTTGCATTTGAAACTACTTCTCTAAGGAAAATATCCTTTTCTGAATAAAGCCATTTTTTTATTATAGGAAATATATTTTCTGTATTTATTGATACAGAACCATTCATGTTTTCCATATCAAAACCTCCAAATTGTATTATTTAATATTTAAACCGCAATATTACGGATTTAACCAAGCATAGTAATTAAAATTCCTGATGCAACGGCTGAGCCTATTACACCGGCAACATTTGGGCCCATAGCATGCATAAGAAGATAGTTATTCGGATCCTCCTCACGACCTACCTTTTGGGCAATTCTAGCAGCCATAGGAACAGCAGAAACCCCGGCAGCTCCTATAAGAGGATTAACCTTTCCTTTAGTTACAAAGCACATAAGCTTACCAAATAAAACTCCTGATGCTGTTCCCATTGCAAATGCAACCATACCAAGTAATAATATTCCAAGTGTCTGTGCATTTAGGAAATTTTCTGCAGTAGCTGTTGAACCAACTGATATTCCTAAGAAAATTGTAACTATGTTCATAAGCTCATTTTGTGCAGTTTTTGCTAGTCTATCACATACACCTGATTCTCTTATTAAATTACCTAACATGAGCATACCAACGAGAGTAGCAGCAGACGGAAGCAATAATGAAACCAAAATTGTTACTAAAATAGGGAAAATAATTTTTTCCTTCTTAGAAACCTCTCTAAGCTGTACCATTTTTACAGCTCTTTCCTTTTTAGTAGTTAAAGCCTTCATAATTGGAGGCTGAATAACCGGAACAAGCGCCATATACGAGTATGCCGCAACTGCTATAGCAGGAATTAAATGAGGTGCCAGCTCCCCAGCTGTAAAAATTGCTGTCGGTCCATCTGCGCCTCCTATAATGCCTATCGCACCTGCCTCCGCATGCGTAAATCCCAGTAATGTTGCACCTATAAATGTAATAAATATACCAACCTGTGCTGCAGCACCCAAAAGCAAGCTTTTAGGATTTGCAATCAATGGACCAAAATCTGTCATTACACCTATTCCAAGGAATATTAATGGTGGATAAATTTTCAATTTAACACCTTGATATAAGTAATAAAGCAAGCCGCCCTCATCTGTAGAGCCCAGCTCTGCCAATGGAAGATTGGCAAGAAGCATACCAAAGGCTATCGGAAGCAGGAGCAATGGTTCAAATTTTTTAACAATTGCAAGATAAATTAAAACAAGAGAAATCAAGAGCATTACAACAGTTTTCCAACCGCCATCTAAAAAGCTATTAAATATGCTATAGAAGCCTGATTCCATTAACAAATCAGAAATTGTATTAATTAACGCATTCATAATTAATCTAAATCCTCCTTACATATTCCTATAGCTACCAGTTTTTCTAAAAGCAACTACTCTAAAGTCTGAACTGTTAGCACCTTCTCCATTTGCCTCTCTGTAAGCTGCAATAGCTGCAGTTATGACACTAATTAAAGTGTAATCATCACTTATATCAGCATTTGAAATTTCGGCAACAGTTTCTACGGTAGAACTTTGAATATTTTCCTCTGCTTGTGTTTTAGTTTTCTTCCTTTCTCCTAACAAATAAGGAAAAACCATCATCAAAAATGTTATTAATAGAAGAATCAAAAATACCAATAAAACACCTATAATAACAACCTCTAATACTGCACCCATATCTTCACCTCATTAAAGAGAATTAAATAATATATTCCCATATTTAACAATATATACCTCGTTAGAGTAACACTATTTTATAAAAAGGTCAAATAAAAAATTCTAGTAATAAATGAATAGTAAGTGCATTTTTTAATTGCTTTAAATTCTTTAAAATGCTATAATAAATCACGTTGTTTTTTTATTTAAAAATAATATATTCTATTTTATTTTATTTATAATTGAACAGGAGATTTTTTTATGCAATCACCATTTAACAACGCACTTTATATTGAAAAACAAACAAAACATATTAAAGAACGAATTAGTCTTTTTGGCGATAAGCTATACCTCGAATTTGGCGGAAAGCTTTTTGATGATTTTCATGCAGCAAGAGTTCTTCCGGGCTTTGAACCAGATAATAAAATCAAATTATTATTAGAATTTAAAGATATTTGTGAAATTCTTATTTGCATTAATGCTGCAGATATAGAAAAAAATAAAATCCGTGCTGATATCGGAATCACATACGATCTTGAAATATTAAGATTAATTGATTCTGTCAGAGCATATGGAATACTCATAAAGAACGTTGTAATTACTCAATATACAGGACAGCATGCCGCTGATGTTTTTAGAAGCAAGCTTGAAAAACGTGGTATAAATACATATATCCACTATCCTATTCCAGGTTATCCTGCAAATGTTGACTTAATTGTAAGTGATGATGGCTACGGAAAAAATGAATATGTAGAAACCACAAGACAATTAGTTGTTGTTACAGCTCCGGGTCCATGTAGCGGAAAAATGGCAACATGTTTATCTCAAATGTATCATGAGCATAAAAGAGGTATCCCGGCAGGATATGCAAAATTCGAGACATTTCCTGTTTGGAATCTTCCACTTAAGCACCCTGTAAATCTCGCATATGAAGCTGCAACTGCAGATTTAAAGGATGTAAATATGATTGATCCTTACCATCTTGAGAATTACAACATAAGCACTGTCAATTATAATAGGGATATTGATGTTTTCCCTGTTGTAAAAACAATTATGAACAAGATTCTTGGAAAAGATGTTTATAATTCACCTACAGATATGGGTGTAAATATGGTTGGATATGCAATTGAAGATGATGAAGCTGTAAGAACTGCTGCTAGAGCAGAAATTATAAGACGTTATTATAAAATTCACTGTGATCATTTTCAAGGCAGAGTCGACAATGCTACAGTAGATAAAATAGAGCTCATTATGAATCAAGCACAATTAAAGCCTGCTGACAGAAAAATAGTCAATGCTGCATTAGAAAAGTCTTATGCTTCCAGCTCACCTGCTATGGCAATAGAGCTTACTAATGGAGAAATCATTACTGGGCGAAATACTAATCTTATGACAGCCGCTGCAAGCTGTACCTTAAATGCTTTGAAAAGACTTTCAGGCCTGGATGATTCCTTATTGCTAATAGCTCCACTAGTATTAGAACCAACTTTAGAATTAAAACGTGACATATATGGAGCAGACAAGCCATTATTAAGCCTAGAAGAAGTATTAATTGCTTTAAGTATTTCAGCCGTTACTAATACAATGGCGGCTTTGGCATTAGAAAAACTCCCTGAGTTATACGGACTTGAAGCACATTCTAGTGTAATACTTTCTCAGACAGATGATATGGTTTGTAAAAAATTGGGATATAATTTAACTTGCGAGCCAGCACATGCAAGCAACGATTTATTTGACGGACAAATATAAATCTATCTAATATAATAAACAAGGAGTGCTTTTATGTTCTTACAACCAGCAACACTTTATATAGTAGTTCCATGCTACAATGAGTCAGAGGTATTTCCTATCACTGCACCCCAGCTTACAGATTTAGTAAAAAAAATGATTTCAGATGGAAAAATATCTGAGAAAAGCCGAATTTTGTATGTTAACGACGGAAGTCGTGACAACACATGGGAGCTCATAGAAGAAGAATATAAAAGCAACAAATACGTAAGTGGTCTTAAGCTTGCAGCAAATGTTGGTCATCAAAATGCACTTTTAGCCGGATTAATTGTTGCTAAAGACAAGTGTGACATAACTGTTTCGATTGACGCTGACCTTCAAGATGATATTCAAGCTATTATTCAAATGGTTGACAAGTATTATGAAGGCTGTGACATTGTTTATGGAGTGAGAAGCTCTAGAAAAACCGATTCATTTTTCAAACGCACAACCGCACAAGCTTTTTATAAGCTCATGAATTCCTTAGGTGTTAAAACTATATATAATCATGCCGATTTTCGTCTTATGAGCAGCAGAGCAGTAGAACAGCTAGAAAAATATGAGGAACGTAATATGTTTTTGCGTGGCATCGTGCCATTAATTGGATATAAAACATCATGTGTATATTATGAGCGAAAGGAAAGACCTGCTGGTGAATCTAAATACCCACTCAAAAAAATGCTGAAATTCGCATTTGATGGTATAACCTCCTTTAGCATAAAGCCAATCACCCTAATTACCGGTTTAGGAATTTTTATTATAATTGGCTCAATAATTGCAGCCATTTATAGTCTTATTTCATATTTTAATGGAAACACTACCCCGGGATGGACTTCGCTGATGCTCTCTATATGGTTTTTAGGAGGAGTACAACTAGTTTCAATAGGTTTAATAGGTCAGTACATTGGAAAAATATATGTCGAATCAAAACGTCGTCCTAAATATAACGCAGAAATACTTTTAGACGATTCTCAATTTAATGAGGAAACAAAATAGCTTACAATACCATCAACTATTTTTCGTTGGTATTCGTCAGTATTTAACAGCCTGTCTTCTTTTTCATTTGACAAAAATCCACATTCGATAATTATACATGTGTTTTCACACCAATTTATGCCGGTATATGAATCTGAACGCTTCACACCCCTAGACTTTGCACCAGTTTTTTCACATATGCTTTCAAGGAGGCCTTCTGCAATTTTATAATCTTTATCAGATTTTATTTTATATTCGGAGCTTTCGTCTCCCACATCTCTTACAAACAATTCAATGCCCTCAACCTCCGGCATATCACAGGAATTTCCATGTATTCTTAGGGTCACATCGGCATCATATTCATTTGCCATTTCAGCACGTTCTTTATTAGATATATCAACATTATGATTATCTCTAATCATCAAAACACTTGCTCCTGATTTTTCAAGACCTTCCTTGAGCTTTAAAGCAATTTCAAGATTCATTACATACTCTTCAATTCCTGTAAAATTACCGGTCGTTCCTGATGTACATTTTGTCTTCAGCTCATCATTCCATGGGGCTGTTTTTTCTTTGTCGTAATTACCCTTTATTTGATGTCCTGCATCAATACAAATCTTTAATCCGTCCAAAGCTTTTTCACCTACTTGATTTTCTTCTACATATCTGGTTGGCAACGCAGGAGAGGATGTGGAAGTTGGCATTATTACCTCATGTGTTTCATTAGCTTGCTCAGATGTCGAATCAGAATTACTATTATTTACATTTGGTGTACTATTTGGTGTACTAATAATAACCACGCCTGAGTTAGCTGTATTATATTCATTTCCATTAATGGTATAATTGCCTTCTATATCTCCATTTAAAACATTACATGCTGAAGAAAATAATAAAATCACAAAGCACAGTACAATAAATGATTTTTTCATATTGTGCCTCCCTGCACAAGCGGCACATACTTATTTTTTATAACCTCAATAGCATTCTCTGCCATATATTTCTTTTTTAACTTTTTATCGCGTATTTTTCCGTATTTTTCTTCTAAATTTGCAGACATTATACCAAAATTCGTACCCATAGGTTGGAAATCCTTGCCAGAATAATGTGAAGCATAATTTGAAAGTGCTCCAATTTGTGTATCACTTGTAAAAATAATTTTTTCCATTCCCTTAAGTACTCTAGAAATATTAACACCTGCAACTAATCCTGAGGATGTAGATTCCATATATCCCTCTACACCAGTAATTTGGCCAGCAAAGAAAATTGGAATACCAAAGCAATTATTTTCTTTCTTTAATTGATATGTTTCATCAAGCATTTCAGGTGACTCTATATATATATTCTTGTGCATTACACCATATCTAGCATATTCAGCATTTTCAAGCCCCGGAATCATTCCAAATACGCGTTTTTGTTCGGGGAACTTTAATCTTGTTTGAAAACCTACCATATTAAATAATGTTCCCTCAGCATTATCCTGCCTTAATTGTACAACTGCATAATATTCCTCATTTGTTTCAGGATGTCTAAGCCCAACCGGCTTTAAAGGACCAAATCTCAGAGTATCAACACCTCTTTTAGCCATTGATTCAACAGGCATGCAGCCCTCATATAAATCTAATGCATCGAAGTCCTTGACATCTGCACATTCTGCATTTATTAAGGCGTTATAAAAATTAATATATTCATCCCTTTTCATTGGACAATTTATATAATCCGCATCGCCTCTTCCATATCTTGCAGCTTTAAATACTTTATTATGATCAATGCTTTCTTCATATATAACAGGAGCAGCAGCATCAAAAAAGTGTAGCTTCTTTAAACCAAAAACCCTTATTATTTCATCAGCCAATAATTTTGAGGTCAACGGTCCGGTTGCAATTATAACACCATCACAATCCTCACTTGAATCAATTAATTCCCTCAATGATGTAATTTCCTGCCTTACTATTTCGATGTTAGGATTATTTTCGATTGAAGCTGTAACCTTTTGAGAAAATATATTTCGGTCAACAGCTAATGCTCCACCTGCTGGTACAGAGCTTTCGTCAGCACATTTTATAACTAAACCACCAAGCAATCTCATTTCTTCCTTCAATAAGCCTGAAGCAACATCAATGCCAATTGCCTTTAATGAATTACTGCAAACAAGCTCTGCTAATCCTTCTGAAGAATGTGCTTCTGAATATTTAACAGGCTTCATTTCAAAAAGCTTAACCTTTAACCCTGATTTAGCTATCTGCCATGCTGCTTCTGAACCAGCAAGGCCTCCTCCAATTACATAAACTGCCATATTCTCTTTCCTTTATTCTGATTTTTTCTTTTTGAAAAATGATATATAATCACATTCTTTATTACTACATTTTAAGTATCTGCCCCTCTTACCTTGTGCAATTTCAATAAATTGACCACATTTAGGACATTTATCCTTTGTAGGAATATTCCATGATGAAAATTTACAATCTGGATAAGCTGAGCAAGCAACGTATCTTTTTCCGGTTTTTGTTTTTCTAAATATTAGAGGCTTTGAGCAATCTGGACATTCTACACCAACCTCTTCTATTATAGGTTTTGCGTTTTTACATTCAGGGTAACCTGGGCAAGCGAGAAATTTGCCATATCTGCCTGTCTTAATTACCATCATTCTACCGCATTTGTCACACGGTACATCACTTACAGGATCTGCAATTTTAACATGCTCTAGCTCCTTATTTGCCTTCTCGACTTCTTTTTCAAAGTTTCCATAAAAATCTCGAATTACATCAACCCAATGTTTGTTGCCTTGTCCTATTTCATCTAGATTTTCTTCCATTTGAGCTGTAAATTCAACATTTACAATATCTGAAAAGCTATTTTTCATAAGGTCATTTACAATTCTTCCAAGCTCTGTCGGATATATTGTTTTCTTTTCCATACCAACATACCCTCTAGCAAGAATAACAGAAATAGTTGCTGCATACGTACTTGGTCTTCCAATACCATTTTCTTCCATAGCCTTTATTAAAGATGCAACTGTATATCGACTAGGAGGCTGAGTAAAATGCTGTTCTGGCTTAATTTCATCTACTATAGCTTTTTCACCCTGTTCAAGTACAGGTAGCTTTCCTGATTCAGAATTTTCCTTTTCGTCAAAGGATTCCTCATAAAGCTTTGTAAATCCCGGAAACTTAACAGTGCTTCCTAAGCTTCTAAAGGTATGTCCCTCTATATCAAAATCAACAGTACATACATTTAAAATTGCATCTGCCATCTGACTGGCTAAAAATCGTTCATAAATAAGCCTGTATAGCTTATATTGGTCAGTTGTTAATTTAGCTTTTATATCTTCCGGCTTATACTCTATGTGAGTTGGACGAATAGCCTCATGTGCATCTTGTGATGAATTCTTGTTTTTATATACTCGATTATATTTGGGAAGATAATCCTCCCCAAATTCTGCCAATATCTGCTTTTTTGCAGCCTGCGCAGCATCTTCTGAAATTCTCGTTGAGTCTGTACGGATATATGTTACAAGACCCGTCGTTCCACCGCCAACATTTACACCCTCATATAAGGATTGCACAACTGACATAGTTTTGGCTGCTGTGAAATTTAATTTTCTTGAAGCCTCCTGCTGTAGTGTACTAGTTACAAACGGTGCTGCAGGAGCTTTCCTTTTTTCTGTCATTTTTACAGAAGCCACTATAAAATCCTTATCTTTTATATCAGCAAAAATCTTATCTGCTTCTTCTTTATCTTTAATTTGTTTTTTCTTTCCATTTTCTCCATAATACTTTGAAGTAAAGCAATTTGATTTTGTAATTCTTGCCTTGCCTGTATCTTTATGAAGCATTGCAGTGATTGTCCAATATTCTTGGGGCTCAAAAGCTTCTATCTCATCTTCTCTATCACATACTAGTCTAGAAACAACTGATTGTACTCGACCTGCACTAAGTCCCTTTTTTACCTTTTTCCAAAGAACAGGGCTAATAGAATAACCAACTAATCTATCTAATACTCTTCTAGCTTGATAAGCATCAACAAGCTCATTATTAATTGCCCTAGGATTTTTGACAGCTTCTAAAACTGCTTTTTTAGTAACCTCATTGTATGTTACTCTGCAAAGCGAATCATTATCAATTCCTAATATTTGAGCAAGATGCCATGATATTGCTTCTCCTTCTCTATCAGGGTCGGTTGCTAATAATACTTTTTTTGCATTTTTTGCTTCTTTCTTTAAGTTCTTTATTAAGTCACCTTTACCCCGTATATTCATATATTGAGGTGTAAAATTATTTTCAATATCAATTGCCATTTTACTGGAAGGCAAATCCCTAACATGGCCAACAGATGATTCAACTTTATATTTACTACCTAAAAATTTTTGTATTGTTTTTGCTTTTGATGGTGACTCTACTATTAGTAAATAATCAGACATATATTAACTCAACCTTTCAAAATTCTAACCTTAATATAATAAACAGATTTTACTTAAATGTAAAGCACATTTAAGTAAGCGGCTTGTAAGTCCCTTCTAAAGACTTTAATAAAATACCTTTTATCTCAAGCATTGTCAAGGAGGATAAAACCTCTGAAATATGAATTTGAGTCATTTTAACAATATCCTCGGGCACAAACGCACCATTTATAATGGCTTTGTACACCTCAAGCTCAATACCTTTTAAACTATTCAAAATACCGTCCTCTTTTTCTTTGACAGGTACTTCAATAAAATAATCAGACAATATATCTTTATAATCTGTGACACAAATTGCACCATTTTTTATTAATTCATTACAGCCTCTTGAATTTATTGAATTAATATTTCCCGGAATTACATAAACATTCTTACCTTGTTCTAATGCCATGTCAACGGTAATCATCGCTCCACTTTTTTCTGCTGCTTCTACAATCAGAGTACCGCTTGATAATCCGGAAACAATCCTGTTTCTTGCCGGAAAATTATTCTTATAAGGCGGTGTACCCGGGGGATATTCTGAAAGAACACATCCTCTTTCAGAAATATCCTCATATAGCTTCTTATTTTCTTTAGGATAGATTACATCTGCACCACAACCTAATACTGCAACTGTATAACCATTTCCCCACAAAGCGCCTCTGTGGGCCTCAGAATCGATTCCTCTTGCCATGCCTGATACAATACCAATATTAAATCGAGAGATATTTTTACTGAAATCAAAAGCAATCATTCTTCCATAAGAACTACACCTTCTTGAGCCTACAACAGATAAATAATTACCGTTAATATGACGTGAAAATTCTAAAATATTACCCTTGTAATACAGTACACTCGGTGGAGAATATATTTTCCTTAAAGAATTGGGATATTCTTCACTGTCAAGGCTTATAACTTGCAAGTGTTTTTTCTTACATTCTGTAAAAATTTTCAATGCATTTTTAAAATTCTCTTTATTTAGCAATTTTTCGAGCATTAATTTGTCGATTCCCATACCTGTAAAGGCTCTACCCTTTTCACAGTTTTTCCATGCTGTAACAATATCGCCGTATATATTTTTTAGAACATTAACGTTTTTATTTGTATTTCTTCCCAAATTACTTGCCCAAATCCATGCTATAAGCTCCTCTTCCCTATTCATATTGCACGCTCCATATAATTATCCAAAAATCTGTATTGTATACTCTCTGCAATATGCTCCGTTTTTATTTGTTCTGATAATTCCAGGTCAGCTATAGTTCTTGCTGTTTTTAAAATTTTTTCATATCCTCTCATACTAATTTGAGATAATTCAATGGCTTTCTTTAAAATCCTTTCACTCTCACTTTCTAATATACAATACCTTGCTATTGAATTACTATCCATTCTGCCATTTGTTTTAAAGGGCTTGTCAGAATATCTTTTGTTTTGAATTTTCCTTGCTTGTATTACTCTTTTTCTTATTTCTGTTGTTGTGTATCTTTGATCTTCATTATAATTATCACTCACTCTTCTTACAGAAACATGCAAATCTATTCTATCTAGAATAGGTTTTGATATTCGTGACAGATAGCTTTTAGCCTGCAATGGTGTACAGGTACATCTGCCATCTTCAAATAATTTTCCACATCTACAGGGATTACTTGCACAAACAAGCATAAATTCACTTGGAAATTCTACAAAATCTCCACATCGTGATATTCGTATTTTTCCACTTTCCATAGGTTGCCTTAAACCTTGAATTACATTTCTATCAAACTCTGCTAATTCATCTAAAAACAATATCCCATTATGCGCCAGGCTTATTTCACCCGGCACCGGTTTTCCACCACCTCCAATCAAACCAGCCTTTGTTACGTCTGGATATACACTCCTAAAAGGAGGTCTTTTTATCAGTTTACATTCGTTCATTAAGCCCATTACGCTATAAACAGGAGTAACCTCCATTGCTTCATCTTGTGTCAGCTCTGGCATGATTCCTTGTATTCTATTTGCAATCATAGTTTTCCCACATCCCGGAGCACCAATAAATAATATATTATGACCTCCTGCTGCTGCAATTTCTGCAGCTCTGACAGCTTGTGTTTGTCCCCTTACATCATAAAAATCGGGAAAGACTACATTCTCATCATCAATAGCATCATTTTTCCATTCTTCTCTTTCATCGTTAATGATATTTATTGCATCAAGCAATGATGAAGCCGGATATATTTTGCATTTATCAACTAATGCTGCTTCTTGTGCATTTTCTATTGGTACAATGCATTTTTCTATACCCATCTTCATTGCTGAATGCACCATTGGAAGTACACCTCTAATAGGTCTAACATAACCATCCATAGAAAGCTCTCCTATAAATGCATATTTAGAAATTATACGATTTATTATTCCCGTGCTTTTTAATATTCCAATGGCTATAGCTAAATCAAATGACGAGCCCTCTTTACGAATGGATGCCGGTGCTAAATTAACCGTTATTTTCCCAACAGGGAATTTATATCCAATATTCTCCATAGCGGCTTTAATACGCCCTGAAGCCTCTTTTACAGCGATATTACCCATTCCGATTATTTCAAATCCAGAAATTCCCTTTGAAATATTTACCTCTGCATCTACATATAAACCGCTAACACCAAATAAGCCGAATGTGTTAACATGTACTATCATTAAAATCACTCCTTGATTTTTTTGGATAGACATAATAACAAATTCGGCTTAGAATGTTAATATTGATATTATTTCCCGGGAAATAATTATTTTTTGTTGTTTTCGTGAATAATTTTAGATAACTCGTCCATGAATGTGTCAACATCTTTAAACTGCTTGTACACTGATGCAAATCTTACATAAGCTACTTCATCAATTTCTTTAAGATGATTCATAATTAATTCACCGATCTCAGAAGAAGGGACTTCTCTTTTGACAGTGTTCATAATTTGCTGCTCAACTTCTAATGCTAAATTTTCAGCCTGCTGAAGAGAAACCGGTCTTTTGCTACAAGCCTTCATTACACAATTAACAACCTTATTTCTGTCAAATACCTGTCTGGTTCCATCTTTTTTTACTACCATAAGAGGTGTATCCTCAATTTTCTCATATGTAGTAAATCTAGAATTGCACTTTATGCACTCACGTCTTCTTCTTATCGCACTACCTTCTTCTGTAGGTCTAGAATCTATTACTTTATCTTCCATGTGACCACAAAATGGACATTTCATAAAATAAACACTCCTTCACATTAGAGCAGTACCGATGTGTAAGACGGCACTGCTCCATATGTTTTTCATCAAAATTTAAGCTGTATTATTACAAAAACTTAATATTATACGTTCCAAATATCCTCAGCATATCTCTTGATAGTATTATCACTTGAGAATATACCTGATGCAGCAATATTAACTGCTGACATCTTATTCCACTTATCTTTATCAGTATATAACTGACCTACCCTTTCTTGTGCTTTTACATAAGAATCAAAGTCCTTTAATGTAAAGTAAGGATCATTATCAGTTGTTAAGTGGCGTAAAATAAGGTCAAATTCATTTGTAGAAGCTAATCCAAAGTATCCTTCGCTTATTTGCTTTAAGATCTTTTGAAGTCTAGGATCTGCATCAATAACACTTTGAGCTCTATAAAGACCATTTTTCTGATAACCGATTACCTCGTCAGACTGAAGACCGAACAATACAATATTATCATCACCAACAGCTCTGTGAATCTCTACGTTAGCTCCG
The DNA here is from genome assembly GCA_045580735.1 of Candidatus Egerieisoma sp. GTDB lineage: Bacteria > Bacillota > Clostridia > UBA1212 > UBA1255 > Egerieisoma. The sequence continues at coordinate 27,040 of JAZNOJ010000095.1, read as the reverse complement.
TCAAGTGTTGCAAGTGTAACGGCACCATTCATCATAAGCTTCATGTTACCTGTACCAGATGCTTCCTTAGAAGCTGTAGAAATTTGTTCACTAACATTACCTGCAGGAATCATTACTTGAGCAAGACTTACACCATAATTAGGCATAAATATAACCTTCATTTTATCTCTTACTCTAGGATCGCTATTTACCTTATCTGCAACTGTACAAATAAGCTTAATTGTATTTTTAGCAATTATATATCCAGGGAAAGCCTTCGCACCAAAAATAAATGTTCTTGGTGGAATATCGAGAGTAGGATCTTCACTAAGTCTATTGTATAAATCCATAACATGCAAGATATTAAGAAGCTGTCTCTTATACATGTGAAGTCTCTTAACCTGAATATCAAATATTGACGATGTATCAACAGCAATGTGATACTGTTCACCAATAAATTTAGCAAGCTGTTCCTTCTTAGTTTGCTTAACCTGTGCACATCTATCAAGGAATGCCTTGTCATTTGTATATGGCATCAAATCAGCAAGCTTCAAAGGCTCTGTCTGCCAACCACTACCGATGGTATCATTTATAAGTCCTGAAAGCTCAGGGTTTGCAGAAATAAGCCATCTTCTATGTGTAATACCATTAGTCTTATTATTAAACTTATTTGGATAAAACTCATGGAAATCCTTAAGCTCTTGATTCTTTAAAATGTCAGTATGAAGCTCTGCAACACCATTAACACTATGGCTTCCTACTATAGCAAGATGAGCCATTTTTACAACGCCATCTTGTAAAATAGACATTCTATTAAGCTTACCCCAATCGCCATTGTATTTCTTTGAAATTTCTGATGTAAAGCGTCTGTCAATTTCCTCGACAATCGAATAAATTCTTGGTAAAAGTATCTTAAATGTTTCAATGTTCCATTTTTCCAAAGCCTCTGCCAAAATAGTGTGGTTTGTATATCCCAATGTTTTTGTTGTAATTTCCCATGCTTCATCCCACTGGAAGCCTTCCTCATCCATAAGGATACGCATAAGCTCAGGCACAGCCAAAGCAGGATGTGTATCATTAATTTGAATTGCTACAAAATCATAAAGCTTGTCCAAGGAATTTCCCTCACGCTTTACCTTCTTTATAATACTTTGTATTCCGGCACTTGTGAAGAAATACTCTTGCTTTAATCTTAAAAGCTTTCCTCTAGGTGTCGAGTCATCAGGATAAAGTACATTAGAAATAGCATTTACAGCAGTCTGTCTTTCAATAGCTCTTTCATAATCACCTTTACTAAACATTGCAAAGTCGAATCCCGGACCTTCTGTTTCAGCACTCCATAAGCGAAGAGTGTTAACTGTTCCGTTACAGAAACCAGGTACTGGCATATCATAAGGAACTGCTAAAATTGGTTCGTAGTCTTTGTATTCGATATGCATTTTGTTGTCTTCGCCCCAGTAAGAATTATATGTTCCACCAAATCTTACCATACAAGCCTCATCATCACGGCGTGTTTCCCATACATTAGCGATTTTAAGCCAGTTATCCGGTGTTTCAATTTGATAACCGTTATTAATCTGTTGCTTAAACAATCCGTATCTGTATCTAATACCGATACCAGTGCCTGCGATGCCTAATGAAGCCATAGAGTCAACGAAGCAAGCAGCAAGTCTGCCAAGACCACCATTACCAAGTCCTGCATCAGGTTCAACCTCTTCAAGTAATTTTAGCTCTATACCAAAATCCTTGAGTCCCTCTGTAACAACATCTTTAATACCAAGATTGATAAGAGTTGAATCCATGAGTCTTCCAATCAAAAACTCAAGAGAGAAATAGTAAACCTGTTTACTCTTCTCACGCTCATACTTAACTTCTGTATTATGCCAATCCTCTGACATATAGTCCATCAAAAGAGACCCTAATGCCATATATTTAAGTGTTTCACTAGCATCTTCAACAGTCTCTCTGTAAAGAGAAATCATTTTTCTCTTGTAATCATTCTTAAATGTTTCCTTATCCAGATACATTTTCAATTAGTCCTCCGATATTTCATTATAAATTTTAATATATTCTTCACCTTGTGTTGCCCAATCGAACCTTGTTCTCATAGCATTTTTCACAAGAGAATTCCAAATGTTTTTGTCTTTATAACAAGACACTGCATATTCTATCACATTTAACATGTCATGTGCATTATAATTTGTGAAAGAAAAACCATTTCCTTCGCCGGTAAATTCATTGAAAGGTACAACTGTATCTTTTAATCCACCTGTTTCACGAACAATTGGAAGTGTACCATATGCCATTGAAATAATTTGGCTTAAACCACATGGCTCAAACAAGGAAGGCATCAAGAAAATATCTGAGCCTGCATAAATTTTAGCCGCAAGGTCTTCATTAAATTTAATGAATGTAGATACCTTTCCGGGATATGAATACGCATAATACTCAAAAAAGTCTTGATAATCATGATCCCCTGTGCCAAGAACAACAAGCTGAATATCCATTTTTAACATTTCTTCCATCATTCTTGTTATAAGATCTATACCCTTTTGGCGTACAAGCCTAGTGATGATTGCAATAATTGGAACGTCAGGATTTACAGGTAAACCTGAAATTCTTTGTAGCTCGGCTTTATTGATTGCTTTCTTTTCTATTGAATTAATATCAAAATTACATGCAAGGGCCGGATTCTTTGCAGGATCATTATCATCATAATCAATTCCATTGATTATTCCGCACAGCTTAAACGATTTTTGTCTTAAAAGTCCATCCAGACCCTCTCCGTAGTAAGCAGTTTGAATTTCTCTAGCATAAGTTTTACTTACAGTAGTAACCTTATTTGCAAATACTATTCCTGCTTTCATAAACGAAATACCATCATGATATTTTATCTTATCTTCAGAAAAGAATTCCTGTCCAAGACCTAAAAGATCGTGAGCTACAGAAGGAGAAAATTGTCCCTGATATTTTAAATTATGAATTGTGTATACAGATTTAGCTTTTTTAAGCTCCGGTCTATCCCTATACACCTCAGAAAGAAGCAAGGGCACCATACCTGTTTGCCAATCGTTACAATGAACTACATCAGGCTCAAAGTCTTCCATATACTGTACTGCCTCTAATACAGCCTTACTGAAATATGAAAAACGCTCTCCATCGTCAAAGTATCCATAACAGCCAGGACGCTTAAAATAATATTCATTGTCTATAAAATATACAGGTATACCCTCATAATTTAAATATTGAAGTCCGCAATACTGATTTCTCCAACCAACACTTACATTAAATGCTTTTATCAATGAAGTTTTTGAAGCATAGTTATGTGGAATTTCTGCATACTTAGGCATAATAATCCTAACATCTATTCCTTTTGCGTGAAGTGCTCTAGGAAGTGCATATGATACATCTCCTAACCCTCCGGTTTTCATAAACGGATGAGCTTCTGAAGTAACAAATAATAATTTCATAACTAACTCCTCTTTCTTTTTTGTTTATTTAAATAAGTTTTTCTTTTCTATCACAAGTGGAAATGTTTCATTTCCTCTAAGCTCGGTGTCGCCTTCGATATCCACATTTTTATCGATTATGACATTAGATAGCTTCGCACCCTTGTGAATACGTACATTTTGCAAAATAATACAATTATTAAGCTCTGCTCCTTCTTCTATATCTACATAACGTCCTACAACAGAATGCTGAACTGAACCTTTTATAATACATCCATCTGCAATTAAAGAATTCGCAACCTTACAGCCCTTTACATAGAGTGTTGGCGGCTCATCTTTAATCTTTGTATAAATTGGTCTATCTGACCTAAAGAATGCATCACTAATATCAGGATCAAGCAATTTCATATTCGTTTTATAATAGGCTGTTATGTTGTTTATACAAAATACCATGCCTTCATAGCAATATGTGTTAATATCCATTTTGCCAATTTCGTTGAATATAATGTTGTAAAAGCTTCCTGCTCTCATATTATGAGCACTTCTATATATAAGCTCAACGAGCTTTTCCTTTTTCATTATAAACATTTCCATGCATATATTAGCATTTTTGCTAAAGCCTATATTCTTGCCTACGCCTTCTAGCTTACCGGTTTCTTCATTAACATTCATTGTATAACAATTTATAAATTCTGTGTCAGCATTTTCTGTCTTTGTATATACAACTGTCATTTCAGCACCGGACTTTTCATGTGCACTTACAGCTTCAGCAATGTCCATATTACACACCATATATGAAGATGTCAATATTACACTATCACTTTTACTTCTGTAAATGTACTCCATGTTATTTTTCAAAAGCTTTGAATCATTATTAACAAAATCACACAATGCATGGTTAAATAAGAATAATCCATCAATTTTTCTGTTTAAATCCCATGATTTTCCTGTACCAATATGGTCAGACAATGATCTAGAATTTGTTGCGGAAAAAATACCAACATTTTGAATACCACAATTTACTATATTTGAAAGCATAAAGTCTATAACTCTGTATCTGCTTCCAAGAGGAATTGATGCTATGGGTCTATTTGTTGTAAGACTTCTTATATCATTCTCACTCTCGTCTAAATTTATTATTGCCATATAATCCTTAATCATAACACTACCCCCTTATTCCATTTTGGCATTTGATTCGACAACCTTGCCTCTATCAACTACTACTATTTCCTTACCATCACCTATCGCATTATGGGATTTTATCTTTGCATCCTCAAGAATAATACTTTTACTGATGATAACATTGTCCTCTATCACAACATTTTCCATAATAATAGAATTTTCAATTCTAGTATTATGCCCTATGTAGGCACCAGGAAATACAATACAGTTTACTATTTCTCCATAAATAACGCAACCCTCAGTCACAATAGAATTTTCAAGTTTTGCTTGAGGTCCAATATACTGAGATGGTCTTGCTTCGTTATCAGTGTAAATTTTCCAATCATCTGCAAACAGGTGAACATCATTATCAGCACTTAATAAGTCCATATGTGCTTCCCAATAGCTTTCTACTGTTCCAACATCCTTCCAATATCCGCTAAAGCTGTATGCAACCATCTTTTCACCATTATTTAGCATTGATGGAATAATATTTTTTCCGAAGTCATTATCTGAGTTTGGATTTTCATTATCCGATATGAGGTATTTCTTTAGCTTATCATATGTGAAAATATAAATTCCCATCGAAGCCAATGTGCTTTTAGGCTCTTTTGGTTTCTCTTCAAATGCCGTAATTACACCTTCTTCGTTGGTATGCATTATACCGAATCTTGAAGCCTCTGAAAGAGGAACATCAATTACAGCTATTGTCGCATCAGCATTTGATTCTCTATGTCTCTTAAGCATTGCTCTATAATCCATTTTGTAGATATGGTCCCCTGAAAGAATTAAAACGTATTCGGGATCATAGCTGTCTAGATAGCTTAAATTTTGGTAAATAGCATTTGCAGTACCTTTATACCAGTCACCTCCTGCTTCACTCATATATGGAGGTAACATAGCCACGCCGCCATGGACTCTATCCATGTCCCACGGAGTACCTATTCCAATATGTGCATTAAGCTTTTGAGGTCTATATTGAGTAAGAATACCAACAGTATCTATACCTGAGTTACAGCAATTACTCAATGCAAAATCGATAATCCTGTATTTTCCCCCGAATGCCACTGCAGGCTTAGCTACTTGTTTTGTCATTAGGCCTAGTCTGCTTCCTTGTCCCCCGGCAAGTATCATTGCCACCATGTTTTTCTTTGCCATATATAACACTCCTTACTTTATATTTTTTTACGGAAGATAGGTTTAAATACCATAGCTCCGTATCCAGGTAAATTAAATTCTAAACTAAACGTTAAGCCGTTCTTTCCTTCCGGTAACGGTCTTATCAATTTATCATTGTTATCTTCTCCCACCGAGGAAAATACCTTTTCATAATCCGCAAATCTTGAAATGCCCAATCTGAAATTTTTATATTCGACCGGTGTAAAATTACATACCACAACGAGAAAATCTTCAGGATCCTTTGAATAACGAATAAATGAAAAAATACTTTGCTCTGAATTATTCGCATCTATCCACTCAAATCCACTGTACGAATCGTCTACTTCCCAAAGAGCTTTATTTTGAATATAAAATTCATTTAAAGCTTTTACATAATCCTTTACAGAAGCATGGGTAGGATAATTTAACATTTTCCATTCCAAGGCCTCATACTCACGCCATTCAAGAAAAGGTGCAAATTCATTACCCATAAATGAAAGCTTTTTTCCCGGATGAGTCATCATATAAAGATAATATGCTCTTAATGCAGCAAATTTTGTGCCATAATCGCCATACATCTTATCTATTATGGTTTTCTTTCCATGAACAACCTCGTCATGAGATAACGGAAGCACGTAATTCTCACTGAAAGCATACATTATTGAAAATGTCAATTTATCATGATGCCATCTTCTGTAGATTGGATCGTATCCCATATATTTTAAAGAATCGTTCATCCATCCCATATTCCATTTGAAATTAAAACCAAGTCCTCCGAGGTATACAGGCTTTGTAACCATCGGCCATGCACTAGAATCCTCTGCAATCATTAACGGATTTTTAATTTCAGCAAATACTGCTGTGTTTAACATTCTTAAAAATTCAACACCCTCTAAACGCTCTTTACCTCCATAGACATTTTTAAGAGGCACAGAAGAAAGTCCTTCATAATCAAGATAAATAATATTCGCAACAGCATCTACTCTAAGTCCATCAATGTGATATTCTCTAAAGAAATATAATGCATTTGAAATCAAAAAGCTTCGCACTGAACCTTTTCCTAAATCGAAATTGGCAGTGCCCCATAATATATTTTCTCTATAAGCAGCTTCAGAATGTTCGTATGTCCAATCGCCATCAAAGTTATACAAGCCCGGATCATCTTTACAAAAATGACCTGGTACCCAGTCAACAATAACACCTATTCCTTCCTGGTGTAATCTATTTACAAAATAGCAAAAATCATCTGGTGTACCATAACGACTCGTTATACTATAATAACACATTGTCTGATATCCCCACGACGCATCAAGTGGGTGCTCAGATACAGGCATTACCTCTACATGAGTGTAATGCATCTCCTTTAGATAAGGAGCAAGCTCATCTGCGATTTGTCTATAATTCATAAAACCATCTTCAGTTTGTGAATTTTCATAATCTCTCTTCCATGAGCCTAAATGCATTTCGTATATATTTACAGGACTATGAATAAAATCCGTAGCTTCTCTATGCTTAATCCACTTTGAATCAGTCCATTTATATGGTGTTTTTTCATATATAATAGATGCTGTATTAGGCCTTTTTTCACTCGTATATGCGTAAGGATCTGATTTCAATACACATCTTCCACTATGATGTTCAATTTTATATTTATATCTTTGACCACAGCAAGCATCCATATAAAAAACTGTCCAGAAACCATAATCGTCCCTTTGCATTACCCCTGAAACAACATCATCATTTCCCCAATTATTAAAATCACCTACAACGCGCACGCTTTTAGCTGCAGGTGCCCAAACTGAGAACTGAATTCCGTTTACCTTCTCTGCATTAATAGTTTTAGAATGTTTGCGGCTACCAAGAAACTTATAACAATCTGTACAAGTGCCTTTTATAAAATCCATACTTTTCTGTGGAGAAATATAATCAGCCATCTCGCCGCCCCCTTAGTATTTTATTGTATAAAATCTTTAAAAATTTATTAATAAATTTTAACTTATTCTACGAGTTTTGTCAACTATTACATAAAACTCGTTCGTAAATATTTTATGCAAATCACCTTTATTTTACTCTTTATTTTGAGAAAAAAATTTAGTATAATAGCAACGGGCAAAAACTTGCCTAATAAAAAAAATACGGGAGCGCATATTATGAATTATTCACATGAATTTTGGGATGGTTTTGAAAAAGGAACATGGGTGCATGAAATCAATGTACGAAGTTTTATAAAACATAATTTTACGCCCTATGACGGAAATGAGGATTTCTTATCAGCACCTACTCAAAGAACTATTGACTTATGGAAACAGGTTCTTGACCTAATGAAGCAAGAAAGAGAAGCTGGTGGTGTTTTGGATATGGACACCAAAACAATATCAACAATCACATCACATGGACCTGGATATATAGATAAAGATAAAGAACAAATTGTAGGACTACAAACTGACAAGCCTTTAAAAAGAGCATTAATGCCTTATGGCGGTATTAGAATGGCTGAAAAAGCTTGTAAAGACAATGGTTATGAAATAGATCCTTCAATTAAGGAATTTTTTACAATTCACAGAAAAACTCACAACGCAGGAGTATTTGACGCATATACTCAAGAAATGAGAGCATGTCGTTCAAACCACATTATTACCGGACTTCCTGATGCGTATGGTCGTGGAAGAATTATAGGTGACTACAGAAGAGTTGCTCTTTATGGTGTAAACCGACTGATAGAAGAAAAGCTTGAACAAAAGGCAACTACTCGTTCTGCAATGTATTCACAGGTTATTCGTGACAGAGAAGAATTATCCGAACAAATAAGAGCGTTGCAGGATTTAAAGAAAATGGCAGAAAGCTATGGCTATGACATATCTGAGCCTGCAAAGGATACAAAAGAGGCTATTCAGTGGCTTTATTTTGGATATCTAGCTGCTGTTAAGGAGCAAAATGGTGCGGCAATGTCATTGGGCCGTACATCAACCTTCATAGATATTTATGCAGAAAGAGATTTAGCCAAAGGCGTATATACAGAAAGCGAGCTTCAGGAGCTAATCGACCATTTCATAATGAAATTAAGATTAATAAAATTTGCCAGAACTCCAGAATATAATGCTTTATTCTCCGGCGACCCTCAATGGGTAACAGAATCCATTGGTGGCGTTGCAATTGATGGACGCCATATGGTAACAAAAACATCATATAGATATTTACACACTCTTGAAAATCTGGGTGCTGCACCTGAGCCTAATCTCACAGTCCTATGGTCTACAAGATTGCCTATCAATTTCAAACGATTCTGTGCAAAAATATCTATTGAAACCTCATCTGTTCAATATGAAAATGATGACTTGATGCGTTTCCATCATGGAGATGACTATGCCATCGCCTGCTGTGTTTCTTCAATGAGACTTGGTAAGGAAATGCAATTCTTTGGAGCACGTGCAAATCTTGCAAAATGTCTTTTATATGCAATTAACGGTGGTGTTGACGAAATTACAGGAGAACAGGTTGGACCAAAATACAGACCAATCACATCTGAGTATCTTGATTATGATGAAGTTGTCGAGAAATACAACACAATGCTTCAGTGGCTTGCGAATGTATATGTAAATATGCTAAATATTATACACTATATGCATGATAAATATTGCTACGAAAAGCTTCAAATGGCACTTCATGACAAAAATGTAACACGTTGGTTTGCTACAGGTATAGCAGGTTTATCCGTTGTTGCCGACTCACTTTCCGCTATCAAATATGCTAAGGTTAAGGTTATCAGAAACGAAGCAGGACTTGCTGTTGATTATGAGGTTGAGGGTGACTTCCCTAAATACGGAAATGATGATGATAGAGTTGACTCAATTGCTCATGATCTTGTCCATGTATTTATGGAGCATATTAGAAAGAACCACACATACAGAGACAGTATTCCGACAACATCTATTTTGACTATCACATCTAATGTTGTTTACGGAAAAAATACAGGCTCTACACCAGACGGCAGAAAAAGAGGAGAAGCTTTTGCGCCCGGCGCAAATCCAATGCACAAGAGAGACTCACATGGTGCTGTTTCATCTCTTTCTTCTGTTTCAAAGCTTCCATTCAGAGATGCACAAGATGGTATTTCAAATACCTTCTCTATCATTCCGGATGCACTCGGTAAGGATTTACACGTATTTACAGGCGATTTAGAAATAGATTTAGAATCAGAATGTGCAAGCGGAGCATGTTGTTCTCCTACACTTTTTGAAGGCTTAGATAGACAATAATTAAAAATTGGAGGTAATTAAAATGGCAGCTACTGAAAATCAAATTGACAATTTAGTTTCTTTACTAGACGGTTATGTTCAAAAAAATGGGCATCATCTCAATGTAAATGTTTTCACAAAGGAAACATTGCTTGATGCTCAGGCTCATCCTGAAAAATACCCCCAGCTTACTGTAAGAGTAAGCGGATACGCAGTAAACTTCATCAAGCTCACAAAAGAGCAACAAGACGAAGTTATCTCAAGAACCTTTCATGACTCAATCTAAAAAATTATGAAAGGTCGTATTCATTCATTTGAATCATTTGGAACGGTGGACGGTCCCGGCATAAGATTAGTAATTTTTATGCAGGGCTGTCCACTTCGTTGCTTATATTGCCATAATCCAGATACATGGGACTTAAATTCAGGCACTGAAATGTCACCTGCTGAAATATTAGAAATATATAACAAAAACAGATCTTTTTACTCAAGGGGTGGAATTACTGTAAGTGGCGGAGAGCCTCTTTTGCAAATAGATTTTTTAATCGAGCTTTTTTCTCTAGCTAAGAAAAAAAATATACATACATGTATCGATACATCAGGAATTACTTTTAATCATAATAATATTTCATTTATAGAAAAATTGGACACCCTATTAGCATTGACTGACTTAATTCTTTTAGATATTAAGCATATAGACAATGATGCTCACATAAAGCTCACAGGAAGTCCAAATTCAAATGTTTTATCTTTTTTGGAATATTTATCTCAAAAAAACATACCTGTTTGGATAAGGCATGTTGTGGTTCCGGGATACACAGATAATAAAGATGATTTGTATAATTTAGGATTTTTCATAGGCAAATTTCGAAATATTAAAGCTTTAGACGTTCTTCCATATCATACGATGGGTGTTAATAAGTACAAGGAGCTAGATATTCCATATCCATTATCAGATGTGAAGCCTTTTCCAAAATCTGATATACAAAAAGTAAGAAATATAATTTTAAATGGCATAAAAGATACCAGAAAGTAAGCTGCAATTGAACATCATGCATATCGTTAGATTGTTTGTTCTAACTTTTAGTGCCGGTTCAAAGCAGCATTATATTCTGTGTATCTGTTTATTTTAAAAGTATTTTACTACGTATTTAAATTACCATCTTTATTTTCTAATATTTCTTTTTTTTCAGTACTCTGTTCTTTATTCAAACTACTTTTTTTCTTTTTTATAAAAACAAAAGAAACAATACCACCAATTAGCAAAACACCAATTACAATACTGATAATCAGAATTATGTTGTTATCTAATTTAGCTTTTTGAGCAGCAGTTGAATATGGCCCTGGTGTTTTTCCACCCGGAAGAATCGAATCTGAAATATTGCCATTTTCTTTTACATATCTAAAATTAAAACGTGAATTTGGAGCTGTATCACCTAAATCCATAAATTCCATAATTTCCCCATTTACAGTTGAATTATCGGCCCATTTAAAATCAAAATTATCGCGATCATTAAGAGCTATTATTTCTGATTTAATTTTGATAACAAGTTCAGATCCATTTAATGTATATTCAGCCTCTCCAACATTTTCAAATTTCCATGAATTATCAACAAATCTTTCTACAGAAACTTTACCTTTTGTTCTTGAACGATTAACAACAAAATCATATCCTTCCCATCCGGTATAATAATACTGATCACTGTCTATATATAAATTCATCCAATTTGAACCATCATCCACTACAAAATCATCGGCACATTTAACATAAAAATACGTATAATCTTCAACTTTAGATACCTTGGCAGATTCAATATCATTTCTTCCTGTAGCATTTGTATATTGAATTACACTTCCAACAGACTCATGGTTTCTATGCTGTATATCATATATGGAATCAGAAAACACAGGTCCTATATTATCAAACTCTTCAAAATCACCAGACATATTTATATTCTTAGAGCCTGTTCCTTGCTCAATTTTCCTTACACCTTTGTATTTTCTAATATTGTTGACCATTTGATAATAATAGTTATCCTTGTAAAAGCCTTTTAAAGGTTCAATATCACGACTATATTCCGGGCTAAATAAATCAACGTAAACGTATTTAAATTGATCATCACTAATATCGACCTGATATGTATTACAAATTGTTTGAGTATTAGCATTTGGATCTATCCATCGCCCTGCATTAAACTCATTCCAACCGGTAATCATTACAATTTCAGGATCTATTTCAAATACCCTTGACCACTGCTCCTCAAAATTAAGGCCGTAATTTGTTTCCTCCAAACCAAAGCCAAAGTCAAGTCTTCCGGTTGTGGGATTTTTGTCTTTATGAAAAGATCTTCCCTTAGATGAGTTTGCATGAAAACCAGCACATACCGAAACCTGTTCTGGCTTGCCGTTTTCATCTGTGCCAGGGACTTGAGGATATTGGGCAATCCAAGGCCACTTAGATTTACCATCACCACCTTCAGTAAAGGAATTAAAGGCCCAAGACTCTCTTATTGTAAAAAAATTTTTGATTTCGTCTGCTGCTGTCAAGAAGTTACCTAATATTAAAGGTTTGCCATCCCAATAAAACCATAAATCTTTAAATTTTCCATCTTTGTAGACATAATCCCAAAGCCATTGAGAATGGGCCCTGCCTATATTTTCAAATTTGCCACAATGGAACGCAATTTGAGGTGTATTACCACCATTTGCTCTAATATCTGACCACACATCACATAATGTCGTCCATGCCTCCATAAAGAAACCGGGGTCATTCGGTGTGTCACCAACACCATTAGTAACATCAATAAATATAAAATCCACACCTGCATCATATAAAAGCTGTGCGTGTTTTGCATATACCCATTCATCAGAATTCTTGTAATACCCAAAATATGGTTCTGCAAAAAAGAACGTACCATTGTTAATTCTCATATCTTCCCAGACGGCCTCAATGCCACCCCTCAGATAGCTTTTAGATATATCAATAATCTCTGTAGATTGATTGTTATTTAAAAATAAAAAGTAAAAAATACCTACATACTTATCAGATTTCAACTCACCTGTAGTTTCATATACAGGAGTTTCTCTTCCCAACGAATCTGTAGCAACCCATGTATCAGGGTACACATTATTTTTAGAATCCATTGCATAAGCAGGAATAAAAATAGCGTTAAAAATAAGTAAAAACACAACAATTAGTAATATATATTTTTTCATCCCTTAGCCTCCTGATTTACAGCATTATTATCATAATTAAAACTTGATCCAGATTCTTTGATTGTACTGTTGAATATTTCAGCAATATCATTGAAAAATTTTCTAGTTATATTTTCTCTTTTTTTGCTATTTTTAAACTCTACATTAAGATATTCTGATGCAATACTACGCATTCTTAGATTTTTTTCAAAGACATAAAAATCACCTTTGAGAAGCTCAGCATAATCATCTCTTTTGTCACTTTCAATTCCAACTAATAGGCTTTCAGCATTATCTCCTGTAATATAACCTTTTCTCCAATAATCCTCTGATACAAGGTCTTTATTTGCAGGGATACCTGAATAGTATGAATTAAGGATAGAATTTCCCTCTAATGTTTGAGAAAACTCTATAAATTTCAATGAATCTTCTATTCTATTTTCAGGTATAAAACGACTTATTGCAAATCCATCTATAAAATCTGTATTAGAGTATGAATAGCTTTCATTCTCGCCATTTCGCGGTAAAGGAAGTAAAATCAAATTTTCTTTTGCTGCTATCTCGTCAATCCGTCTTCCAATCAAGGATTGAGCAGCTTTTTCTGATATTACTCTATAATCGTCATATTCGGGTTGATAAGCGTTAATCCATGACATGGCAACTGGTGCTTCCCAAAGAGGTGTGGTAGCTTCTGTATATGAATAACACTTAGCATTCTTATTTTTATAAAGATTAAATATATTTTTAATTACATCTTTATTCTTATCCGAGTCAAAATTTACTATTCCATTTTCACTATACCAACCATTACCTAATTGCTCAAAATGATATTTCCATACATACGATTTAGATAATGGCAAATGTACACCGATATAGTTTTCATTAGTATCTTTACTAGAAAGTTTTTTAGATATTTCAACAAATTCATCATATGTCCATTCCTTTGTAGGTAAATCAACTTCAAATTTATCAAATATTTCTTTATCTGCATAAACGACTGCTCTGTCATAATTAAATGGCAGAAAATAAGTTTCAGGCTCTTGCGAATCGATTTGCAGTAATCCAATATTTGCCGCTGGAGTTAACAATTTACCAATTAAATCACTACATTCATCAGATAATATTTTCAAATCGGTAGGTGCAAATTCAAGTACTTCATCTGCACTCATTAATATAACATCTGTACCTTTAAAATCTCCTGGCAAGTCATTTACATATTGGATTTTAATGTCTATATCAGGATACTTTTTATTAAAAGCAGCAACATATTCTGTCATAACTTTTTGCTGAAGTGCAAAATCCTCCTCAGACAAATGTGACTTTTTTATTGTCAACACAATTGCATCATCTCCAAAAGAGCAGGCAAAACAAGAGAGAAGCATTATAAACATAACTATCAAACTCAATATTTTCTTCATAGAATCACCTAATATTTATATTTTTTTCCTTTTTATTATATTTAAAATTATATACATTGCAACTAAAATTACTATGCTTGCAATCAAAATTATATATTTTTGTGCAATACTTACATTATGTGAAAAAAACTCAATGTTGCAGTCTGTCATTTCACCGACACCGTCTATAACACCTTGCGGAACTCCTTCATCTTTCATAGCTTTAATAACACTGTCTAAGCAATGATTTCTTACAAGCGAGGTTCCGTATGTACCCGGCAAAAACTTGACCACAGTCTGTATTCCATCTCCAAATTGTGAAATCGGCATGTACGCACCGCAAATAAAGCCATAGCAGGAGCTGATTATTGCACCTACCGCTGAAATTTGCCCCTGCGTGGAGAGGAAAAAGTTTATTACACTTGATAATGCAGTTCCAAACAATACTAACAGTAATATATCTAAAAACAAAAACAGTATATCTGTTAATGTCATATACCAGCCTGCGCTTGCTACATAAATAAGACATATAACAGCCGCAACACAGCATACAATCATTGTACTGATAAATGTTGCAAAATAATACCCCAGCGCCATCGCAGATGGTTTAACAGGAGATATTTTAAAATCCTTTATAGTGCCATTTGCTTTATCTTGAACCATAAGCATATTAGAGCAAAAAGCTACTGTAATACACGATACTGCCAAAATTGATGAAATAAGCTGCCCACCCACAAATCCTTCAATGAGATTAGGATCAATTTTAAATCCTTTAGGAAGAGCTGATGTTATGCCATCTTTATAAGTGTTTCCTAAGAAAGTAGCATAAAGAACAAGCAAAATAAGAGGTGTTATCAAAGATGTAAAAAACATTCCTTTATCTTTGAAAAAAAGCTTTATGTTTCTCTTTACCAATAACAATGTCGTATTCATTTTTCATCGCCTCCTGTCAACTTTCTTCCTGTAACATTCAAAAACACATCGTCCATTTTTCCTTTTACTATTTCAAAATCCTTGAAAATATGAGGAAATTCTATGATTAAAGATGCAGCTTTTTCTGTATTTGGAACGCTTAACTTATAGGCATCTTTCACCTTTTCATAAGGAATATTTAAAGCTTTTACAGCTTCTTCTTCAGCATTATAAATTGTAACATAGTCACCGGCATATTTGTTTTTTAATTCTAACGGAGTGCCTTCTGCAGTTATCCGACCATTATCAATAATAACAACATAATCGGCCTCAGCCGCTTCTTCCATGTAATGGGTTGTCAAGAATACAGTCATGTTTTGTTCTTTTTGAAGCTTATCTATAACTTCCCATATTATTTTTCTCGTCTGCGGATCAAGACCTGTAGTAGGCTCATCGAGTATGAGTATTTTGGGATTATGCAAAAGTGCCCTGGCTATATCTATTCTTCTTCTTTGACCACCAGACAGCTTACCTACTGTTCTTTTGAGTAAATCTCCGATGTTTAACATTTGACATAATACTTCAAGGCGCTTTTTAAAAGCCTCTCCTGTAATATTGTATAGTGCTGCCCTGCATTGCAAATTGTCATAAACAGAAAGAGCTTTATCTAATACGGAATTTTGAAATACAACACCAATTTCAGATTTTATAAAATCTGCATTTTGTGTTAGTTCTTTATCATCAATTATTATTTCACCGCTATCTTTTGAAAGCTGCGCACACATTATATTTATTGTAGTAGACTTGCCTGCGCCATTTACTCCTAAAAAGGCAAAAAGCTCACCTTCCTTGACTTTAAAAGAAAGATTCTGAACAGCTTTAATTTCGCCAAAAGATTTATTTAATCCACTGATAC
Source organism: Candidatus Egerieisoma sp. (assembly GCA_045580735.1). GTDB lineage: Bacteria > Bacillota > Clostridia > UBA1212 > UBA1255 > Egerieisoma. The sequence goes on along the minus strand of JAZNOJ010000095.1, from coordinate 10,638 downwards.
AAATAATGTCTTCTTTTTTCATATATAGTTCCTTTCTTTACTTTCATTATTTATATTTACTCCTATTTTCGAAAAAAGTCAATCTTCATGGTTCTTTTTTATTCAATATCTATTTTTTATTTTATTTTTTTGTGTAATTTTCAAATTAACAAAAATATAAAATAAATGCACTTGCAATTTAATATCCAAAAATATCCTTTTTACAAGTGCATTTAATCATTAAGTTTGAATCCATTTTCAAGTCAATGATTTATATCGGTTTACTTATATTGGAACCAAATAAGCATATCACTTTCGCCTCTATTTGCAAAACAATTATATGGAATAAGGCGAAGTTTTGTTTCCTTAAATTTAGGAAAGCTTGATGAATAAAGTGTTCCTTCCGCAAAATCATCTATCAAATCACATTTAGCATCAACTACATGCAAACCAAAGTATTCATCAAATTTTGTTTCAAAAACAGTATCTTTTGAAAAATAGAATTTATGAAGAATGTTGTAATTTTCATCTTGATTTTTTTCATTTTTGTTGTCAATACCTTCTGCACAATAAACAACAGGTCCTCTTGAAATACAAACCTTTCCTGCCGTACGAAGAACAGACGGATTTGAAAAATTTAGCTTCACCGGCATATCTAATTCAAGTAATATTTTGCTTTCATCATTTTCTATGATTGCATATCCATTAACAATTGAATATGATTTGTTAATTTTAAAATTATCACACCATTTAGGTATCCTTAGCGCAATATATTTAACGCCCGAAACTGTAACAGCTATTTTGTTATCGTTAGGATAATCCGTTTCGATTTTTGAAGTAATACCATCATATTCTAACTCAGAAGCAATATATTGGTTAACATATAGTGTATCACCATCTACACCATATATATAACTGCCAATAGAGGACAAGAAACGATTTAAATTTGGAGGACAGCATGAACACTCAAAACATTCCACACGCTGTGTAATTGGGAAACGACGTTTTGCAATATGTTCTGTCAAATTTATTTCCAATGGATTTTCATAGAAAAATGATTTACCATCAATTGATAACCCTGAAAGAAGTCCATTGTATAAAACTCTTTCAATAACATCCGCATATTTTGCATTGTTCTCAAAACTAAGCATTTCTTGTGCAAAAAATACCAGACCAATTCCTGCACATGTTTCTGTATAAGCAATATCTGATGGAAGATCGTACTTTGTACTAAACGCCTCACCAAAAAAATCAGCGCCAATACCGCCTGTTATATACATTTTTCGAAGTGTAATATCCTCCCAAATATTATTGATTGCATTTAAAATAGCATCTTTGCCATATTCAGACTCTATATTATGTATTTCTTGTGCTAAAAGAGCCATACCTGTGTACAAATAGACAGCTCTAACACTATGGCCAACAGCCTCGTTTTGCTTAAGCACAGGCATATGCGCTTGTATATCCGGTCTATATTCATTTTTATCGATACCACGCTCGTCCAAAAAATTCTTTGCGAGTACAATGTACTTTTTATTTCCTGTATGTCTATATAATTTAATAAGTGCAAGTTCAATTTCTTCATGTCCCGGAAAACGAAAGGCAGCGCTTTTATCTTCAATAAATACTTTATATATATAGTTTGCGTATTTTTCCATACAATTAAGAAAATCTTTTTTCCCAGTTGCTTTATCATATGCTATAGCTGCTTCGATAAGATGGCCTGCACTATAAAGCTCATGTGCACTGCGTTGGGTAAATCTTGCATTTGGCTCACATACCGTAAAATATATATTAAAATATCCGTTTTCATCTTGATGAGTTTTTATTTTCTCAACGAGACTATCTATTTTTTGTTCAAGCTCCGGTGTAGGTACTTTGGAAATAATATATGAAGCACCTTCTATCCACTTTGCAACATCACTATCCCAAAAAACATGGGGTTTAATTTCATCACCTTCTTTGTATTTAAAATCAAAAGCACCAATTCGACCTGTTTCATAAAATCGATCATAAACTGCATTAATTGTGGTAGTTCTATTGAGCTCGTGCTTTTCAAACAGATAGCAAGATGTTAAGTTCACATGTTGAAAAGATATAGATTTCATATTAGCCTCCATATGATTAGTTTTTATATCCGTTTCATTATACATTAAAAATCCAGTAATCACAATTAAATAAATTATATATTACTAGAATAAAAAAATGTTATCCTATTAAAAAATAGCTTTTTTATTTAAATAGTTAACTTAATTAAATATATATTGACACAATAATGTCAAAAACTCGACAACATACTTCCAAAATACGTGTATATAATGTGACCGTTACAAAATAAAATGAAGTTTATTTTATATAGAAAGGAAAAATTTCAATGATAAAAAAAATTATATCTTGCACATCTATAATTGCACTATGCTCATCATTACTATTAGGCTGTAATGACAATGCAATTCAGCAAAAAAAAAAAAGCAATCAAAATATTTCAGGATTAAATGCTTCTATATCATCAAACAGTTCAAGTTCAGCAACATCTGCACCAATCGATACAGATTTTTCTACGACAGATGAGGAAATGTTTTCAAATAAAGATAGCGTAACTGATTATGACGAAAACACAGCTATTTTAATATCATTAAATGAAAATTCAATTGCTTGCTCTTCTGAAAAAGTAACGATAGAAAATAATAAAATTACAATTACAGAAGATGGCACATATATAATAAAAGGTACGACAAATGATGCAACGCTCATAGTAAATACTCCGGAAACTGCAAAACCCAAAATCGTATTAAACAACGCAAATATAACAAGTAAAACATCTGCTGCACTTTATATTAAAGAAGCTGACAAAGTATTTATAACTCTTGCAGAAAATTCTACAAACACACTCACAAGCGGTAGCTCATTTGAAAATATCGATGACAATAACATTGATGGTGCAGTATTTTCAAAACAAGATTTAACATTTAACGGAAACGGGAAACTAGAAATTTCATCTCCCGCAGGTCATGGAATTGTATGTAAGGATGATTTAGTTTTTGCAAGTGGCATTTATACTATTAACAGTTCAAATCATGGAATCGATGCTAACGATAGTATTCGGATTACGAATTCAACATTCAATATCGATTCAGGAAAAGATGGTATACATTCAGAAAACACAGACGATACTGCCCTCGGCTTTATTTATATTTCAAGCGGTAGCTTCAATATAGAAGCCGAGGGAGATGGCTTAAGCTCTTATGCATATACACAAATAGAAGATGGTGAATTTGATATAATATCCGGCGGAGGAAGCGAGAATGCATCATCACACAGCTCTGGTGGATATGGAGATTTTATGGGTGGTGGCATGCATGGCGGCAGAGGACCTCATGCAAGAAGCTCAAGTAATATATATATAACAAACACAGAGGACACTTCAAATGACAGCACAAGCATGAAGGGCATTAAATCGACAGGAAGTATTCTTATTTCAAATGGAAATATTTCTATTGATTCTGCAGACGACAACATACATTCAAATCAATCGATTATAGTAAACAATGGAACATTACATTTAAAAAGTGGCGATGATGGTATCCACGCAGATGAAAAATTATCAATCACAGGAGGAAATATTAATATAACTGAAAGCTATGAGGGGCTCGAGGCACAAAGCATTTCTATATCCGGCGGAGAAATTGATTTATTTGCAAGTGATGATGGTATTAATGCTGCCGGTGGTAATGATTCATCAGGAAATGGCGGTCGTGATAATGGCATGTTCGGAGGCGGCAGACCTGGAGGTATGGGTAATTCCAATGGTTCTGTAGAAATTTCCAATGGAAATATTTACATTAATGCTTCAGGAGATGGAATTGATTCTAATGGCTCTGTTATTATATCAGGAGGATATACAATTGTAGTTGGTCCAACACAGGGAGACACATCTACGCTTGACTTCGATACATCAGCTTCTATTACAGGAGGCACTTTCATCGGCAGCGGTGCTGCTGGCATGGCACACACCTTTACTGAATCACAAAATCAAGGTATCCTGTCATTAAACGTTGGGAATCAGGCATCAGGTACTAATATCATCTTAAAAGATAAAAATGAAAATACAATCCTAACACATTCACCTGAGCTACCATTCCAAATATTAATAATCAGCAGTCCTGAGATACGAAAAGGAGAAAGCTACACGGTATATGTTGGATCTGATTCCGGAACCTTTGCAGCAGAATAAATTTAAATATGAGGTAATTAGTATATGAAAAAAAGAAACGCATTATGGTGTATAGCATTTGGATTGTTGCTTTCTATTTTTACTGTATATGTACTACTAGATACATTTGTATTAAAAGATATATATACAATTATTCCAGACAATCACACGTCTGCAAACAAATTTGGCAACGCAACTGATTTAGAAACTGGGAATGCAACACAATCAGATTACTGCTACATCGACGACAATATCTCAATTACGCTAACAAAATACAGAGAATATAACACTTCCATTTATGTCGCTGACGTGCAGCTTTCTAATCCTATGCTCTTAAAAACAGCTTTTGCAAATAACACTTATGGTAAAAATGTTACAGCAAAAACCTCTGAAACAGCAAGTAAAAATAATGCAATACTTGCAATAAATGGTGATTTCTATGGTTCTCAAGAAAAAGGCTATGTCTTAAAAAATGGCACTTTATATAGAGAAACTCCTGATAAAAATCAAGAAGATTTAATTATCTATGAAGATGGTAGCTTTGAGGTTATAACAGAAAGTGAAGTATCTGCACAAGAAATATATAACAATAATGCAGCCCAAATACTTTCGTTTGGACCTGCTTTAATAACAAATGGAGAAATCTCTGTTTCTGAAAATGATGAAGTAGGTAAATCCATGGCAAGTAATCCTCGCACTGCAATAGGTATTATAGACGAGCTTCACTATATTTTCTTAGTTTCTGATGGCAGGACAAGTGAAAGCGAAGGATTGTCACTATACTCTCTAGCTGAATTTATGAAATCATTAGATGTAAAAATTGCCTATAATTTAGATGGTGGTGGCTCTTCTACAATGTATTTCAACGGAAAAATTATAAACAAACCAACTACAAATGGGAAAAAGATAAAGGAAAGAAGTGTGAGTGATATTGTTTACATCGGATATTGATAAAAATAACGTATCTACTATTAAAACCGGTATAATCTACATAGTTTTATCCATAACATGTGCATTATTTGGTGCTATTTATGAAATATTTAGTCATGAAGTATATTCATATTATTTAATTTACGCTTTTGCAATTCCTTTGATTTTTGGTGCACTTCCCTATTTTATTATCTCTATATCAACAAAATTATTATTTCCTAAATATTTATCAAGAAATTTGTATCATTCAGGAATTGCAACACTTACTGTAGGAAGTATAATCAAAGGTGTTTTAGATATTTACGGAACCACAAACAGCCTAGTAAAATATTATTTTATATTTGGAATATCATCAATCATTTTAAGTTTAATTTTATACATTAAACAACTTACATCTAAAAAATAATTATTATCTCCAATACAAAAATAACGCCGAAATTGCTCGGCGTTATTTTTAGCTTTTCTCTTTATTTAATTGTTTTTCTTCAGCTTTGTTTTCTTTTTTAGATTTTTTTAATTTCTTTTTAGTATTCTTCTTTAGTTTTACACTATTATAAAGTGCTTTCAAAATACCTAAAGTTTTCTTGTCGTTTGGAAATAAAAACTTAAGCAGAGCAATGGCTATTACAATCGTAATAAGCTTTTCCGGAGTGAGCGGAATCCACAATAATGCTAAATAACCCGTTGCAACTGCTATCATCCAGCCTATCTCCAAAAAGGTTCCTACTGCAAGCAATATATACGCCCAACCATTAGTTATCATCCAACCAAGTCCAAAGCACAACAAGAAACGCGGATTGAATAAAAATTGTAATATTTTTATGATTTTTTTCTTTATGTTTTGTATTTTCATGTAACTTAATTATCTTTCGTAATTTATAAAATGTCAAATATATGAAATAATATCTATTAATCCTTTACAAGTATCAATCTCAATGGCAGGCATGATTTGAGCAGCTACCACCACACGAATGATTAGCGCAGTTATGTTCTTCGCCATGATGACTGTGATGATTGCATTTCACATTGGGGTTGAAGCTCAATTTTTCATCAATGAAATCTTGAACTGCAGTATCAGCATCACCACTAACACCACCAAAAAGTTTTATTCCTGCTTGAGCAAGTGCAAGCTGCGCACCGCCTCCGATACCTCCACAAATAAGAATTTCCACCTTTAGTGAACTAAGAAGTCCTGCCAATGCACCATGACCGCTTCCATTAGTGTCAATTATTTTTGAACTAATGATAGCCTTATTTTCTATTTCATATAATTTAAATTGAGCTGTATGACCAAAATGTTGAAAAATATTGCCATTTTCATATGTTACCGCAATTATCATTATTTATTTCACCTCGTAGCTATAATATTTGCAAAATAAAATACATTTTTATGAATCTGTTACTTTATCCATTCTAGTAATATACTACAGTTTTGTTAACAATACAAGAGCAGTTTCTATTCATATTTTATAAATTTTTATTAATAATCAAATACATTTTATTAAGATTTACACTGCGCCTTAATTCTAAAAATCGAATTTTCTGTCATAGAGTAATGCCGCAATTAAAACAACAAAGCACGAACCGGCATTATGCACTAAAGCACCTGTTGTAGGTGTCAACACTCCTAATACAGACAGCAATACTGCTATAAAATTTATACACATTGATAATGTAATGCTAAGCTTTATTGTACTAACTGTTGCATTTGAAAGCTTTTTCAAATACGGAATTTTTGAAATATCATCACTCATAAGCGCAATATCGGCCGCCTCAATTGCAATATCACTTCCCATGCTTCCCATTGCAACACCTACATTTGCAGATTTTAAAGCAGGTGCATCGTTTACACCGTCACCAATCATGCATACTACTTTACCTTTGTTTTGAATCTGATTAATTTTCTCAACCTTCTGCTCTGGTAAAAGTTCTGCATGAACAGTGTCAATTCCAACCTTCTGTGCAAAATAATTTGCAGCCCTTTCATTATCACCAGTTAGCAATGCCACCTCAGTTTTCATAGAATGAAGTTTTTTTACAATATCTTTTGATTCTAAACGAATTACATCCGATAAAGCAATAATTCCGATGCAATTTCCATTTTCAGCTACTATTACAGTTGCTTTACCTTCTTCCCTCAAATTTTCAAGTTCAATTTGAACATTATCATTCAACTCAATACCATTTTCATTTAAAAACCTTTCGTTGCCACATAATAATTCTTTTTCTAATATTTTAGCATAAACACCTCTGCCACTTGTCATTTTAAAATCCTTAGATTCTAAAATAGACAATTTATTATTCTTCGCATGTAGTACAATTGCTTTTCCCAAAGGATGTTCACTTTTGCTTTCAGCAGATGCTGCCATAGATATTAAATCTTTTTCATTTAAATTATCCTTAAAGGAAATCACATCGCTTACTTCGAGCTGTCCCATCGTAAGAGTGCCGGTTTTATCAAATGTAACAGTATCTACCTTGCCCATTTTTTCCAATGCTTCACCAGATTTTACAATAACACCATGCTTTGTTGCCTGACCAATAGCTGCCATAATAGCAGTAGGTGTTGCAAGAACTAATGCACAAGGGCAAAATACAACTAGAACTGTAACTGCTCTAACAATATCCTTTGTAAGTATGCCACATACAATTGCAATCATTAAAGCTATAGGTACGAGCCAGCTTGCACATTTATCAGCTATTCGCTGCATAGGAGCTTTGTTATTTTCCGCCTCCTGCACCATATGAATTAATTTTTGAAGCGATGTATCCTCTGCGACCTTAGTAGCTCTTATATCAATTGCTCCAAAACGGTTTATCGTTCCGCAATACACTTCTTCACCTTGAGCCTTATCTACAGGGATAGCTTCTCCCGTCATAATTGATTGATCTACAGAGGTTTCTCCGGAAATAATAATCCCGTCAACCGGTATTGTTTCCCCGGGGAAAATTCGAAGTATGTCTTCCTTCATTATTTTCTCTGCAGGTATCATTATCTCTTTACCATCAACAATTTTTCTTCCTTGTGTAGGAGCTAAGCCAATTAGCTTCTTTAAGCCTTTCTTTGCTCTTTCAGTTGTCATATCCTCTAAAATCGCACCAATTGCCATAATAAAAGCGACCTCTCCAGCTGCAAACAAATCTCCAATTCCAATAGCAGCAAACATAGCAATACTAATTAAAAGTGCTGATGAAATTTTACTGATACCCGGATTATGAATTATTCTCCATATCGCTAAATATAAAAGCGGAATACCGCTAACTACAACTGTAATCCAAGCCGGATCTATTGGAAGCCTTATTTCGATTTTTGATAGAACAAAGCTTAATATAAGAAATACTCCTCCTATAATTGTAGCTGGAAGGCTAGCCAAAAAATCATTAATTTTCTTTAACATCTTATTTACCTCACTTTATTGACATTATGCACGCCACATCATATAATCTGTATGATACAAAACATTTTGTTCTGTATCAGTATATAAAATACAGACATCACTTTCAATAATCAAAAAGTCGTGTATGTATGTTACAGAACATTTTTAATATTTTGTTCGTCAAAATGAATTTGGAGACTTTTTTATATTATGGATAGAAGACAAAGAAAAAGCAGAGACGCAATATTTAACGCATTTGCCTCATTGCTTTCAGAAAAAAACTATAATCAAATTTCAGTTCAGGAAATCATCGATGCTGCTGATGTAGGCAGAACCACATTTTACGCTCATTTTGAAACCAAGGATTATTTATTAAGAGATCTTTGCGAAGAGTTATTCGGACATATTATTGATACCGCAATGGGCCTTCCACATGGCCATTGTCATTACTCTTGTGAGTATGCAGCCGATTCTGTTTTTCTACATCTTTTAAAACACTTACAGGAAAATGACAGACATATTCTCGAGCTTCTTTCTTCCCAAAACAACGATTTATTTATCAGATATTTCAAAAGTAATCTTAAAAAATTGGTAATATCTCAGTATGCTCAAAAAGGTCTTCTAAAAAGCTCTAAGCTTCCAGAGGATTATTTAGTTAATCATATAACATCATCCTTTGTTGAAACAGTAAGCTGGTGGTTATCACATGGCATGACAGAAAGCCCCGAGCAGATAACTGAATATTTTTTAGAAATAATAAAACCCTTTGCTTAATTATAACTAAAAAAAGACCGATGCACATCAGAATGCATCGATCTTACTATAATTATTAATTATAATGCAGCTTCAAGCAGCTTCTTATTTACTCTCGTTTGAACATCAATATAATATGCTGTTTCTGCATCATTCATTTCTTCATCTTCCCACTTTGCAAAGTCTTCTACAAACTCACCATATTTGTCCAAATAATCTAGGTAGTCATCAAGAAGAGTAAAATCACTTGAATTTTCTTCATATTTTTTCATAAATGCGATATACTCATCCATAAACTTTTCATGGCTATCCATTGCCGCCTTGAAGTCTGAGCCTATACCATCTTTATTTGAAGCGTCGTTATTTGGTTCCTTTTCTGCTTTATCAACCTCCACATTTTCCTTTGGTTTCTCTGTAGAATAATCAACGCTCTCTCCCGGCTCCTCTGTAGGTTTCTCCGTCGAGGAATCAATTGTCGAGGTTTCAATATCATCCTCCTCGAATGGAGCCGTAATATTAATACTCATAATGTTATTTCCTAAGTATTTAAGAGAAACATGATAATTTTCACTATTATTTGCATAATAATAATCGTCACCCTTACTGTAATCCACATTAAAACCTTTTTCAGAGCAAGCATTAACATATTCTGCGTATTCAGCAGGAGATGTATTTCCTAAATATAAAAAGAAGCTATCATCGTTCTCGTAGGAAAATTTACCTACTGTTGACTTCGGAACAGGCAACATTTTTCCAGCCTTACCATTGGGCCAAGAAATTTCCTTCATTTCAATAGGTGCATTTAAATCAATCTCCATCTTCAAAAAGCTACTATAATAATCAATACTCAGCATATACCCTTCCTCGTCGAAGGCATCAAATGAAGATGAATCAGATTTAGCGTCTACAACAAAGCCTTTTTCTTTGCATGCCTCAATATAATCAGCAAATTGCTTATCAGTCATTTCATCAAGGTCAACATCCAGCTTTTCTGCCAAATCCTCCCAAATTTCACCTTTATTTACATTATCTATTATTATCAATCCTCAAATATTGCCTTGTAATTTATTACAAGTGTGTTAATTATAACTCGTATGTGGTTGATTCACAATACATTAGATATAAGGATTCTTTCCCATGAACATAATACAACAAAAGAGACCACCTCATACATTTTCATGTACCGGCAGTCTCTTTTATCCGTGCTATTTATAGCCAAAATATTAGAATTTAATATCCCAGCCCGCGATATATCTTCTAAGTATTGAAACATCCTTTGTATTAATTTCAGCATCAACATTCAAATCTGCCACATTAATATCTAAAGTAATGTCCTTAACTCCTGCGATATATCTTCTAATTAATACTACGTCCTTTGTATTAATA